>JAPNUR010000005.1:89704-186103 GCA_026627385.1 Bacillota bacterium | reverse complement strand
CAAACGGTTGGACGAGATCCAGTGGCTCGTCGCAATCTTTCACAAAAGTTATCCACCACTGAGATTAACAAATAAGGAGTCACCATCTTGAAACCAAAAACCCTGCGGCTCGTGTTGGTGTTGCTCATGGGAGCGATCAGCGTGGGAACAGCGGCCTGCGGGAATGCCGACGGAACCACGGGGGCTAAACCCTTGGCTGTGGTGGACGGATCCGTCATGACCGTCAGTGACTGGAAACAGGCTGTGGCCGCCACCGATCTTGTGCAGGGAGTGCACTTGAGCACCACGCCGGCCGCCGAACGGCGAGAAGTCAAAGAACTGGCCAGCGAATGGGCAGTGGAGGCCTATGCGCTGCGCCATCACTGGATTACGGCGTCTCGGGCCCGGCGGGAAGCAAACCTCTTCATCAACGAAAACCTCATTGTGGGGTACGGAGGAAAAAACAAGGCAGATGAGGCCCTCGCGAGGAGCCATTTGACGTGGGCCGATGTGCGAGAGTTCATGACGCGGCAAATGGAGCTGGACGCGGCCTTTGCGCGCATCGCGCAAAAGGTGCGCCCTATCTCCTCAGAGGCCGTCTTCGCCTATTATCAAAAGCATGTAGCCTTGTTTCGCACCCCCGCCCAAGACCAGGTGCGAACGATGGTGGTACCGTCGCGTACCCTCGCTCAAGACGTGGTTAGCCAATTGCAGCATGGCGCATCGTGGACGGCGTTGGCCCGACATGACGCTCGGGGCAGTCTAATGGACGATGGGTATCACTGGGTATACACGGGCCCAGCCTCCGGGCTGTTGCCTCATGTTTACGAGGTCATGGATCGGTTAAAGCCGGGTCATGAGGCCCTCGTGCATACCAGTCAAGGATGGGAGATTTTAGAGGTGAGCGCTCTGCGACCCCCGACCATCGAACCCTATGGGGCGGTGAAGGCCCAACTGCAAGCGGCCCTCATGCAGCAGCGCGAGGATATGCAATTTCAAGCGTTCTCGAAGACGATAGCGGATCAGAGCGTCCATCTTTACCGATGAACCCGGACGTTCCTGTCCTCGTCCGGTGCAAAGAGCCAAAAGATCGCACCGAGGAATAGCAAAGAGCCAGCGGTGGTCCAAAGCTGGTGCGCAGCAATAAACCCGGAAAGGGCGGCCAAAAGTGCCCAAAACCCACCGAGGCGGGTGTAGCGGCTAGCCACGGCGATAAAGGCCAGGACGACCAAGCCCGCCGCGATCATGCTGAAGACGACAGCTGAACAGGTCCAGGGTCCCAGGCGCAATGTGCTGTTGAGATCCAAAAGGCGCTCGGCCCAGGCCGTAAACAGCGCTGCAATCAGGCCGAGAGTGGAAAACATCCAGCCGAGTAATGTCATGCCTTTATGATGCCCGCGATGAGGCCAGGTTAACCGGTGGGTGGGTTAGGGGAAAGGAAAAATTAACTGCTGGTGGCGCCGGTAAGGGACAAGCGCTGTTGGTTGGCGCGAGAGGCCGTATCGCGTCGTCAGCCGGTCAATCCGATGCTCCAGCAGCCTCCGATACGGGGCCCCAGGCATTTGTTGGGAACCATACACCAGCCTGAGAATCTCGGCTGCCTCAGGATTGATGCCCGCCAAGTGCTCCCATAAGTAGGGGCGCAGGGCAGGACTGATGCGGAGGGGAGCGGCCATCACCCAGTCAGCGCCGGCGTCGCGAACGGCCTTCAACAGGGCGTCCAAATGTTCCTCCTGATCAGTAAAACCGGCAATGATGGGCGCTACAAAGACGGCGACCGGCACTCCCGCATCCTTGAGACGCCGGACTGTCAAGAGACGCCGCCGGGGCGGAGCAGTACCCGGTTCTAGGCGGTGCAGTAGCGGGCGATCGAGCGAGATTAAGCTCACGTGCACCGCGAGTTGACGTCGCTGGCCCATTGGCGCTAACACGTCCAAATCGCGCTCGATGAGGGGAGATTTGGTGGTGATGGTCAGGCGATGTCCACTGTCGGCTAAGAGTTCGAGCGCTTGCCGGGTGAGGCGGTGGCGTCCTTCGAGAGGCTGGTAGGGGTCAGTCACGGTGCCGAGGGCAATGGTGGCAGTCAAAGGAATGCGCGTTAATTCGTGGGCTAGGCGCGGCGCAAGATTGTGCTTGACAAAGAGGCGCTGTTCGAAGTCTTCCGCGAGATTTAAGTTTAAGTACTGGTGGGACTCCCGGGCGTAACAGTACCGGCACCCGTGAAAGCAGCCGCGATAGGGATTTAAGGAGTAGTCGAACCCAAAGTGGCGGCCTTCGGGTGACCGGTTTAGGATTGTTGCGGCTTGCCATCCTTGTATGGCGCGCATGCTCATCCCCTATCCTTTTTGCAAACGTATGTATTAGATGATACCACCACCATAGCATGGCTTCCACAAGATGTCGAGGAGCGTTTTTAAGGAAGCCGCGCATTTTGCCCCTAATGCGGTATGATATCGATAAGCGAGGTGAGAAACATGGGACGCATCTTAGCCGCTATTGGCATCGTCGTCAACTTGTTTTTGCCCGGCGTGGGTTCGCTCATCATGGGCAAGTGGACCACAGGGCTGGTGCAGGTCGGCGTGCTGGCGGTGGTATGGTTGCTCAAACTGGTCAGCTTCGGGTTGTTAGGGCCGCTCCTATGGCCAGTGAGTGGCATTGTGTGGTTATGGGCCCTGGTGGGGGGCATTGTCACCTACATCGATCGCGGTCATTCGCGCCCGGCGCTACACCGCCCGCGACTTTAGGAAGTCCGGACTTTCGGGACCTCGGTGATGTGGGCCATGAGCAACGGGCGCCACGATGACGGCAGCGGCTCGGGTTTTTGCGTCGCATAATTAAAATGCACAAGGACGGTTTCGCTTTGGAGCGCGAGTGCGTCATCGGCGTTCCGCCTTAGCTGGTGCACCAAGTGAAGGCTGGTGCGGCCCAAGCGGATAACGCCCGTAGTGACCGTGAGAGCGTCGCGAAAGAAGACTTGGCGAAGAAAATCAAGCTTGGCTGAGGCGAGAATAAAGGGGAGCTCCGTAACACCCAGGACCTCTTCCAAAAAGCGAATGCGCGCCTCTTCTAAGTAGCTCAGGTAGACCGCGTTATTGACGTGGCCCGCCATATCCGTTTCGCCAAACCGCACGCGAAGTTGAATGCGATGCATCAAAGCGCCTCCCGAAGATTTACCGAGTGAATAAGAGCTGTTCCGACGCGCAATCCCTTGGGCGATCCCGCTAGGCATCGGGCAACGCAAGGTGCGTGGTGAAGTCGCCGCTCGTGATGCGCCGAGCCAGGTAAAACGGGCCAAAGTCCGCAAAACGGGCACTGGCTTCGTCAAACCGCATTTCGTAAATGAGTTTTTTTATGGACACCGGATTGTCGCTAAAGAGTGTCACGCCCCACTCCCAGTCATCAAGTCCCTGGGACCCGGTAATCACTTGAATAACCTCCTGATGATACTTGTGACCAATGATGCCGTGATTTTTCATCAGTTCGCGCCGCTCGTCGCGCGACATCATGTACCAGTTGTCCTGGCCTTGTCGGCGTTTATTCATAGGATAGAAGCAGCAGTAGGCACGGTCGGGAATCTTGGGCTCGAGGCGTCCCCTAAAACTCGCGCGCGCCGCTTCTTCGGTTAATCCTTGGGCCAAATATTTGCTCAGCTCGACCACGGAAAAATAGGAATAGGGCCTGGTGAGAACCGAACCCAGAAGCGTGTGATCGACCGCCCATTCGCGGGTCATCAGCGCCGCGGGATCCGCGTGAAAGTGTAAGAGCAGCAGATCGGCCTTGTGCCCGAAGACCGAATACAGGCCGAACGACCCTGTTTCAGGAGACACCGCCTGAAACGTTTCCATTAGTTCGCGCCATTCATCGAGGGCCCGTTGCCGCTGGGATGCATTCAACTGGCGCCACCGCTGCCAATCGACTTGCCGAAAATCGTGTAAGGCATACCAACCTTCGATCGTTTCCACGGGTTCTGCCATGAGGACACCTCCATCTCTACGCAGCAGTATAGCACCATCAAAGGGCACCCTGCGCGGAGGTCAGCACTGGGGAAGCGAGACCGCCCCGCTCATAGGCCTCTTTCGGCGTGTCTTTTGCTCCGGACGAAAATTGGTTATGCTGAAATAGCGTGAGATCTCCCCCGATTTCGGCGAGGGGTCTTCGATTTATCTTTCACCTTCTTATGAAGGAGGCGTGGGTTACGAGCGATAATTCATCGTATCAAGATATTCCCGCAGATGCCCTGGAGCGGCTGAACCGTGAGTCAGGACACTACGTGTTTACGTCGGATTTAACCGTCAATGAATTTGTGTTAGTGGATGAAGCCGGCTTTGAACCGTTGGGATTAGTGATGGGATCCTCCATTTACCACATTGGTTATCAACAGTCGGCCTGGTCGAAGAACCAAGAAATGACCGTCTTATCGCAAGCCATGTATAACGCCCGCGAACTCGCTATGAGCCGGATGGAGGAAGAAGCGGATGCGCTCAAGGCTGACGGCATTATTGGCGTGCGCTTGGAGGTGAAGCACGCCGAATGGGGCCAGCATCTCGCGGAATTTATCGCCATTGGCACCGCGGTGCGCGCCAAGGACGGCCAAAGTCATCGCACCATTAAAAATAAGCCCTTTACGTCTGATCTGTCCGGCCAGGATTTCTGGACGCTGATGAAGACCGGGTATCGGCCGGTGAGCTTGGTCATGGGATCGTGCGTGTACCACATTGCCCATCAAGGCATGATGCAGATGTTGCGGCAGGTGGGGCAGAATCAAGAAATGACCATTTACACCCAGGGGCTGTACGATGCGCGCGAACTGGCCATGGAGCGCATGCAATTGGAAGCGGCTGACTTACAGGCCGATGGCATCGTGGGTGTCCACCTTCACGAATCCAGCCATCAGTGGGGCTCCCACGTCATTGAATTTTTTGCCGTGGGTACGGCAGTGAAACGCTTTCAGGAGTCGCAACTGAAGACGCCCAGCTTAGTCCTGCCGCTCAATGATCCCGGGCTATAGGAGGGGTGCCGGTGCCGTGGTTTCGACGAAACAAGGGAGCGGGTGGCAAGCCGGATGATATCGCCTTAAGCCAGGCGCTTCAACGCACGTTCCGCCAATATAGCGCTGAGAGTGAACATCAAATGATGCAAGATCGGGAGGCACTCGAGGCGGGGCGGTTGCCGGACGCTGCGGTCAAACGCGTGCAGCGCACAATGGCGCGCGAATTGCCGTGGATGAGCACCTTAAGCATTGGCGACTTGTACTTAGCCGACGAGATCCGCATGACCCCGTTGGTGCAGGTGGCGGGCAGTTGTTTTTACAATGCGGCCAGTGACATGAACGGACGCATTTATTTGGACAGCAACTATGATGCGGCCAATTTGGTGTATGCTTACTACCGAGCCAAGCGTGATGCGGTGGAGCGCTTGTTGATGGAAGCGCGCCTGGCTGGGGCGCACGCGGTGGTGGACGCGCACTTTCGCTTTTCCCGCCAGCAAAGCTTAGTGGAATGCAGCGTGATTGGCACGGCGGTGCGCTTTGAGGGATTGAGGCCGCCCAAAACCCCCCTGGTGAGTCCCTTAAGCGGCGACGCATTTTACAAGTTGTGGCAGGTTGGTTGGATGCCGGTAAACTATTGCCTCGGATACCATTGGCATTGTATGCCGGTCGGGTATTCCACTCGTGCCATCTTGTCGTCGTGGAACTTTTTTAACCAGGAACTCACGTCAGTGACCACGCGTTTTTCCGATACGCGGCGGTACGCGATTGAGAAAATGGTGCAAGATGCGAAAGGGGGGCCCCGGGTCGACGGATTCGTGGGCGTCGAGGTGAATACCGCCATCGAAGAAACGGAACTTCGGATTTTTGCCGGATATCAAGGAGGGTTCGGCTTCGGCATGATGGGTAACGGGATTACTATTGACGGGACCTTTTACCCATTTGGTCCCGAGGGATCCGTCGAAGTGCCGGCCTATAATCTCGAATTTTTTGCGACCGGAGCCGGGGTGGCGCGCATTCACTCGGGGCGTTTGACAGCTGGGGAGATTGGCGCGTATTTGGCGGCCTTGGAGTAAGGATCGAAAAAATTCGGCATGGTGTTCTTTTTGACGTGCATGGCGAGGCCTGCCAGCGGGGTGTGCTGACCCGCCATGTACCATGCAAGCTGATAAGATCCGGGTTTCGGGGAAACCCAACGCACGGAGGCGCGCCCACGGGAGGGAATCAGGCGGCTACGATGCAGCGTTTGGCCTTGGGGAGAGACCAGAGCCAGGATTAACGAATGCGCACTGCCGTTGTAGGCGTGGATGACCACATGCCATCCTGGTGGCATAGTCCACTGTTGACCAGGCATTGGCGCGCCATTCAGAAGGTAGGACTCATTTTGCACGGTGGGGGCTAGTGTGAGGGTGAGCATGGCGACGCGGCGCGACGCGTCGTAACTTAGCCAGCGAGAAGGGGTTTTGACCCAGGTGGCAGGTCCGTTTTGCGTCGGAGCAGATTGGGTGTGGGGCCCTGCCGCGCGCGAGGGACTCTGAGTGGTCAACCCGCACCCAGCAAGCCAGACGGTCAAAAGCCACGGGATGGCCGAAACCGCGCGTGTCGCCATGAGCTGCATTGCCTCCTTTTTCTGTAGCATGCAACCAATCCACAACGGGTATCCTTCTGGGTAGCGTCCATGGAAATTTTGTCAGGGCCCCGGTATACTTGAGTCGGTCATGGTGAATGGTGTAGGCCGAAGGAGGCGCAGGGTGAAGCTCAAAAATTACATAGCTGGGCAGTGGGTAGAGCCGGAAAGCGGGCGCTATCACCAAGATATTGATCCCGGGAACGGTGAAGTTGTGGCGGAGGTTCCCGCCTCAAGCCCGCGGGATGCTGAGCGCGCCATAGAAGCTGCCCGCGACGCGTATGACCGTTGGCGCAAATATCCCGCCCCCAAACGCGGGGAAATCTTGTTTCGGGTAGGCCAGATTCTCCAGGAGCGAAAGCATGAACTGGCGCAAAAAATGACCCGCGAGATGGGCAAGGTGTACACGGAAGCGGCCGGCGATGTCCAAGAGGGTATTGACATGGCCTTTTACATGGCGGGCGAAGGCCGTCGCAGCTTTGGCTACACCACCCCGTCGGAATTGCCGGATAAATTTGCCATGGCTACCCGCGATGCCATTGGGGTGGCCGGGATTATTACCCCATGGAACTTTCCGATGGCGATTCCCACGTGGAAGATCTTCCCCGCCTTGGTGTGCGGCAACACGGTAGTCTTTAAACCGGCCAGCGAAACGCCGCTACTGGCCTATGAATTAGTTCACATTCTAGAAGAGGCGGGCGTGCCCGCGGGAGTGGTGAACTTAGTCTTCGGGTCCGGCGCCGAAGTAGGCGAAACATTCCTGCAAGATCCGCGGGTCAATCTCATTTCGTTTACCGGCTCCAATGAGACTGGGCGGCACGTGGCCAAAGTGGCCGGTGAACGCCTGAAACGCGTGTCGTTGGAGCTGGGCGGCAAAAATGCCATTATCGTCATGGATGATGCGGATCTCGATTTAGCCATCGATGGCATCTTGTGGAGCGCGTTTGGCACCAGTGGGCAGCGGTGCACGGCGTGCTCGCGGCTGATTGTGCACGAGCACATCTATGAGGAACTGGAAGCGCGCTTGGCGGCGCGCATTCGCCAGCTTAAGCTAGGGCACGGGCTAGAGGATGCCACCGATGTGGGGCCGTTAATCAATGAGAAAGCCGTCCAAAAGGTAGAACAGTACGTTGAAATTGGCCAACAGGAAGGCGCGCGGCTGGTGGTCGGCGGCCATCGCCCCACTGAGGCCGCTTTGCAGCGCGGGCATTACTTTGCGCCGACATTGTTTGGCGACGTGCGGCCAGATATGCGGATTGCTACGGAAGAAATTTTTGGCCCCGTGCTCTCCATGATCCGCGTGAAGGATCTCGATGAAGCCATCGAGGTGAATAATCGGGTGACGTATGGATTGTCTTCGTCCATTTTTACGCGCGATGTCAATCGTGCATTTCGCGCCATCCGCGATTTGGCCACGGGCATCGTGTACATTAACGCGGGCACCATTGGGGCTGAGATTCATCTGCCCTTTGGCGGCACCCGGGGCACTGGCAATGGACACCGTGAGGCGGGGACCGCGGCACTCGACTTTTTCTCGGAATGGAAAGCGGTTTATGTGGATTACAGTGGGCGATTGCAGCGTGCGCAGATTGACGCGTAGCCGGAGCCGGTACACGACCGGGTCATGGCGACCTGAGACAAGGAGGATATGATGGCAACCCAAACGAAGTTCATCAGCTTAAAGACGAAGATTCCAGGACCCAAGAGCCAAGCGGTGCTAGAACGACTGGACCGCGCGACACCGCGTGCGGTCTCGGTGTATGCGCCGGTGGTGATTGATTATGCGCATGGCAGCCTCTTAACGGACATTGACGGCAACACGTTTATCGACTTGACCGGAGGGGTCGGGGTGCTCAACGTGGGGCATACCCACGACCGGGTGAAGGCCGCACTGCACGAACAAGTGGACCGCTTTCTGCACACCGATTTTACCGTTGTGCCCTACGAAAGTTACGTGCGACTAGCCGAACGGCTCAATGCCCATTTTCCGGGCGGCGGGCCCGCCACCACCGCGTTCTTCAATTCGGGTGCCGAAGCCGTTGAAAACGCGATAAAGATTGCGCGCGCGTACACCAAGCGCAAGGGCATTCTGGCCTTCGAGCGGGCGTTTCACGGGCGCACTCTCATGGCGATGACCTTAACCTCCAAGGTGCACCCCTACAAAGCGGGAATGGGCCCCTACGCCCCGGAAGTCTACCGGGCGCCTTATCCCTACCCATATCGCTGCGAGTATGCTGGCGGAGATCCGCACCACGAATGCAACGAACGCTGCTATGCGGCCATTGAGAAGGCACTCATGCTGCAGGTGGCTCCCGAGGATTTGGCGGCGGTGATTGTGGAACCGGTGCAAGGCGAAGGGGGATTTGTGGTACCGCCGAAGAGCTTTTTGCCATGGCTACGCGAGTTTACGGACAAGTACGGGATTTTGCTGATTGTCGACGAGGTCCAAACCGGGTTTGGCCGCACGGGGACGTTTTTTGCCACGGAGCAAGCCGGCATTCGCCCGGATTTGCTGGCCATGGCGAAATCTATCGCCGATGGCGTCCCGCTATCGGGCGTTATGGGCCGCCCCGAGGTGATGGACGGGCCCGAGGATTCCCAAATTGGCGGCACCTATGTGGGCAATCCCCTCGCGACAGCAGCAGGTAATGCGGTCTTGGACGTGTTTGAAGAGGAAAATCTGCTGGAACAAGCGAAACGCCAAGGGGAGCACCTCATGGCCCGTCTGACCGCCATGCAAAAGAAGCACCCCGTGATTGGCGAGGTGCGGGGCCTGGGGGCCATGGTGGCGATCGAGCTCGTCAAGGATCCGGTAACCAAGGAGCCAGCCGCGGCAGAAACGGATAAGGCCTTACACCGCTTAATTGAGCAAGGGGTCCTGCTGTTGAAGTCAGGCATTTATGGCAATGTCATGCGGTTTTTAGCGCCGCTCAACACGCCGCTTGATATGCTCGACGAAGCGCTGGATATTTTAGACAAGACCCTGGAGGAGGTGCGGGGCTAAACCGCCGTGGTGGCGCCCTAAACATGAAGGAGGGGCCTTTAGCCGGTCTTCGCGTTCTTGACCTCTCGCGCGTGCTGGCAGCGCCTATTGCCACCATGGCCTTGGGGGAGCTGGGGGCCGAGGTGATTAAAGTGGAACGGCCCCCGGAGGGCGATGAAACGCGGCAATGGGGCCCGCCGTTTGTGATGGGCGAGTCGGCGTACTTCCTTTCAGCAAATCGCAACAAACGGTCCATTGCCCTCGATTTAGCCCGGAGCGAGGATCAAGCCATTGTGCGCGACCTCGCTCTCTATTGGGCGGATGTGGTGGTGGAAAACTTTCGTCCGGGCACGCTGGAGCGCTGGGGGTTGGGGTTGGCATCCCTTAGGGAAGAGAATCCGCGCTTAGTGACGGCTAGCCTGCGCGGCTATCCATCCGGCGATGACCGGCCGGGATATGACTTTGTCATCCAAGCGGCCTCCGGATTGATGTCCATCACCGGCCCGGTGGATGGAGAACCGTCCAAAGTGGGGGTGGCGGTGTCAGACCTCTTGGCGGGACTGTTCTTGCTCAGCGGAATCGAAGCCGCCTTGGTCCGCCGAGCGCGCACGGGGCGTGGCGATCATGTGGAGGTTTCCTTATGGGAAGCCCAACTGGCGGGGCTCGTGAACGTCGCCCAGAGCTATTTGGTGACTGGCCAAGATCCGGTTCGTTATGGCAATGCGCATCCGCAATTAGCCCCGTATCAAACATTTCGCACCAAAGACGGATGGATTGCGGTGGGCGTGGGCAATAATGGCCAGTTTCGCTCGTTATGCGCACTCTTAAATCATCCCGAATGGGCGGACGATCCGCGCTTTGCCACCAACCCGGATCGCGTGCAGCATCGGGCCGAGTTGGCGCAATTACTGGAGTCGGTTTTGGTGACGGCCTCCACCCCAGAATGGCTTGACCGCTTCGAAACATCGGGGATCCCTTCGGGGCCCGTGGCCAGCATTCCCGGGGCGCTGAGGGAGGCGGAAGCGCGCGGTCATGAGATTGTAGGGCAGGTGGTGCATCGCGCGATTGGGCCCTTGAAACAAGTGCGTCTGCCATGGCATTTTCAGGAGGCGGAGGCTCGTATGCACACGGCGCCGCCGGTGATGGATCAGGATCGCCAGGAGATCCTAGGGCTGGTGCAGCGCCTGCGACAAGTCAGAAAGGAAGAACCGCATGAGTAATCGATCATTAACCGTTGATGATTTTTTGGATCTTGATCGCACCTTATCGCCCGAAGAACGGCAAATTCGGGACGCCGTCCGCATGTTTGTGGATGAAAAGGTACGGCCCCAGGCGGGACAATGGTGGCAAGAGGGGCGGTTTCCCGTGGATCTGATTCCCCAGCTTGGGGAACTGGGCGTCTTTGGTCCCACCTTGCCGGAAGAGTACGGCGGTGCGGGGGTGAGTGGCGTCGCCTACGGGCTTATGATGCAGGAGTTAGAGCGCGGGGATTCGGGGCTCAGGTCATTCGCCTCCGTGCAAAGCGGCCTCTCCATGTATGCCATTTATCGATTTGGTTCCGAAGAGCAAAAGCGCCGCTATTTGCCGCGCATGGCGCGCGGGGAGGTGATCGGCTGCTTTGGCCTCACCGAACCTGATGCGGGGTCTGACCCAGGGGCTATGCGTACGGTGGCCCACAAAACCGCGCACGGGTATCGCCTTAAGGGGGCCAAGCGTTGGATTACGAACGGCAACCTGGCGCACATTGCCGTTGTTTGGGCCAAGGACGATGAGGGCGTGATTCGCGGCTTTATTGTTCCCACCAACCTGCCGGGGTTTTCGGCCCGGGAAATTCATACCAAGGCCTCAATGCGGATGTCAGTGACGTCCGAACTGTACCTCGATCAGGTCGAGGTGGGCGAAGACGCTTTGCTCCCGTTGTCCGAAGGGCTCTCTTCTCCGCTGACGTGCTTAACGCAAGCGCGGTTTGGCATCGCGTTTGGCACTGTCGGGGCGGCGCTGGACTGTTTGACGGAAGCGCTCGAGTATACGCGGACGCGCATTGCGTTTGGGCGCCCGATTGCCGCCACGCAACTCATGCAGGAACGGCTGGTGGACATGTTGTCGCGGGTCGTGGCCATGCAGCTTCGGGCGTTACAGTTAGGACGCTTGTACGATGCGGGCGTCCTGCGGTATCCCCAAGTTTCCTTAGCCAAGCGGGACAACGCCCGCAGTGCCCTGGAGGTGGCCCGCATGGCGCGTGAGATCCTCGGCGGCAATGGCATTAGCGTCGACTACGGCGCGATTCGTCACATGGCCAACTTGGAAACGGTGGACACGTACGAAGGAACCTATGAAGTGCACACCCTGATCGTGGGGCGCGAACTAACCGGGGAAAACGCCTTTTAATGGGCAGACTCGGCACGTCGATATCCGCTCGGTCCTCCTCCCAATGATCTGGGAAGGGCCGAGCGGTCGTCGGTGGGTCTGGCTTTGGCGGGGTTGATCATCCGGCATCGAACTTCCCAGACAAGAGACATCATCGGCCCCCTCTCGACGTCATCAAGGGCCGGCGCACGCGGCGCGCGCCATCGAGAGCTCCTCGGTGTCATGGCCTCCACGGAGGCCTGGCCGCGTTACGTCGGGCCTTTTCGCGTGGCGTGAAGACACGCGGCGCGCGACGGATGGCGGCAGGAAAATCCATGAGATATGGAGAAGTGTGGCACTTGCCGGGGGAAGCCGATGTAAAATCTTGCGGCAAGAGGGGGTCCTGTGCAATGGATTCGGAATCATTGTTTCGGTTTGACCAAATTCTTCGCTCCCGCGAACTTGGGGGGCGCCATTTTGATTGGGTCCATTGGGATTTATTGGCACGGAATGCGCGAATCTACGGGGAGCGCGAGGCGTTTGTCGATACCTTTTATGGGGTTGACGCTAGCGCGCGTCGGCGGCGTACGTGGAAACAAGCCTACGACGAGGTGAATGCCCTCATTTTTCATTTGCTCGATCGCGGCGTGCCGCGTGGGTCGGTGATGGTCTCGCATTTGCCCAATTGCATTGAGAGTGCTTATTTAGACATGGCGACCTCGAAACTGTCCATGATGCATGCCGGGCTCAACGTCGATCTCGGGATGGCCGAGACGCTCGGAGTCGTGGACAAGGTATCGCCAAAGGTCGCGGTCATTGTCAGCGAATGGCATGGCCGTCCGCTCTTAGAATGGTATCTCGAGGCCAAAAAGCGCCATCCCGATATGCGGATTGTGGTGCTCCCGCGAGCGGGAGAGGCGTTGCCGCCCGCCGTGGAATCCTTGAGCGATTACCTAGACCCGGCGATTTTTAACCGCTACCGGGAATCTGACCTAAACTACCTGAAAACCGATCCGCTGGCCGTGCACGAACTCTTGCCTACAGCCGGGACCACTGGCGTTCCCAAGTTATCCAAGCGGACCACCATCGATTGGTTTCACGTGCACAGCGTAGCCATTGCAGAGCGGGCAGGGCATACCTTGTACGATACGCGGCTCTTAATTGGCCCGCTAAGCGGGGGATCGGGGCGGTTGTGGGGGGTCCATACGCCGCTTTATACCGGAGGCCGTTCCCTCTATTTGACCGAATTTGACGAGATCACCGTCTTAAAGCTGACGGCCGAGGAGCAGGTGACGATTTGGGTGTGGAATCCGGCCTTGATTACGCGGGTGGTGACCCATGAAGCCTTTCATCAGGCGGCGGTCAAAACCGTCCGCTTAGTCAGCTATTCGGGCGCTCCGATGTCGGGCGAGGTATTGGAGAAACTCTTGAATTACGGCATTGTGTCCTTTAACGTGTATGGCACGTCAGAAGTGGGTGGTTGTATGGGGCCCATTTTGCCGGGGATTAGCCGCGAACATTTGTTAAATGCCGCGGGGGTACCATTTGAAGGTTTTGACGTGCCCGTGGTGGATGCTGAGGGACGGCGGCTGGGCCCCGGGTGAAGTCGGGGAAATTCTCATCTGGAATATTCACCATGGGTACTGGGGCAATATGGAAGACAGTCGTCAGACATATCATGAAATAGATGAGGGCGATCCGTGGCGAGGCTATCAGCATACCGGCGATTTAGGGGTCTACGACGAGGAGGGATACCTCCGGGTGGTGGGCCGCAAGAAAGATATGATTTTGCGAGGCAGCCAAAATATTTTCCCCAAGGAAATTGAAGACTATTTGAGCGCCCATCCCAAAGTCCGCGACGTGGCCGTGGTCGGTATGCCGGATCCGGTGCTCGGCGAGCGCGTGTGTGCCTTTGTGGTGCCGGAAGCCGGAGAGGAACCGACGGTCGAGGATTTCCAAATCTTCTTAGCGGAGCGTCAGGTGGCCAAGTACAAGTGGCCTGAACGGGTGGAGCTCTTGGAGTCGTTTCCCCTCGGGCCCGGTGGTAAGAATCAAAAGATGAAGTTGCGCGAGATGATTCAGGCCCTCCTCAAGGCCGACCCGCTTACGTCCTAAGAAGCCGGCCTGACAAGGCCGGCTTCTTCTTTACAGCGCCTGAAAGGGCAAATCTTCATTGGGAACCGGGAATTGCGCCTGAAGAGCGCGCCGTTCGTCCGCCGACAATTCCAAGGCCAACGCTTGGGAATTAGCGTCAATATGGGCCTTGGAGATTGCCTTGGGAATGGCGATGACCGGTCCTGCGCCGAGTAAGTATGCCAAAGCTACGGTGGCTGGCTCTACCTGGCGTTTGTCGGCGAGTTGTTGTAACACCTGATATCGGGGATCCTGGGGATCGAGGTGCGCCAGGAACTTTAGCGGAGAATAGGCCATGAGCGTGACGCCATGACGGTTGGCATAGGGAATGAGCTGCGTTTCCGCCCGCCGGTTCAGGAGATGGTATTCGACTTGATCGACGACTAAGGGGACGTCAGGCGGCATCAAGGCTTGCGCTTCTTGTAAGGCAGCGGTGGGAAAATTGCTGACGCCGACATAGCGCGTCAAGCCATCGCGGAATGCTTGGGTTAAGCCGGTTAGGGCATCGCGCAAGTTCACCGAGCGACTCGGCCAATGCAGGAGATATAAGTCAATTTGCGGACGCCTGAGGCGTTTCAAGGTGGCCTCTAACGACCGTCTTAGGCGCTCGGGAGCTTGATTGGTGGGCCATACTTTGCTCACCAGGAACACCGGCTGGTCGATACCGTCAATGGCGTCGGCAACCACTTCTTCGGCCCCGCCATTCGCATACATTTCGGCGGTATCAATGACCGTGAGGCCCTGCTCTATGCCGTAACGCAATGCTTCGACCTCCTGGTGGCGTCGACGCCGGTCGGTCCCCAGTTGCCAGGTGCCTTGCCCGACAGCGGGGACGCGGTCCTCTCCAATCATTACCGTTCTCATGAACTTCCT
Source organism: Bacillota bacterium (assembly GCA_026627385.1). Lineage (GTDB taxonomy): Bacteria > Bacillota > Sulfobacillia > Sulfobacillales > Sulfobacillaceae > JAPNUR01. The sequence continues at coordinate 171,175 of JAPNUR010000005.1, read as the reverse complement.
CGCTTTCGACATCATCTGTGCCAGAACCCGGCTTACGAGTTCTCGCTTCTCTTTCCTCGCTTCCCATGGTAGCATGAATGCAGACGACGCCGAGGAGGTGATCCCGACTAAGTGTTTCAACTTAAGGGGGGATCGGCGTGGACGGGTTCTTTGTCATTGTGGAAGGCAAGAATGACGCCAAACGTCTTAGACGCTTTTTACCGGAGAGTATCCCTATTGCCATGACGTATGGCATTCCAGGGCAAGAGCGGCTTATCCGCTTGCGCTGGATGGCGCGCCATCGGCAAGTCGTGGTGGTGACCGACGCGGATGCGGCGGGGCGGCGCATCCGGCGCATTTTGAAGGAAGTGTTTCCCGATGCTTGGGATGTGCACACCAAGCCAGGGTACAACGGGGTGGAACATACCCCTATTGAATATATGCAAGACCGCTTTCGGCGGCTAGGGATTTTGCCTGACGAGGATGTGCCGCCGGAGGACTATCGCAGCCGGGGTTGAGGTTGAGTCAATGAAGCAGAAGATTTGGATGCTGCCCGACAAGGCCGAGTTCTTGCGGCAGCGCACGCGGAAGTTGAAGGCCGTGGGAGCGGCGTCCGACGCGCTCGTCCGCGATTTCTTTGATACCTGGGAAACGGTGGCGGCGTACGGCATTGCCGCGCCGCAGATTGGCTCCTCGATTCGCGCCTTTATTTGGAAGGGCCAGGAGATGGATGAACCCGAGGTCATCATTAACCCCAAAATTATTCGCTGGTACGGCGAAGTGAAGGATTATGATGGCTGTCTTTCAGTGCCCGGTTTTTATTGTCCCACCCGCCGCGCACGGGAGATTGAGGTAATGGGATGGACAGCGACGGGGGAGCCATTTCGCCGCAAGTACGTAGACTTTGACGCGCGCATTCTTCAGCACGAGATCGACCATTTAGATGGGGTCTTGTTCATTGACCGGATTGACGCTGTTGACGAAGGCTATAGCTTGGCAGAAGGGCCGCCCAATGAAGCGGGTGAACCGACGGTGGTGCATGTGCCGGCCAGCGAGGATTTGAAGGCGTTTGTCAGGCGATTTCAGCGGCCGATTCCTGGACATGCGTTAATATGGTGAGGGCGATGGCAAACGTGTGGATAGAAAAAGCGCTGGCGGAGATTAACCACTGCAATAAGTGTGGGTTTTGCTTGCCCGCTTGCCCAACGTATCGATTGACGGGCAATGAGGTGGATTCCCCGCGAGGGCGGATTGCGCTCGTGGAAGGCGTGCTGAAAGACGAAATTTCCGCGGATGACGGCTTGGTGGCGAGTTTAAGTTATTGTTTAGGATGCCGGGCCTGTGAGACCGCGTGTCCCTCGGGGGTGCAATATCACCGCGTGTTGGAGGCCGGGAAAAAGGTGCTGGATCAGACCAAGCCCGGGCATCGGCAGTTGACCTGGGTACCGCGCACCTTGTTGCGGTTGACACACCAGCCGCGCCGCCTCAGGCGGGTGGCGCGATGGGGGAAACGCGCGACCCGCTGGCCTCTGCCGTCGCACTTGAAGATGTTGGCGCCCATGCTGGACTATCGCGCCGAACCCGTGGCGGCGCCACCACCGGCCCTGACCTCACCGAGCGAGCCGGTTTTGTTCTTTCACGGCTGCGTGCAGGAGGCGCTGTTTCACGATGCCAATCAAGCGGCCAAAGCGCTCTTGACGGCTGCCGGGTACCGCGTCCAGCAGCGGCCAGAAGAGACATGCTGCGGCGCATTGGCCTGGCATGCGGGACGCGAAGAGGAGGCGCGCACCCTGGCGCGCCGCAATATTGAAGCGTTTGAGCGGGACGAGGGACCGATTGTCAATACGGCAGGCGGTTGTGGCGCCATGTTGAAGAGCTATCCCGAGCTCTTTGAGGAAGACCCCGCATGGCGGGAGCGGGCTGAGCGTTTTTCGGAGCGTGTGAGCGATTGGCTTAGTCTCATGGAGAATTCGCCGCGGCCACTGGCGTTTCAGGGCGCGGGGGAACGGGTGGTGCTGCAAAACTCCTGCCATTTGGTGAACGTGGAAGGGGGAGGGCAGCGGCCGGCCGAAATGCTCTCACGGGTGGTGGGGGATACCTTTCTGCCCTTGGAGGGGCAAGATCGCTGCTGCGGATCGGCCGGGATTTACAATATCCAACACCCTGACTGGGCCTTAAAGCTCCTTGATCGGAAGATGGAAGAGGTCAAAGGGGCACGTCCGGTGCGCGTCTTAGTGGTGAATCCCGGGTGCCAGTTGCAAATGACGTTGGGGGTCCGGCGCCATCAGGTGGATGCCGAAGTGGAACACTTGGCTCGCTATTTATACCGGGCGTTCCTTCGCGCCCAGCGGCAACCTGAGAGTGGCCACGAGGCCGGTTAGGGTTGTTGTGGGGGGCCAATCGGCACGGGCCGGCCATGAACCCTCAGTGGTCCAATAGTATTAGGCGAGTGTAATGTCACGGACGGTGTGCTTCCTGGATCTTCCGTGCAGCCCACAATGCCCGTGGGGGCCCTTAACGCAATAGAGGTGCTCCGGTCCACCCAAGAGGGAAGATGGGTAGGCCTGGGGTGGGCGTTTCTTTCATTGTGAGCGCGGTGAGAGCGCGTGGGGAATGATCGCAATGGGTATCCCTTAGCCGTTCTCACGGCCAGACAATCACGGATCGGCGAGGGATGCGCGAAAGGGGGCACGATCATGAAGCCGCCGTCAGGCAAAGGGCGACGGGTCGATTGTCAGGACCTGTCAGGCCGCGTGCAGTCGTACAATGCAGAAGAGCTGCGTTTTCGACCGGCAGCGTACGGGATGCTGGTGCGCGATGGGACCATTTTATTAGCGCGATCGCGTTTTACCGGACTATGGGATTTTCCGGGGGGCGGAGTAGAGGCCTTTGAATCCTTAGCCGAGGGGATGGCGCGGGAATTTTTTGAGGAAACCGGGTTTCACGTCCGGGCCGAGTCGTTGGTCTATGTGGCGGAGGGTTTTATTGCCATGTTTGGCCACCCGTATCATTCTTTGCGTTTTTACTACCGCTGTTCCCCAGTGGATGGCGTTGCGGAGGCGTTGCAGCCGGATGTGAACGAAGTCGCAGAGCTTCGCTGGTGGCCGTTAGATGGGATCCCCCGCACCCAGATGCATACCCATGATGTGCAGGCATTTCAGCACCTAGTCAATGCCTGATTTTGGATTATTGCGGGACGCGCCCTTGGGACATAATGGGACGGGGGTGTGGTCATGTCGTTTGTGCGACCCCGGCGCCGCCTCTTGGGGCTGCGTCGGTTGCGCGGGCAATCGCGATCGGCGTCCGCGGCAAGACCGAGTCACAGTGGACTGATCCGCGAAGCCATCTTTGGCATTAATGACGGTTTGGTGGCGACCATTGGTTTAGTGTCCGGCGAAGCGTTGTCCCATCAAGCTCATGGGGCAATTATCATTGCCGGGTGTTCCGCCGTGGGAGCGGCCATCGTGTCCATGGCGGTGGGGTCGTTTTTAGCGACTCAGTCCGAAAACGACTTCATGCGCAAGGAAATTCGCGATCAAGCTGAGGCTATTCAACAGCACCCGCACCGGGAACGGCACCACGTGGCGCGCTTGCTGGACGAGCTGGGGGTGCCAGACGAGGCAGTGCCGGTCATTACTCGGCGCATCGTCCAAAGCCGGCCCCGGTGGTTAAAATTTATGGCCCGCGAACACCTCGGCATCCACGAAAAACGTACCGAATCACCGTTGACCAATGCCTGGGTGATGGGTACCGCGGTGTTAGTGGGCTCTCTTCCGCCCCTGCTTCCATACCTTCTCCCCCTTCCCCTGGCGGTGGAGCGCGACCTCAGTTGGGCTCTGTCGTTGTTTGCCGCTTTTACCTTAGGCGCGGTCAAAGCCAGACTGACCCGTACCTCGGTGGTCACGAATGCGCTATCATTCGGGGTGCTGGTCTCTTTGTCGGCAGCTGTCGGCGCCGGCATTGGCCTTATTTTCGGGATCGTGGGCGCTTAGCCACAAACGGCCGCCATATGATACCTTAGAGAGTGGCAAATGAGATGTCTAGGTGGGACTGGCCTTACGCGAAGAAATGCAGTATTGGCGCGCTTTTCGGGCATCTTCAGGAAACGTTTAGGTTGGATTCAGGCTCGGTTTATGTGTTCTTGATATGATTACAGTCGATATCGACAACGTGATGGGATGGTGCAACCCGGTGGAGAAGCGAATTTGGGGCATTACCCAGTCGCAAGCGCTATGGTTAGTGCTGGCGGCAATAGCCTGGTTTATCGAATCCTACGACATTGGCCTGGTGAGCGTCGTCTTGTTGCCGTTTAAGACGCTGTTTCACCTGACGGGATCTGAGACTGGGCTATTGGTCGCTTCGGCCACGGTAGGCATCGTGGTAGGCGTTGTCCCCTCGGGCTATTTGGCTGACCGTCTGGGACGCAAGCGCCTTCTGGTGGCTGCCCTGATCTGGTACTCATTGCTCACGGCGGCGGCTGGATTTTCACCCGGGTGGCGTACGGTGCTGCTCTTGCGGTTTTTTGCCGGTTTAGGGCTGGGGGCCATGTTTCCCCTGCCTTATACGTTATTGGCGGAATTAAGCCCCAAACGGGTCCGCGGCCGTGTGGCCGGTATTTTGGACGCCTTCTTGTCGGTCGGCTACTTTGCCGCTCCCTTGCTTGGCGGGTGGATTATGGGTCGCGTCGGCCTTATGACGGGATGGCGCATTTTGTTCTTTTTGGGCGGGTTAGGCGTGGTTTATGGCGCGATTTTAGCGCGGTGGCTGCCGGAGTCGCCCCGGTGGCTGATGGCCCAGGGACGTCAAATGGAAGCCGACCGGGTGATGAGCTACATGGGACGGGAAGCCCGGGAAGAACTCACGGCCCAGCGCATTGATCCCCGTCCGAAAGCTCCGGTGGGCGTACTATGGTCAAAACCTTACCGCCGACGGACGGTGATGCTGTGGCTGGCATTTCCCAGCATCCTTTTTGTCTTTTATGCGATTATGAACTTTATGCCGACCATTTTGGTCAAGGAACGCATTGACGATACCTTGGCGCTGGAGTTCGCCGCGTTGATTATGGCGGCGTCGATACCCGGGAAGCTGGTGGAAGCCTGGCTGGTGGAAAAGATCGGGCGAAAGGCTGTGATTGTCAGCTTTACGGTCATTGCTGCCGTAGCTGCGGTGGTTTTCCCGGCTGTGCGGTCGCCGGCCGGACTCATCGCCATCGGCATGGTGTTGGCGTTTTTTGGCGTATCCGTGGATCCGGCCATTAAGATTTTTTCCGCAGAACAATATCCGACAGCGATTCGCGGAACCGGCGTGGGCATGACGGAAGGTGTGGGCCGGTTATTAGGCGGAGCCCTAGCTCCCTATATTATGGCGCTCATGTTATCATCGAGTGGGATTCGCGGCAGTTTCCTCTTTATCGCCGCGGTGGCTCTGGTTGGCGCTTTAGCGGTGCTGGCCTTTGGCCGAGAGACGGGCGGGTTGGTGCTGGAAGAACGCGTTCGTGCACCGCGGGCGGTCAAGGCACTGTAGTCACGCAGGGGGGATATGATGGCTCGACAGACGCTGATGGACATTGTGGAGGAGCGAAAATCCGGGCGTGACTATCTTCTAACCACCAAGGGCTCGGTGTGGACCTATGAGGAGCTTTATGATGACGTGGTCCGACGAGCGGGCGCGCTTGCCGACTGGGGTATTAGAAGTGGCTATCGCGTTGGTATACGTATTCAGGATCCCGGTGAGTTTATTCTTTGGTTTTTGGCGGTGTTAGCCCAGGACGCGGTGGCTGTTCCCATTAATCCGAGTGCGCCGGACGACGACGTGCGACGCACGCTCGAGAAAAGTGGGAGTACGTACTTTTTCGACGGGCAGCATCCGCCGACGGCATTGGTCGGGGCGCCGTTGGTGCTCAAACCCCGCCAGCGGGGAGCGGGGGTCATATTACTGACCTCGGGGTCTACGGGGGATCCCAAACCCGTGGGACTCTCTTTTGAGGCGTTGTGGCACACGGCCGGTCAAGTGGTGTTAGCCCATCAATTGACGGAGGCGGATCGGGGATATTCGCCGTTGCCCCTATTTCACATTAATGCCTTGGTGGTGGCTGTCTTGGCGAGTCTTCGAGCGGGCAGCAGCATCGTGGTATCGGAGGGGTTTCACGCCTCGGATTTCTGGGACACGGTGGATCGCTTCCAGGTCACCTGGATTAACGCCGTGCCGTCGATTTTAATGGTGTTAAGTCAGCGACCGGATGGTCCCAAGCACCCGGAGCGAATCCGGTTTATCCGCTCGGCGTCCGCGCCCTTGCCGCGCGCTACCAAGAACCGCATTGAGGCGCGGTTTGGCATTGGCGTGGTGGAAACTTACGGGATGACCGAGGCGGGCAGCCAAATTACCGCCAATCCCTTGCCGGGCGCCGGCGGAAAGCCAGGGTCGGTAGGCATTCCACGCGGCGTGGAAGTACGCGTGGTGGACGATCAGGGCCAAGTGGTGGCGCCGATGGTGCGAGGGTTGGTGGAAATTCGCGGTCCTGGGGTGATTGACCCGCGGTGGGGACCCAACCAGTGGGCTCGTCGGGTGGTGCGCGACGGTTGGTATCCGACAGGGGATCTGGGGTATCTTGACCCGGAGGGATATCTATACCTCGATGGTCGCAGCCGTGACATTATTAACCGTGGCGGCGAAAAAATTTTTCCTCGGGAAGTCGAGGAATGGCTCTTAGCGCATCCAGAAGTGGCGGATTGCGCGGTGGTGGGACGCCCGCATCCGATTTTAGGCGAAGAACCGGTGGCTTTTGTAGTGGCGCGCGACGAGACCGCGTTGACCATTGATGGGCTCGACGAGTGGGCAGAAAAAGGCCTCGCGCGCTTCAAACGGCCAGCCGCGTATTTCGTGGTGAAGAGTTTGCCGAAGGGCAGCACCGGCAAGGTGGCTCGTCAAGACTTGCGCCAGCAAGTGCGTGAAGGGAGCGCCTGGTAGTATGGCGGAAAAGAAGGGGTATGTCGAAGCGGCGGATTTTGTGCGGGCTGTGACAATTGTCTCCGTGGTGGCGGTGCACTCCACCTGGTACATGGCGAACGGTGGAAACTGGGTCTCATCAGGGGCGATTTTATCGCTGCTTCATTTTACCCGGGAGTCGTTTATGGCCCTGACCGGGTTCGTGCTGACGTATTCCTTGTTTGGACGGCGGCTGAACTGGTGGGAGGTGTGGAAGCGCCGCTACCGCCTGGTGCTGTTTCCCTACATGATTTGGAGCGCCGCGTACATGGTCGCATTTGGGTCTTTTGCGACCCTTGGGGTCTTTTTCCTGACGTACGGACGCAATTTGCTCGACGGGGGCGCGTGGTTTCACCTTTATTACCTCCTGATTACCATGCAGTTTTATCTGATTTTGCCGCTGTTTTTGGCGTTAATGAAGGTCGCCAAGAAGCATCCCTGGTCGGTGGTGGCGGGCGCCCTGTTATTTCAACTGGCGCTGTTTACGTATGACCAGTATTTTCGCGGACCCCATCCGACCGGCATTAATGCCTACATTGGCGATGAGGTGTGGACCTACACGGTGTATTTTGTCATTGGGGGTGTCGCCGCTCTCTATTGGCCGCAAATTCGCAGTTGGCTGAAGACGCACATGGCCCTGGTGCTGAAGCTGAGCGCGGCGACAGCGGCGTTGATGCTGGCCGAGTTCTTTTTGCAAACCTATCTCGGGCACAACATGACCATGGCCGATTCTGTATTGCAGCCAGCCATGGTGCCGTGGGCGATCATGACCATTGTGCTCTTGGCCGCCCTGGGCGTCCGCTACGAGGCGGCACGGCAAAACAATCCCCATCGCTGGCAATTAGTGAAAACCATTGCCGACGTTAGTTTTGGCATCTACCTGGTACACCCTATGCTGCTTCAGTACTGGACGGGCATATTGGCCAGTCTGGGATGGTATCACCCGTCGTTTTGGCTCGATGGCCTGACGGAAGCGTTGCTGGTGGCTTCTTCAACCGTGTTGATGCTGATTATCGGGCGCACCCCGTTCAGCCCCTGGATTATCGGACGGGCGTCCCGCCAGGCGCGGCGTTCGACGCGGCCTAGTTCCACGGCGGTGGCGTTGGCCACCAATCAGGAAGGAAATCCTACGGTGTCGCGGGCTCAGGAGTCGTAAACTGCAAATCATAGCGCGGCGGCTGGACGGACCTTATGGGACGTCATCCTCTCATTAAATAATGGACAGGACAATCAGGATAAGCCAAACGGCGATTAAACTGGCCAGCGCGGCGGCAATCGTCGCGCCCCATGGCGCACGCGTTTGTCGGTGTAGCGCCATGGCCACCAAGGCGAAGAAGCCCACAAACGCCGCATCGTAGAGCAGCGAATGGGCGACGGGCACGAGGCGGAGGAGGTTGACCACCACAAGCCAACCGGAGATGACAATCATCTGGCGTTTTATGCCGTCCACCGAGCTTTGATACACGTGAAACTGTTTGAGGACCCAGTCGGCTACCCAAGGGAGCACGTAGTAGACCAGAAAAAAAAGGAAGAACGCGTTCACAAAGACCGCTAAGAGCATTAAGAAGTGAAACCCGAACTCGAGCATGATCCCGAATGTGGTGATGACACCGGCAAGGAGGGAGTTGCCCCACAGCATGCGCTCCGTCCAAAGGAACCGTCCGGGGCCGGCTAAGGGATGGGCAATGAATTGTTGCCAATAGAGGCGGACATCGTCGAGTTCTCCCGGGCGCTGGTTGGGCGGTCGCCTTGTTGGCGGCTTCTTTGTGCGCCGCTCGCGTTTGCGTGCTTGAAATGAAATGGGCTGCTTTTTATCCATGCTCACCTCACCCTTTTCCTTATTATACCGCGTCGCGCTAGTCGCTAGAAATGACAGGGTGGGGACACTTCGTTATACTAGGGAGCGATCAAGGAACGGAGGGATGGCGTTGAGCGCGTCGATCGATGAGATTCTGAAGAATGCCCATACCATTGCGGTCGTGGGGTTATCGCCCAAGCCGGATCGTCCGAGCTACCGGGTCGCTGAATATCTTAAGCAGCACGGCTACCGCATTATTCCCGTGCACCCTACCGCTAAAGAGATCTTAGGCGAAAAAGTGTACCCGCGCCTTGAAGACATCCCTGAGGCAATTGACATTGTCGACGTCTTCCGCCGCCCAGAAGAGACACCTCCTATTGCGGAGGCCGCGGTGCGCGTGGGGGCCAAGGTGTTGTGGTTGCAGCTGGGCATTGTCAATGAGGACGCGATGGCCATTGCCCGTCAAGGCGGCTTGGAAGCCGTGCAAAATCGGTGCCTAAAAATTGAGCATGAGGCCCGGATGGGGAGGTAACGATGGCTAAAGAGAGCTCGTTTGATATTGTGTCGGAACCTGACTGGTCGGAAGTGTTAAATGCCATCGACCAGACCCGGCGTGAGACGCAAACGCGTTACGATTTTCGTGGGCACGACGTGTCGGTGATTTACGATGCGGGGAAACATGTGATTACCCTTGACGCCCCCGAAGGCCTGGTCATGGAGGCCTTGAAAACGGCGTTGGCGGAAAAGATGGCCAAACGCCAGGTGTCGCTCAAATTTTTGGAGTATGGAGCCATCGAGCACCATGGGATGAATCGAGCGCGGTTATTGGTGACCATTAGGGCGGGAATCGATAAAAACGTGGCCAAGAACATTCAAAAGGCGATTCGCGGGTTAGGGCTCAAAGTGGAGGCGCAAATTCAGGGGGAGGCAATCCGCGTGAGCGGCAAAAGCCGAGACGACCTGCAAAAGGTCATTCAGAGCTTAAAGAATCAAGACTTTGGGATAGAGCTGGTGTTTACGAACTACCGCACGGCATAGCGCCACACGGCGGCGTGTCGCGGGGAAGGAGGCAAATCCGGTGCTCCAATACCGAGACCGCCCTCAGCCACTAGCGCGCTCGCAGGCTAACTGGTATCCGTACAGCCTAGCTTTTTGGACTGTTGTGGGATTTCTCGCCCGATTTATCGGGGTCGGCCGATATCCCGGATTGATTTACGACGAATATTATTACGTGCCGGCTGCCGACGTCCTCCTCCGACGCACACCCCCGGTGCTCGTCAAAAATATGGTGCCCGGCATTGATCCCAATTTGCTGTCGCACCCGCCTTTGTCCAAAGAACTCATCGCCGTGGCCATCGGGCTAATGGGACAGCATGCGTGGGTGTGGCGGCTGCCCGGTGTCGTCTTGGGCAGCATAGTTCCTGTTATTGTGGGCGGCATAGCGTGGGAGCTCTTTGGGCGCCGCGTGGTGTCTGCCGTGGCTGCGGGGGCGGCAGCGGTCGATGGCCTATTGATTACCATGGCGCGGGTGGCGCTGCCGGATTCGTCGGCCGTGCCCCTCGTCCTCTTGGCGCTTTGGTTGTTCTTGCGAGCCATGCGTCGGCTGGAGCAGGGCGATAACGGATCCTGGGCAAGGTGGGTCGGCATCGGGATTGTCTTTGGATTGGCACTCGCCGCCGAGTGGATTGGCGGACAGGCGCTGTTACTAGCCTGGGCCTGGCTTGGGGTGCGCTGGCGCGCCGCATGGCGGGCGACCCTCCGGTGGCTCGTGAGCCTGACCGTGGTGCCGTTTTTTGTCTATTACGCGACCTATGGCTACGCCTGGCCTCACGGTTTTCAAGAGCCATGGCTGCCACGAGACCCGTTTCTGGCCTTTTTTACGTTGCAATGGCTAATGCTGAAGGATATGTGGACGCTCCGGTTTTTTCACCCGTGGACGGCGAGTGCGTGGACATGGTTGGGGATTCCGCGGCCTACCGCACTTCTCCTTTCAGTCACGCCAGCCTGGGCCATTCGCGTGATGGCCTTTCCGGATCCCGTGATGGTATGGATAGGCCTGGGGTCATTGGTGATGGGATGGGCGGTCCGGCGAGGTCGGGGACGAGAAGGCATGGCCTTTTTATTTTTAACGTTGTGGTTCTTGAGTTTTTACGCCACGTGGCTACTGACCCCGCGATCGAAATTTCTCTATTATTTCACCACGGCCTCCGTGGGATTAGACATAGCGGCCGCTGCCGGCCTGGTGCTCGCCTGGCAGGGTGTCTCACGGCGCGGCCAAGGTGCGGTGCGTGCCGTGGTGGCGGTTCTGGCATCGCTCGCCACGCTGAGCGTAGCGTATTGTTTTCCGTTGTGGGTGGGCATGCGCACGCCACGGCCCTTTTACCATGCCATCTTTTGGCCCCAAAGTTGGAATCCCCGCGTGAAAACGGAGGCGTTAGCCTCGATGGAGCCATTGACAGTCACCTCGCCAATCCGAACCGCCGTCGCGCCCTGGACCGGGTTCCCCCTGACGACCGATGTGTTGCCCCTGCCCACGCCGTGGACCGTGTTTCGCGGCTCCGTAGGCCACAACAGCGTCTACCGTGCGCCGTGGCGCCTCGCACAGGGTTATGCGTTAACCTTGGGTACCGCCTTAGTGGAAGCACCGACTGTGGCGAACGATGTGGCCTACGTGGGCACCAACAGCAACCAAGTGTTTGCCATCCAGGTTCCGAGTGGTCGCGTCCTTTGGTCCGCGAAGGTAGCCAATATGGCGATGACCGCGCCGCTTATCCAAGATGGGTTGGTCGTCGTGGGTTTAGGGAATAATGCGTTTCGATCGTTTACGCCGAGTCACGGCTGGATTCGCGGGACAGGGACTAATGGCTTGGAGGCGCTGAATGCAAAGACGGGACGCCGCGTATGGTTTTTTCCGACAACAGGAGAGGATATGCCGACCCCCGTTTTATTCCAGCACACGGTGTACGAAGTGACCGGGAGCGGGCGGCTCATTGCCGTGGGGCTCCAATCGGGGAAGCTCCTATGGTCCTTGCCGCTGGCGGGGTTTGACAGCATGTCCAGTCCTATCGTTCTCGGGCATACGCTATACGTGGCGACGAACACCTATTACGCCAGCTATCCTGCCGCGCGGTCGACAGTCTGGGCGGTGAATCTTCTGACCCATCGCGTCCAGTGGGCGCGGAACTTGCCCGTCGCGAGCGGGCTTTCGGATTGTTCCCTGGCCTCCAACGGGCGCGATTTATTTATTGCCGGCGTACCATCCATCGCCAATCATGGCCAGTCCACCCAACTCTCCAATAGGCTTTTTGCGTTAACCGCATCGACGGGACGGGTATTGTGGGCGCGAAGCCTGGGCGGGGGAAAGATTGGGGCGCTCGATCAAGAAGAAGAGGGGATTCCGCTGGCGACCCGCCAGGTGGTCTACGAAGGGAGTCCCGCATCGCACCGCGTCATGGCGTTTGACGTGCAAACCGGCCAAACGTTATGGTCCACCCTATTGCCCACGGGGGTGACGGCGAACCCAGTTTTGGTCGGGCATGACCTGCTCGTGGCGGGCATGAACGGCACGTTGTACCTGTTAAATGCCGGAAATGGACGCATTGACGCACGCGATCCCTACCATTTTGGGCGGATTGGGCCGGCCAGCCCGCTCATTGTGTCTAATGCGCTGCTACAAAGTACGCTAAGGGGTCAGCTGGTGGTCCAGCCTCTCGTGCGTAACCGATAGCATTTTTGTCGCAGATGCGTGTATGATGGGAGCAAGAGATGGGGGGGATAACCGATGTTACCGAAAAAGTGGGGCAATCTCGAAAGACAACGCCCGCGGCTCCGCTGGGCGACCTATGGAATGGGCATCGGGGCGGCGTTAACGGTCTTAGGGGCGCTGGGACTGGGGAGCTGGGTCTTTGGTTTGCTGGTGTTGGTCGGTTCGGGCATATGGGCCTACAGTTTACTCAAATAAAACGCTAACCGCGCGTGTGTGTCGAAAAAACCCGCAAATCGCGGGTTTTTTGCTCTAACAACCCCTTGGAAATTCTTTTTTAACCTTTGACCCCAGAAGTTGTATGGTAAATAATAAGTCATGCACTATATAAAGGGGATCAACAATGAGATGTCCCTTTTGTCACTTTGACGACAGCAAAGTGCTCGATTCGCGACCGACTGAAGATGGACGAGCCATTCGTCGTCGGCGTGAGTGTCTCGCGTGTCACCGACGGTTTACGTCGTACGAGCGGGTTGAAGACATTCCTATCTGGGTCGTGAAAAAAGACGGCCGCCGAGAAGCCTTTGATCGCCGGAAGATTTTAAACGGGTTGCTGACCGCCTGCGAGAAGCGCCCGGTGCCATTGGAATCATTAGAGCAGGTGGTGGACCACGTCGAGCGCAAGGTCCGCGACCAGGCGCAAGGCGAAGTGCCGACGCGCCTCATTGGAGATTTCGTCATGCAAGAGCTTCGGGATCTCGACGAAGTCGCGTATGTCCGCTTTGCATCGGTCTACCGTCAGTTTACCGACATCGAAGGATTTCGCCAGGAACTTGAGCGGTTAATTGATGCTCATCAGCAAAAATCACGGGGGGAATAATGCAGATGGCATTAGAAACAGGATTTTCTTCTGAATTAAGCTGGAAAATTTTTCTAGATCGATACACCATGAAAGATCCGGCGCGATCGTTTCACGTCGGCGATCTCGTCATTGCTTTAGTCGAACCTCATCCGAAGTGGCCAAAGAAAGATATCGGTGTGGTGAAGGCTATTTTGGATCACCAGTGGTTATCCATTGAATTGCTGACCGGGCCGCAAAAAGGGGACGTGATTGAGCGGCGTTTTAGCGACTGCGACCGCCCAATAGAAACCACTATCGAAGAGGTGGCGCGGCGCATCGCCCGCGGCGTGGCGGCGGTGGAGGATGCGAAAGTGCGCGCCGATGTGGAAGAAAGTTTTGCCCGGGAAATTGCGGCCTTTCGCTTTGTGCCGGGCGGCCGCATTTGGGCTGGGGCCGGCACCGGCCAGCAATTGACCTTTTTCAATTGCTACGTCATTCCCTCCCCCCGGGATAGCCGGCAAGGAATTGTCGAAACATTAGGACAAATGATTGAGATTATGAGTCGCGGGGGCGGGGTGGGCATTAATGTCTCGTCGTTGCGCCCTTATCGAGCCATTGTGCGGGGCGTCAACGGGCGCTCGTCGGGCGCGGTATCGTGGATGGACCTCTTTTCGCGGGCAACCGGTTTAGTGGAGCAAGGTGGCAGCCGACGAGGGGCGTTAATGTTGCAAATCGAGGACTGGCATCCCGACATCTGGCGCTTCATTGAGGTTAAGAAGACACCGGGTATGGTGGAAAATGCCAATATTAGCGTGCGCATTTCTGACGCGTTCATGGAATCGCTCAAGCGGGATGGAGATTGGGAATTAGTGTTTCCCGACACGAATGATCCGGACTATGACGCGCTGTGGGACGGCAATTTGGAAAAATGGCGCAGCCTGGGCAAACCCGTAGTGCATTATGAAACGGTCAAAGCCCGCGATCTGTGGCGGGCGATTATCGAAGGGGCCTGGCAGGCTGCGGAGCCCGGCATCGTGTTCGACGAGCGGCACGAAAAGGACTCCAACAGCTGGTACTTTAATCCATTGATTAGCACCAATCCGTGTGCCGAACAGCCACTGCCCGCCTGGGGCGTCTGCACCTTGGGTCACATCAATTTGGCGGCGTTCTACGACCCAGCGCGTCATGACGTCAATTGGGAGGCGCTACGGGTCACCGTGCGCATGGGCACCCGGTTTTTGGACGACATTATTGACGCGACGCCATATTTCTTCCAGGAGAATGACGACAATCAGCATAAGGAACGCCGCATCGGGCTAGGCACGATGGGACTAGGCGAATTATTAATTCGCTTGCGCCTCCGTTACGGGAGCCGCGAATCGATTCAGTTTATTGATAAATTGTACCGGTTTATTGCCACTGAAGCGTACCTTTACGACGTCGAGCTTGCGAAAGAAAAAGGGGCCTTTCCGGCTTTTGATGCGGAAAAATATCTCCAAAGCGGGTTTATGCAGCGCATGCCGGAGGAGGTGCGGGAGGCCGTGCGCCAATACGGGACGCGCAATGTGACCATTCTGACCCAAGCCCCGACGGGAACTGTCGGGTCCATGGTAGGAACCAGCACCGGTATTGAGCCCTTTTACGCGCTCACCTATTATCGTCAGTCGAGACTCGGCTTTGACGAACAATATGTAGCAGTGGCCCAAGAATGGATTGACGCTCACCCAGGAGAACCGCTGCCCGACTATTTTGTCGGGGCCATGGATTTGACGCCGGAAGAACATGTGGCCGTGCAAGCGGCGATTCAGCGGTGGACCGATTCCAGCATCTCGAAGACGGCCAATGCGCCCAGTCACTACACGGTGGAAGATACGGCGCGACTCTACGAGCTTGCTTACGACCTCGGGTGCAAAGGCGTGACCATTTACCGCGATCAGAGTCGTCAGGAGCAAGTGCTGCATTTAGCGGCAACGCCGCACGAGGGCGATTCATCCGCCCCGGCGCCCATTGATACCGGCGTTGACGTGGAGGTATTTCCCGTCCCTGCCCAGGTGAACGGACGCACCTACCGCAAAGAGACGCCGGCGGGAACGGCGCGGGTGGTCATTAATGAAGTGGACGGCAACCCCTTTGAAGTGTTTATGCTGCTGGGGCGCGCGGGATCGGAGGTGCAGTCCTTTATGGAAGCGCTTGGACGCATTATCAGCCTTTATTTGCGCTCCAATGGCAGCTTGAGCCCCCGACGCCGCTTAGAACTGGTCGCGGAGCAGTTAAAAGGGATTGGCGGCGCCAATCAAATGGGATTTGGGCCAGGCCGTGTCTTAAGTGTCGTTGATGCGATTGGTAAGCTCCTCGAAAGCCACCTGAACGGTACGCATGGCGAGACCGCGGCAACAGTCGCCGAACCCCAGTCGCTGGCCAAGATGGTCGGCGAACGGCGAATATCTACGCCGACGTTCGACCTCTGTCCCCAGTGTGATGCGCCCACACTAATTTACGAAGAGGGCTGTCAGCACTGTGAGTCGTGCGGGTACTCGAAGTGTTGATGCGTAATGAGTCAAAAGGGGGGGTATGTGCATGCACATATCCCCTCGTTCTCCGGAGAACCAGAATCAGATGGTGTGACGGGAGATCAAGTTGCGTGTTGCACTCAGGGCGGTTACCATAAGAGGCATATTCCCTCTCAATAAAAGGAGTGTTTTTTGTGACACACTTTGACGGAACCAAGGTCATCCTGGATGCGTCCGAATATCCGACGCATTGGTATAACATTCAAGCCGATATGAAAACCTTGCCTCCCCCTCCGATAAGCGCGGCAACCGGCAAACCCGCCAAACCAGAAGAGCTGGCCAAAATTTTTCCGATGGCGCTCCTACAACAAGAAATGACGCAAGAACGCTGGATCGAGATTCCGGAGGCCGTACAGGAATTCTATCGCCTGTGGCGTCCCTCCCCGTTATTTCGTGCGCGTCGCCTCGAACAGCTCTTGGATACGCCAGCGGAGATTTGGTACAAGTACGAAGGCGTGAGCCCGGCCGGGAGCCATAAATTGAATACGGCGATTGCTCAAGCCTATTACAACAAAGAAGAGGGCATCGAGAACCTGGTTACCGAAACCGGGGCGGGTCAATGGGGAACGGCACTTTCGATTGCGGCGGCCTTTTTAGGTATGAAGTGCACGGTGTACATGGTCAAGATCAGTTATAACCAAAAGCCATACCGGCGCCTGCTCATGGAAAGCTACGGCGCCACCGTTTACGCCAGCCCTACTGCCAGGACAGCTGCCGGCCGCGCCATTTTGGCCGAGGATCCGGATTCGCCGGGCAGTTTGGGAATTGCCATCAGTGAAGCTGTTGAGGAAGCGCTCAACCGTGATGACACCAATTACGCGTTGGGCAGTGTGTTAAACCATGTGCTGCTGCATCAAACGGTCATCGGCCTAGAAGCGAAAAAACAATTGGCCGCAGTCGATCGCTATCCTGACGTGGTACTCGCCAGCTGCGGCGGAGGCAGTAATTTTGGCGGCATAGCGTTTCCTTTCGTGCAAGATATTTTGAGTGGCAAAGCTCAGCCACGGGTACTAGCCATTGAGCCGGAAGCTTGTCCTACGCTCACCCAAGGCGCATTTGCCTTTGACTTTGGCGACACCGTCGGTATGACCCCTATTATGCAAATGTACACCTTGGGGCACAGTTATGTGCCGGCAAGCATCCATGCGGGCGGGCTGCGTTACCACGGAGATTCGCCTCTCGTTTCCCAGCTATATCATGACCAGGTGATTGGCGCACGAGCCTATGGGCAAACCCAAGTCTTTCAAGCTGCTTTACAGTTCGCCAAAACTGAAGGGATTTTGCCGGCGCCGGAAAGTGCCCACGCTATTCGAGGGGCCATTGACGAAGCCTTGGCCGCCCGGGAGGCAGGGGACCGAAGAATTATCCTCTTTAATCTGTCCGGCCATGGACACTTTGATTTGGCGGCTTATGACGATTATCTCACAGGTCGAATGAAAGATGTCGCCTTCGACCCGAGCTGGACGGAAGAGAGTCTCAAACAACTCCCCAAAGTTGAACGTTAGCCAACGGCCGTCTGAAGCGTGCTCATGAAGAGCGGGTGACGGCGATTGGGATGAGGTGTTGACCCGGATCCTGACCTTCTGATGGAAGAGGGGGCATGACCCCATACGCGCTAACCTGACAGATCATTGACCCGCATGGGAGCCGTCTTTTACGTGATCGCGCCTGGAGCCTTTCGTCCACGCCCGCGAGGAGAGGCACCAATGGGCCAGATCGTCCACCTTCTGCACGATGATGCGGAGGTCCTGCCAAATCGGCCGGGACATACGCCACACGGTGGAGGATGATATTGCTTCGAACGAGAATCCGCAGGGGAAAAAGCCGGGTCCGGATGGCCTTGACGGGAGCGGCCTCAAACAAATTTGCCAAGCGATACGTTTGGGGGCCACATCGGGTTCGAATGCGCGCAGTGCGTCGATGTGAAAGAGGCTTTTCCAGCCTTTAAACGCCCGTGCGATCTACTAGCGTAGGCGATAGAGCTCGAGAATTTCGGCAACATCCGCCGCCGTTTCTGACAGCGTAGCCCCTCGTCCACTAAAGGGAATGCAATCGCCGCGCGATTGCTCCGTCTGTAACGGCCGGGTCCGCACGTCTTTCATGGCGCCTGCTGAGCAGAAGTAGGCGGGCCGGCTGGCGCAGAAGCTCCGCTAGGACAGTCCACCGCCTCTCAAAAACAAAAAATAGAAGACGCCATTGCACATCAGCGGAAATCGGAATAGCCTTCAGCAAGACAGATCCCGATGCGATCGGAATGAGGAGCTCAAGCCCGTTTAGCACGGACAAATAATCAGTCAACGGCACACGGTGGCGCGCGGACGTACCGCCACAAATAGAGAAACAGGGCCAGAGGCCGTCTACCCGTCGCCATCCATTCGCTCTGTGCGTTATATTATAGGCAGGACTGAATTTTAGCTGGACTTTTTCGAGATGATAAATCTAAGGCATGAGTTTCTGGACGAAATGGTGTGAGATCATGCTCAAACGAGTGGCAGCATTTTTCGCAACCAGTGTCTTCAGTGTGGCGTTGGCCACGTCGACGGTCTACGCCGCAGCACCAACGGCTGTGGCTTTGCACCCGGCGCATCTGTTGCCCATTCCCAAACCGCCAACGTGGAATGAAGGGCTTATGGGGGTTAGGGAACGGCTCGTTTACGAGATGGCAGGGCGCCAGCCTCTCACCTTGTTTTTATTTCATCCCGCTAAACCGTCGATTTTGCCCAGGCCGGTGGTCGTTTACATTCACGGTGGAGCGTTGCGCTTTGGCAGCGCCATGATTACTAATGCCAATACTCCCCACAATCGGCTGCTGGTTGCCGTGGAGCGCAAGCTCATTAGTCAGGGGTATGATTTTGTGTCGGTCAATTACCAGTTAGCGCCGCTGCATCCTTGGCCCATTCCCCTGGAAGATGTCAAGCATGCGGTGATGTATTTGCTGGACAATGCGCACATGCTTGGCATTAATCCGGATCGGATGGCGGTAATGGGTGACAGCGCCGGCGGGGAGTTATCCAGCTTCGTCGGGCTAACCATGAAGGAGCATGGGCAACCCGTGGTGAAAGCGGTGGTGGACCTTTTTGGGCCGACTGACCGCAAAACCTTTGCCATTCAGTGGCGCCGACACCATGGGTTAAAGCCCAATCCGGTGTACGGCGTGTATACCTGGAAGCGCGTCAAGCGGGAAAGTGTCGTGTCCTACGTCCACCGCAAGTCTCCGCCTTTTCTCATTATTCAAGGGACACGGGATCACATTGTGCCCCCGCAACAGTCGCACTTACTCAAAGTCAAGTTGAAAAAAGCGGGCGATGCCGTCAAAGAAATTCTGGTGCATCACGCGGGCCACGAGCTGGTCCCCGTGGGTGGGCCTATTCACCCGGGGATCCCGTATCTCGCGGAGCACATCGACCAATTTTTGGTACGCCATTTAGGTGGGACACAGCCGCTGTCTGTGCCGGCCAAACCCTTAATGGTGCCCGAGCCATAATGACACGGGAGGCCCTCAACGCGAGGGCCTCCCGGCGTTTAACGGGCGAGGTTGCCAAGAACCGTTTGCAATATGCCGCCATTGCGGTAATAGTCGACGTCAACTGGGGTATCTAAGCGGGCCTTGGCCTCAAAGGTTTGCGTGCTGGAGTCGGGGCGGGTGATGCGGACCGTCACCCGTTGGCCCGGATGAATGTCATCGGGAACAGTCACATCGATGACTTCGTTGCCTGTGAGGCCTAAGGACTGTGCGCTGGTGCCGTCCATGAATTCCAAGGGAAGAATCCCCATGCCGACGAGATTGCTGCGATGGATGCGTTCAAAGCTTTCGGCAATCACGGCGCGCACGCCCAGGAGTGCAGGGCCTTTGGCAGCCCAGTCGCGTGAGGAGCCGGTGCCATATTCCTTGCCGGCGATCACGACGAGGGGGATGCCTTCGCGCTGGTACGCCATGGCGACGTCGTAAATGGTGCCTTGGTTGCCGTCGGGATAGTGAATGCTGTAGCCGCCCTCGACCCCCGGCAGCATTAAGTTGCGAATGCGAATGTTAGCGAAGGTGCCCCGCATCATGACTTCATGGTTTCCCCGCCGCGCCCCGTAGCTATTGAAGTCTTTCGGTGCGACGCCATGCGCCTGCAAGTACTGCCCGGCGGGACTGTTCACAGGAATGTTGCCAGCGGGGGAAATGTGATCCGTCGTCACAGAGTCGCCAAAGATGGCGAGAATGCGTGCCTGGTGGATAGACTGAAGAGATTTCTCCTGCGGGGTCCAGTTGGCAAAAAATGGCGGTTCCTGAATGTAGGTGGACTGTGCGTCCCACGCGTACAGTTCGCCAGTCGGCGAATCCATCTGATTCCACCGCGGATTGGCCTCAAACACGCGCTGGTATTGCTGCCGGAACAACTCCGGATCGATAGCGGCGCGCATGGTTTGAAGAATATCGCTGGTGCTCGGCCAAATGTCTCGCAGGTACACCGGGTGGCCGTCTCTGTCGTGTCCCAAGGGTTCTGCCTCAAGATCGATGTCCACGGTGCCTGCTAAGGCATAGGCAATGACCAAGGGAGGCGAGGCCAGGTAATTCGCCTTCACCAGCGGGTGAATGCGCCCTTCAAAATTGCGGTTGCCGCTCAAGACGGCAGCTACCGTGAGATCGCCAGCCTGAATGGCGTCGCTGACCGCATCCGGCAAGGGACCACTGTTGCCAATGCAGGTCGTGCAGCCGTAACCGACAATGTCAAATCCCAACTGGTTTAGAGCAGGCAGCAATCCGGCACGCTCCAGGTACGCGGCCACCACGCGTGAGCCGGGTGCGAGACTGGTCTTGACATATTTAGGGGGTTTCAGGCCCCGTTGGGCGGCGCGCTGGGCCAATAAGCCAGCACCAATCATCACCATGGGGTTCGACGTATTGGTACAGCTGGTAATCGCGGCAATGACGACGGCACCTTGGCGTAAGGTTTCTTGTGAACCATCAGGATGGTGTACCACGGCAGAACGCTGGATATCGGGAAGACTCAGGCCAAAGCCGCGTTCGGCGACAGGTGCGGTTAACGCCTGCTCAAAGGTGGTCTTCATTTGCGATAGCGGCACGCGGTCTTGCGGGCGCTTGGGCCCCGCGAGACTGGGTTCGACGGTGCTGAGGTCGAGGGAAATGACCTCGTTATAGAGCGGATCTGGTCCTTGGTCGGTGCGGAAGAGCCCTTGCTCTTTCATATACCACTCGACCAAGGCCACATGATCCTCGCTCCGACCCGTTTCCCTTAAATAGCGAAGCGTTTCCTCGTCTACTGGGAAAAAGCCCATCGTCGCCCCGTATTCTGGCGCCATGTTGGCAATGGTGGCACGGTCCGCCAAACTCATGTGCGTGACCCCGGGACCGAAGAACTCGACGAACTTTCCCACCACCCCGTGCTTTCGCAGCAGTTGAGTGATGGTTAAGGCTAGGTCCGTCGCCGTGGCGCCTTCTCGAAGGCGGCCGGTAAGGCGGAATCCGACGACTTCCGGGGTGACGAAGTAGAGCGGTTGGCCGAGCATGTTGGCTTCGGCTTCAATGCCACCGACCCCCCATCCTAAGACCCCCAGTCCGTTAATCATGGTGGTATGGGAATCGGTGCCCACCACCGAGTCAGGAAACGCCATCACATCGCCGCCGATTGGCTGCTGGACGACCACCGAGGCTAAGTACTCGAGATTGACTTGGTGGACGATGCCGGTGGCCGGAGGAACCACGCGAAAATTGCGGAATGACTTTTGGGCCCAATTCAAAAAGCGGTAGCGTTCCTGATTTCGTGCAAACTCCCGCTCCATATTGATTTCAAGGGCGTCTAGGCGACCAAATTGGTCGACTTGGACCGAGTGATCAATGACGAGATCGACCGGCACTAACGGATTAATTTTAGACGGGTCGAAGTGGTGCCGATCCATCACCGATCGTAAGGCGGCTAAGTCGACGACGGCAGGCACCCCCGTCAGATCTTGAAGCACCACGCGAGCCGGTTTGAAGGGGATTTCGCGGCGCGTGGCCACGGTTGGGGACCAGCGGGCGAGGGCCTCGACATCGGCGGGCGTGATTTGGTAATTGTCGATTTGCCGCAGTAGCGATTCTAACAAGATCTTGAGCGAAAACGGCAGACGTTCCACGGTGGATCCTGGAAGGGTATGTAAGCTGGCGAGACGGTAATAGATTATCGACTGACCGCGCACGGTGGTCGTCGCACGCGCGGCAAAGGGATCCTGGGTATTGGCGGTCAAGCTGTTCACCTCTCTCACAGAATAGGACGTCTCTCAGGTTATTGTAATCCTTGAAGGCCGCGAATGCGATGCAGCATTGTCGCGGGGGCCATGCTATAATCGCTACGGTACTCACCTTTGGGTGCCACTTTGTGTAGAGGAGTCTGAAAAGCATGCTTGCCGAGGTTGCCCGCCGCCGAACGTTTGCCATTATCTCACATCCTGACGCGGGGAAAACCACGCTCACAGAAAAACTGTTGCTGTTTGGCGGCGCGATTCGCGAGGCCGGCGCCGTCAAAGCTCGGCGGGCGCAGCAGCATGCGCGGTCCGACTGGATGGCCATCGAGCGACAGCGGGGGATATCGGTGACGTCGACGGTGTTGGCGTTTGAGTACCAAGGTTACCAAGTGAATCTGTTGGACACGCCGGGACACCAGGACTTCAGCGAGGATACCTATCGGACGCTCTTGGCAGCCGACAGCGCGGTCATGGTGCTCGACGCAGCCAAAGGGGTAGAAGAGCAGACCATCAAGCTTTATCAAGTCGTGCGGCGGCGTCAAATGCCCATCGTCACGTTTGTCAACAAACTCGACCGCGAGTCTCGCAATCCATGGGAGATTCTTGAGGAAATTGAGCGCATCTTGGGCATTTCGACTTATGCCATGAATTGGCCGGTGGGCATGGGGCCGACCTTCCAAGGACTGTATGACAGGGAGGCGCAGCTCTTTGAAGAGTTTGACCGACGGCAGCGCCAATTTCGTCGAATTCCGTTAAGCGAGGCTACCCTGGACGATGGATTGCGCGCCGCGTTAATAGAGGACTTAGCGCTGCTGGATGGGGCGGGCGAAGTGTTCGATTTGGGTCAGGTGCGCTCCGGTCAGTTGACGCCGGTGTATTTTGGCAGTGCCATGGCCAATTTTGGGGTCGAGACCTTCCTCCGAGGCTTTTTGAAACTGGCGGCGCCGCCGTCTCCGCGCCCGGCGCACAATGGACTGATCGGGCCCGAAGCTTCGTTCTTTTCGGGGTTTGTGTTCAAAATTCAGGCCAATATGAACCCGCAGCATCGGGATCGGGTGGCGTTTGTGCGCATCCAGTCGGGACGGTTTTCCCGCAATATGGTTGTGACCCATGTGCAGAGCGGGCGGACGGTTCGGCTAGCCCAACCCCAACAATTTTTGGGGCA
The DNA here is from genome assembly GCA_026627385.1 of Bacillota bacterium. GTDB lineage: Bacteria > Bacillota > Sulfobacillia > Sulfobacillales > Sulfobacillaceae > JAPNUR01. Next base: position 147,904 of record JAPNUR010000005.1, on the reverse strand, counting down.
AGACCGGGCGATTGTCGATGAGGCCTATGCCGGCGACGTGATTGGCCTTCAAGACACCGGCCTCTTTTACATTGGCGATACGCTGAGCGAAAACCCCACAGTGCGTTTTGTGGATTTTCCCCGGTTTTCTCCGGAACACTTTGCCGTGGTGGAACTGAAGTATACGTTAAAACATAAGCAATATCAGCGGGGATTGGACGAACTCGTGCAGGAAGGCATGTTGCAGCGCTTTCATGCGGACGATCTGGGCCCCCAGGTGATCCTAGGCGTGGTTGGGCCGTTGCAATTTGACGTGCTGGTGTACCGTTTGAAAGCGGAATACGGGGTCGACGTGGAGTTATCGCCGCTGCCGTATACCATGGCCCGCTGGGTGGTGGCCGGTCCCACGCAGTTTGAGTTTGGCCGTTTTGATCATGCCCGCCTTGTCTATGACGACGATGACCAACCGGTCATTTTGTGCGAAGAAAACCGCCATCTCGAGCGGTTGGCGGAAAAATACCCGAATCTCGTGGTGAGCGAGAGTTCGCCTCTTAGGACCACGTCGCTAACGAAGCCGTCGTGATAGAGAGGGCAGAGGCGTTTATGGTATCGTGATGAAAAGAGAAAGGTTGGGTCGTGATGCAATATCGACGGTTGGGACGAGCGGGAATTCAAGTGTCAGCGATTGCTTTGGGCAGCTGGTTGACTTATGGTACCGTCACGGAAGAAACGACGGCGATTCAATGCGTGCAGGAAGCATACGAACTCGGCATCAACCATTTCGATTGCGCCAACGTTTATGGGCGCGAACCCCATGCCGCTGAAGAGTTTTTGGCCAAAGCGTTAGCGCCCTTTCCGCGTCATGAGTACGTCTTGACGACGAAAGCCTTTTGGCCGGTCAGCGACAAGCCGAATCAAAGCGGGCTATCCCGTAAGCACCTCTTTCATCAAGTGGACGAGAGCTTGCGTGCGCTGAAGACGGACTACGTCGATATTTTCTATTGTCACCGGTTCGATCCGAATACGGAAGTGGAAGAAACGCTGCGGGCTTTAGATGACCTGGTGCAGCAGGGCAAGATTTTGTACGCGGGCATCAGCGAGTGGCAACCGCCTGAGATTATGGAAGCCATATCTGTGCAAGAACGGCTGCAACTGCGGCCGCTTAGGGCCAGTCAGCCGGTGTATAATTTGCTGAATCGCTATATTGAACCGGGGGTTTTACCACTTTGTGAACAGGCGGGCATGGGGCTGGTGGTATTTTCGCCCCTCGCGCAAGGGTTATTAACAGGCAAATACCGCCGGGGTCAGGCTATTCCCGCGGGATCCCGGGCTGCGGATCCGGCGGTGAAAAGTTCCGTGGAGCGGTTATTGACCGACGACCGTTTGGCAAAAGTGGAGCAACTGGCCGCATTGGCGGCTGAATTAGGCCTGACCTTAAGTCAGCTGGCGCTCGCCTGGGTTCTCCGGCAGCCTGCCATCGCTAGCGCGCTGATTGGGGCTTCTAAGCCGGAGCAAATTCGTGAAAATGTCAAAGCGGTGGAGGTCACCTTAACTCCCGAAGTCTTGGCTCGGATTGACGCGATCGTGGCATAATCAGGACACCCCCCGCTTATCCATAGAGCGGGGCGAAACGAATGAGGACATGGCGTCACCGATTGAAGCGGCTCAACCGCGTGCTGTCTAACCCTACATATTTGCGGCTTGTCGGCCAGGTGCCGACCTGGCGGCTGATGCTGGCCACCGCGCTCGCGGGCTTCGGGGTGGTTCTCGTTGCCCATTGGGCCCGTTCTGCGGTGGTCGGCTATGCGTATGGCGGGCTGCTGTTTTTGTTGTTCACCTGGCCGCTCGGGCTCACGGTGTGGAGGAGCCTTCGCTGGACCGAGGCGACGGTGGGGCAAAGCCTCCTCCTCGCCCTGGCCAGTTGGGCGATGGGCACAGCCGCGACGTTGGCCCTAGGATTTAATCCTCAGGCCGCGCGGTTGTCGCGCATGAGGTGGCCGGAGGCGCTGCACCTGTTGTGGCAGTTCCCGTTGGTGTTGCCCGTCGAAAACTTGGTGTTGCTGGGCGGTCTGATTAGCTTATGGCAGTGGGTCCGGCCGCTCAACGGCCTTGACCGCCTCATGGTGGCGGCGACTGCGGCCTTTTTATTTGGCTTGTGGCACGTGCCGGCCTGGGGGGGATGGACCATGGTCGTCATTGGCCTTACGGTCCTTCCGTGGGCCGTCTATCTAATGACGACGGGGGATTTTCTTTCCCCCATGCTGGCCCATATCTGGCTCGATGTGATGGCCGTGGTCAGCGCGGCCGCCGCTTCGACGCCGGATTGGCGGCGGTTTGTGTCGCCAGGGCTTTTCCTAGTGGCGATGCTTGTGGGCCTCAGTTATTCATTGTACCGCGATTGGCGCCATGCGGGGCGGCGGATCCACTAAGGCAACACCTTGCATAAAATAGGATAAGGCCCGAACCCTAAGCGTATGACGAAATGGCGCTGGAGCGAGTTGCCGTGGGATACGCTGGAACGGTGGGGCTTAAGTCTGCAAGTTCTAAAAACGGCGGTGGCCGCGGGGGCCTCGTGGGCATTGGCCAGTTGGCTGTTTCATAGTCCCAAACCGTATTTTGCTCCCCTCGCCGCCATCTTGTCGGTGCAGGCTACTGTCGCCGAGTCTATTGCCCGGGGCGTTCAGCGGATGCTCGGGGTGATTGGCGGGATCGTGCTCGCGCTGGTGTTTACCCATTGGCTTGGGTTACATGCCTGGTCGTTGGCGATTCTGGTGTTCGTGGGGATGGCCGCGGCGACGCGGCTCAATTTAGGGCCGCAAGGCATCCCCCAGGTGGCCATTAGTGCCCTGTTGGTCATTGCCATCGGATCGGAAGTGAAGGGTTATGCCTGGGCCCGGGCGCTGGATACTGGGCTGGGGGCGTTAGTGGCGGCAGCAGTGTCCGTGCTCCTGTGGCCGCCAGATTTTACCCCAGATGCGGTAGACACGCTGCGCCTCTTGGCGCTGGGGTTGGCGGACATCATGGACGAAATCCGACAAAATCTGGGGGAAGGAATCACCCTCGCTCATGCGAACCAGCATCTCACGCGGGCCCGCGCGGTGGAGCAAGGGCTTCATGATGCCAGGGCCGCGATTCACCGGGCCGAAACGAGTTTGCGTTGGAACCCCTGGCACCATAAAGACCGGAGCCGGCTTAAACAGTTGCGGCAAGCCCTGGAAGTGCTCGAACACATTTTAATTCAAGTGCGGGGCATCGCCCGCACGCTGTTTGTCAGCGTTGAACGGGACTTAAGCCAGCCGTCGGAAACATGGCCGGTGCCCGTGAGTTACCATCTCGCACGTCTTTTGGCGTTGATGGGCGATGCCTTAAAAAGCTATGCCTACCTTATTCGCGAAGGCGACCCGGAGGCTGCCTGGCGGCTAGAGCAGCTCTTGGCGAACGCCAGTCGTGAACGCAACCGCTTGGTGGCTGCGGGCGGTACCTGGTGGGCCCGAGACGCCACGCACTTTTTGGATATTGCGGCGGTGCTCGTGGATTTAGAAAAGATGAGCCAGGATCTCGTAGTGAGCTCCCGGCTCATTGTTCCCGTCGTCGCCTCGCGCGACTCGTCGAGCACGTCCTAGGAGGGCTGTGCTTGATAGCGCGCCAACGCTTCTTGCAGCACCTGGAGCGCCTCAGCCTCTCCTTTCCAGCCGCCGATGGTGACCTCCTTGTGCTCCAGTTGCTTATACGTTTGAAAGAAGTGGGGAATTTCCTTGAGGACGTGGGGATTGACATCCTCGAGGGTGTGGACGTGGTGATAGCGGGGATCGTCGGCGGCGACCCCGAGTAATTTTGTGTCCACTCCTTTTTCGTCGGTCATTTCCAACATCCCAATGATGCGGGCGCTGACGATGCACCCTGGAAACGTGGGATACGTGGATAACACCAGGACGTCGAGCGGGTCGCCGTCCTCGCCTAAAGTGTGTTCAATGAAGCCGTATTCGGCGGGATAATGCATGGGCGAATAGAGAACGCGGTCGAGCCGCACACGGCCGGTTTCGTGATCGACTTCATATTTGTTTTGACTGCCTTGGGGAATCTCAATGACGACATCAACCTGCAACGGAAGTCCTCCTTCGTGCCCTTACGGGCGACATTCGCGACTATTCTCCGCCATTTTCTAGCAAAAATCAACCAAGCGACGCCTTATCGCGGACATCCCCGGGGTTTGATATGATTCGGGATTGGAAACGGTGCTATGGAGGGAACCACAGTGGCAAAAACCGGGACGCCAGGGCTAAGCCCGGCTACCCGATGGCTTGTGCTGACGTTTGCGGGGTCGACGACGGGCAGCGCCATCGCCTCGACCTTTGTGAACTTATTCATCTTCGTGGTCTCAGGCCATTTGGCGGCCTTAGCCTTATTTAACGGCGTCTATTTCTTTTCGCTGACGTTTGTCTTTTATCTCACCGGTTATCTCTTTCGGCAATCCTCTCCCTTAGTGCCGTATCGCTGGGGGCTCGTCATGACCGCCTCCTTTTACGGCGGATTGCTTTTTTTGATGCACCGGGCGGCCCATTACATAGCTTGGCTGGGGCTGTTTCAAGGGATTTCTCAGGGATTTTTCTGGTTTGGGGCCAATTTGATGACGTTTGATACCGTGCCGTCTGACCAGCGCATTCGCTTCTACGGCATCAATGCGGCGGTGGGCAGCGTCGCGGGGATTGTGGGGCCACTCATGGGCGGCGCGGTCGTCGGACTCCTGCCCGGCCTCGTGGGATACTTGATGGTGTTTGCCATTGCGCTTGCCGTGTACGCGATGACCTTTGGGGTCTCCTTTTCCGTGCCCCCAGGGCCGCCTTTAGGGCGAGAGCGCCTAAGTCTCAGCTTTTCCTTGCATCGACTGGTACCGCTGTGGAAGGAAGCGATGGAAACCCTGATGGTCCGCGGGACCCGCGAGGCGATGTCGGGATTGGCCGGCGTATTCTTGGTCTATATTGCGACGCGCAGTGCCTGGCTTGTGGGGGTCTATTCCAGTATCAGTGCCCTCATGCGGATGGCGGGGGCTTTGTGGGTGAGCCGCACCGTCACCCCGCCATTGCGCCCCCGGTCCATGTGGATGGGGGTGGCGGGCATGACAGGGGGGGCCCTCTTTCTCCTCTTGATGCGCGTGAGTTGGATTTGGGTGTTTCTCTACGGGGTGGTCCAATCGTTCAGCATGCCCTGGTTTACCATTCCCAACGAAGCCATTCCCCTGGATGTCATGGACCGCGATCCGGCGGTGCGCGAACGGCGCGTCATCTTCATGCTGTCCCGGGAAATGAGTCTCAATGCCGGGCGATTGGCCAGCATGGGGATTCTGATGGGCTTATATGCGTGGCATAATAGCCCTGACATGCTGGTGGTGATGGTCCTGGCGAGCTCCCTGGCCCAAGGATGGGTTGCCTGGATGGGTCGCCGCATTTGGGGGCAGCTGCGGTCGCAAAAATCCGTGACCCAACTATCAGGCAGCTAGCCCGGGGTGATTTGACCTAAGCTGCGCTATGATAAGGACGGAGGTGGGTTATGCAGCGGCGATGGGCGAACGTCTCGTTAGTGGTGCTGGTCGTGTTGTTAGCCATCGCTTTGCTCTTTCATGGCGCCGCATGGTCAGTCTACTTAATGGGGCTGGCGTTGGCAGGACTGGCGGGAGCCATTGCCGACTGGTATGCGGTCACGGCGCTGTTTCGTCATCCGCTGGGGTTGACGTGGTTGCCGCACACGTCGATTATCTCCGCTAACCGCGATCGCATTATTGATGCCATTTCCCATTTGGTGGAAACGGAGCTTCTCTCGGCCGAGTATCTCAACCGCTACATTCAAGCGTTGTCCATTTCCGATCTGGTATTGCGTCAACTCGATCAGCCGCTCTCCCCGGAGGTGGGGCGCTGGTTAAGCCAGATGGCGTCTGACTGGATAAACCAGGTGGATGTGGAACGTCTCGCCGTGGTGGTAGGAGACACCGTAACCGCCAAAGCCGACCAGATTATGCTGTCGGATTGGCTCGTGCGGCTCATTGAATGGCTCATCCGGTCTGGCAATGACCGTGCCCTCTTTTTATTCTTGAGTGAGCACGCGTCCTTGGCGCTGGACCAAGTCGAACTCACAGAGGATTTGGAACGGCGCTTGAAGGAGATGATTGACCAGTACACCAAGACAGGCACGCAAAAGTTCTTCCTGGGGCTGTTGGAATCGTTAGGTACTGTCGATTACCACGAGTTGACTTTAGCGATTAAAGGGGCGTTGAAACGGTGGCTGGCGTCGGATCAGGCGTTTCAGCAGTTTGACCTGGTCTTGGTGCGCATCCTCAGGTCGCTTAGGGACGACGCCGTGGTGCGGGCACGCGTGGAAGAGGCGAAAATGGGCCTGCTGGGTCAAGTCCCCTGGCCGGTCGTGGTAGCCTGGGGGAAGGATCAGGCGGTCGACGCGCTGACCAGCGGCCAGGCGGGGGCCACGTTAGAGCGACTGATGGCCTCGGTGAAGCAATGGTTAGAAGGCAACTTGAATTACCAAGCGCAACTCGATACCGTGGCGCGGGGCCTCATGATGCGTGTGGTAACCCAGTACCACTCAGTCATTGGCCGCCTGGTTCATGATAACTTGAGCAGCATGAATGAGCGGGAATGGATCGACAAACTGGAATACTACGTGGGCCGCGATTTGCAGTGGATTCGCATTAACGGGGCGGTCGTCGGGGCCCTGGTGGGATTAGTGATTACGGTGTTGACTCATCTTTAGGGGCGTCACGTGCGAGGGTGAACGCATTAATGGCGCCCCCAACAAGCAAGGCATAGGATAACAGATTGAGATAGATCATGAGCAAAATCACCGCGCCGAGGCTTCCGTAGAGCGTGTTGTACGTAGCCCAATGGGCCGTGTAAAACGAAAACCCGAGCGACAGCAAGACCCAGGTGACGGTCACCACGGCGCTACCCGGGGTCAGCCACCGAAAGTGGGGTCGCGGGCGCGCGAGACCATTGTAGATAAAGGTCAGAATGGCCCACAACAGCACTAAAAAGATAATCCAGCGCACGACTGTGACGATCCACGGACTGACCGCTGAGTGGGTGAGGTGGCCAATGGCCCACCGAGTGAGCTCTTGGCCGGCGACCATGAAACTCTCGGCCAGCACCATGAGTGTGCCGACGGTCAAACCGACGGCGGCAGGCCGAACCAGGGTCATGGCCCAAGGGGAAGGCGGCGGCGCGCTGTCGTGGTTCAGGGCGCGCATCAGCTGACGCATAGCATTGGTCATAGCCCAGAGAAAGCCGACGATTCCCAGGGAGATGAGCGTGTGACGGTGAAACGAGGAGAGCCCGCTGACCGCTGAGGAGAGCAGTTGTTGCAGCTGAGGTGCAACCAATGTGCGCACCGGGCCTTGAAAGAGAGCTGGTCGGCCAAGCTGCTGTAAACGGCCGAGCGCGGTGGACAGGATAAGAAGCAGCGGCACCAGGGCAAACAAGAAGCTATAGGCGAGCGATTGGGCATAGAGGCCGAAGTCCCGGGCGCGCACGAGCGCCCATAGTTCTTCCAAGGCTACCAAGAAAGGTCGCATACCGGTTATCCTCCCATTGTCAGCCAGGATGGCCTGAATCCTGGGGTTCATGCGCGATCTGGGACATACCGTCCCACTCAGTCGCGTATAGCTGCTGTGACGGAGATAGGGGGGGCCAGGTGATGGGACGTGACGAGGGAACGAGTGCCTTCGAGGTAGAACTCACCATTGGCGGCATGAGCTGCGCGGCCTGTACGCGGGCGGTGGAGCAAAGTTTAGCGCGGGTGCCAGCTGTCGAAGAGGTGACCGTCAATCTGGCCCTGGAACGGGCCTTCGTGCGGGTGAAGGCGCCGGTGGCCGCGAGCGAACTTGTGGCCGCAGTGACCAATGCCGGCTACACGGTGCAGAGCGAAACCCTGAAGCTCGCGGTTGATGGGCTGAGCGAAGCGCCCCTCCGCGAGCGGATGGCCCGCGTCTTCGCTGCCCACGCCGGGGTGGTGTCGCATCGCAGTAACCTGGCGACGGGGGAGGTGACCGTGCGCTACGTCAAAGGGCTGACCTCCAGTGCACGCATCGTTGATGACCTCAAGGCCGCTGGCTTTTGGATACGCCATTCGTTAAAGCAGGAACCGCCCAGCGAACGGGATGAGGCGCGACAACGCTGGCTTATGTCACTGGCGGGGACAGTGCCCCTGTGGGTGGTTATGGTCAGCCACGCGCTCCATCATCCCGTTGGCTGGTTGTCGCCGCGGTGGGTGCCGTTAGTTCTGGGTAGCTGGGTCCAATGGGGCCCGGGGCTTCCCTTTGTTATGCGGGCATACAATGGCATCAAACATGGTAGCTTCAGCATGGACGTGTTAGTGGCGGTCGCCACGCTGAGTGCCTGGATGATGTCGGTATACGGATTTTGGGCGCATGGTCCCTTATATTTTGACATGGCCGCGACGGTGATAACGCTCGTATTGTGGGGCAAATATTGGGAAGCATCGGCCAAGCGGCGCACGTCGGAGGCCTTACGCGCCTTAGCGGGGCTGACCCCGCAGATGGCATGGCGGGTGGGGGATAACGACACGTTAGAACGCGTGCCATTGCTGGCCCTGAATCGGGGCGATGTGGTGGTGGTGCGGCCTGGCGATCCGATTCCCGTCGACGGCGTGGTTGTGGCTGGCCATGCGGCTGTGGACGAATCTATGCTAACGGGCGAGGCACAGGTGCGGGTGAAGGCTCCCGGGGAAACCGTGCATGCCGGGACGGTGCACCGCGGGCGGGCTGTCGTCCGGGTGCGTGCCGATCAAGTTGGGGCCGACACCCTGGTGGCTCAGATGATTGAGGCGGTGGAACAAGCCCAGGCGGACAAGGCGCCCCTTGAACGGATGGCCGATCGCTTGGCTGCGCGCTTTGTGCCGTTTGTCATGGCGTTGTCGGTGGCGACCTGGGCAGCCACAGGGAACTGGGTGCGGGCGGTGGCGGTGTTGGTCGCGGCATGCCCGTGTGCGTTAGGATTAGCGACACCGACGGCTGTCCTGGTGGGAACCGGGCTCGCCGCCCGGCGCGGCATTTTATTTCGTCGTGGCGAGGCCTTGGAGCAGGCGAGCCGCGTGAATGTCGTGGTGTTGGACAAAACCGGCACGCTGACGCGAGGTGAGCCGGAAGTGATCGCGGTCCATGCGTTCGGCTCTTACGATCGCGCCACCGTGTGCGCGTTGGCGGCATCGCTTGAGCAATATTCAAACCATCCGATGGGCCGTGCCTTCCGCCTGTTGACGGATCAGCGCCTGAGCGTGGATGACGTGTACGAAGAAATTGGTGAAGGACTGGTCGGAGAATGGGAGGCGAAGCAAGTGGCGCTGGGGAACTGGCGCCTTATGGAACGCTTCGCCGTCGCGCCTCTGTCAGAGTTGGCCGCGCGTGGGCAGTCGATTTGGCTCGCAGTCGAGGGGCAGATTGTTGCCCAATTTGACATGACGGATGGGGTCCGTCCCCGTGCAAAGGCCACGGTAGAGCAACTCAAGCGGTCCGGATACCGCGTCATGATGGCAACCGGGGATCACCGGGACCAAGCCCAGCGGGTGGCGGATGCGGTGGGCATCACAGAAGTCTACGCTGAGTTAACCCCCGACGCGAAGGCCGAGGTTGTCCGGTCGTTAATTCGCCAAGGGTTCACGGTGGCCATGGTGGGTGATGGCATTAATGATGCCCTGGCGCTGGCCACTGCCCAGGTGGGCATTCAAGTCGCCCGTGACCACAACGTGGCGACCGAAGTGGCGGATATTGTGCTCCTGCGTTCTGATGTGGAAGCGATTGGGGACGCGTTGTGGGTGTCCCGCCGTACGGTGCGCAAAATCTATCAAAACTTTGTGTGGGCGCTGATTTACAATGGCATTTTGCTGCCATTGGCCGTGATTGGCGCGGTGCATCCCGGGTTGGCGGGAGGGGCGATGGCGTTTAGTTCGGGCGCTGTCGTCACGAATTCTTTGTTGTTGGGCAAAGAAACCCGTCGGGTCTGACGCATAATTTCTCGCTTCTCACCTCAGGCTAAGGGTGAGGAGGGATTGGTCAAAAATGCCACATTTGACGATATGGCAAAATGTTTGGGCACTCTTGGCCGGTCTCTTAACGGGGGCGCTATTTGGCTTAGTCGGAGGGGGCGGCTCAATTGTGGCTATTCCCATCATGACGAGCCTCGTGGGATTGACGCGCGTGCGCCTGGCCATGGGGACCACCGCGGTGTCTGTGGCTCTGACGGCCATATTGAGCGCCGTGATGCACGCGCGTCGCGGCCACGTGGCCTGGTCTTACGCGTTAGCCTTTACCCTGCCCGGGGTGGTTGGGGTGATGATTGGAGGCCGACTGCAAAATGATCTCCCGTCGCACCTATTGCTGACGCTGTTAGGCGTGGTGATGCTATTTAACGCCACGTTCTTAGTCAGCGTGCCTGCCACACCACCCGCATCCACATTGCCGTCGCGCCAGATGTGGTTGCGGGTGGTACCAAGCGGGCTGACGGTCGGGATTTTAGCCGGGCTGTTTGGGACTGGCGGGGGCTTTTTGGCCTTGCCGAGCATGATGTTAGGAGGGCTCTCCCTCAGTGCGGCGGTGGGCTCCTCCGTCGTGTCTGTCGGATCGTTGGGCCTCGCCTCCGCGCTGCATTACTCACTCAAAGGGTTGGTCGATTGGCGCGTCGTCGCCGTCTACGGCGCCGGGGGCCTGTTTGGCAGCACGTTAGTGATGCCGCTAGCGGGCCGCCTGGCCTCTCGGCGACGGCTCATGTCCTACGGGTTAGCCTTAACGCTCACGGCGTTGTCGCTGTTCCTGATTGCCCATAACATGATGCGCCTTTACAGAGGTGGTCGGGTGGTCTAGGATAGGGCGTAAGGGGGGATTGCCGTGGCAGTGAATCTGACGATCACGCCTGAGGCCGAAAAGGCGTTCGAGGCGTTAAGTCAAGACAAGCGGGCGGATTACGTCCGCATTAGCGCCGGTCAGGCGTGCGGCTGCGGTCGCATTGGCTACCAAATGCACTGGGAAACCGAACGTCACGCGGACGACGAGGTTCTGCCGGCGCCGGGCTTGACGCTCTTGGTGGACCAAGACAGTCAGCCGCTTTTAGACGGCAGCATTATTGACTATAAGAAAGAGGCCTTGTCGGAAGGGTTTTACATCTCTAATCCCAATGCCCCGGCTGGCTGCGGCTGCGGGGGCCACTAGGCGACCCAGTGGGCCGTCGCAAAGAGAGCGGTTAGGATGATGCCGACGGGCACGGCGAGAACAAAGTAGGCGGCTCGGGTCCAAGGAACCCGGGCCATTATGCTGCCCAAACCGATGAACAACGGGAATGCTTCGAGAACCAACCGCGGCATGGACATGAGGGGGGTGCCATTGGCTGGATAGGAAAAGGGGATGAGGAGGGCCAACAAGGCGTAAATCCAGAGATAAAAGGGGATGCGACGGAAGCTCATCACCAAGAGGGCAATAGCTCCTAGGCCAAACAGGAGGTTGAAAAAGTTACTAGGGGTGGTGGATGGGACGCCCAGGGCAAAGAGTTGATGCCAGTGAAAGTCTAACGGCATGGCTTTCAGGGCACTTTGGAAGGCTTGGTATAACGTGACCCCAAAGAACTCGAAGTGACGCCCCCAGTTTGACTGCGCCTTTTCAAAAATTAACGGATAGCCAAAACGGGGGACCAGAAATGCCATATAGCCTGACAGTCCCAAGGGCATCCACAACGCATGCGCCAACCGCCCGATTCTCCAGCCTTCGCGGCGCCCGATGAACCAAAAGAAGGGGACCGCCAGCAAAATGCCGTACATGGAGACCAGAGTGGCCAGGGCGCCTAGTGGCCCGGCTAGCCAATAGCGCCGGGTGCGCAAGAAATACAGCGATCCGCTGGCCAGCATTAAAAATAACGATTCCGAGTACACGGCATTTAAATAAAAAGCGGTGGGAAAAAAGGCTAACGCCAACAGCGTATACCAGGCGACGCGGGGCCCGAGTTCCAGCGTGACCAGGCGGGCGAGAAACCACAACGCGAGGAGAAAGCAGAGGAGCGACACCACAATCCCGCTGATGACGCCTCCGCCAAATAGCTTCATGGCGAGGGGGTACAGCGGGAAAAAGGCGGTGGCCGTGGGCCGGTTGCGGTAACCATAGGTGGCGATGGATAAGTACCAGAGGCCGTCCCAATGGACCCAGAGGCCAGCAGTGATGTGATAAAGGATGCTGCCGGATGGTGGCAGGGTGCCTTCGGGGGCCTCCACCCAGGCGTGTGGGAGGTAAATATAGGCTAAACTGGCGACTTCAAAGAAAAAAAGGCGCGAGAGGATAAATATCCAGGCCACACTCTTGACCAGCGGCCATTCGCGCTCAGCGGCTTCGGGGCGCGCCACGCGAGGGGTGGCGTCTACTGGATAATGGGTACCCAAGCTCCAATCTCTAGCCATGGAACCTCCTTCGCGGCGCCCGGTGAGCGAGCGAACCCAAGTGTAGCTGGTCGCCTCGGACATAATTGGCCAACAAGAAGAGTTGGTAGCTTGTCAGGTTCGTCACGGCGGTTTTGGGAATGGCCAATAGCGAACTCGCTTGAATGGGATTAATCAGCGGTAGTTGCGCCACCATAATTCGCAGTAACGTCATCTCCTTACCGGTCTCTATGCGTCCATTAGGATACCCCAACGTTTCCAACATCGTCAAAGGGGTGAGATGCGGGGGCCAATTGGGGGAATGCTGATAGAGGGCCTGCAGAATTAACATCAGGTCGTTGGCATTGAGGTAAAAGTAATGGTTGATGGGAATGCGGGCCACATGAGCCACGAGACGGGTAGCCTGAGCAGCGGAGACGTCGGATACCGCTTGGTAAAGCGGCTCTTTCCGATTATCGACGCGGACGGGGGTGAGGCCGGAAATGGGGACTACCGTCAACACCCGGCTGTTTGGTTTGACCACTGCGATGAATCCGAGAAAGCCAGGGTCTAAGGGTGTCCCTTGCACCCCAACCAACACGTTCATGGGTTGGCGGGTGTTGAGCACATCCACCCGCGAGCGTACCGCCGGATGGGTGGCCAGGGAATACCAAATAAAACCGGCCCCTAACAAGAAGACGGTTAATAGCACGATTAGCGGCAAGACGCGAAACCCTGGTTTGAGCGAAGTCTCCACCACGCTGTGAAACTCCTCCTCCGGCTAAATTGGGATCCTCGAAAAGAGCTCCACCATCAGTATGCCCGTTGTCCGACACCGTCTAGACTGGTGAATTGACGCCGTAAGATTGTCCTTAGTGTATCATGGACCCGAGGTGACGAGCATGTGTGGACGATTTGCCCAGTATGGGCCGCGCACTGCGTGGGAGGAATATTGGCCAGCCGATTGGCGGGTGAAGGACTGGACCCCGCGCTATAACGTGGCACCGGCCACTTCGTCCCTCGCGATTACGCCCATAGGTGCGGATCGGGAACGGGCGGAACTGTTGCTGTGGGGTCTTGAGCGGGGACGGCGATTGTGGATTAACGCGCGCCTCGAAACACTAGAGGCCGGGGCAGCCTTTCGCCCGCTCTTGGAGCGCGGCCGCGTCATTATCCCCATGAATGGCTACTTCGAATGGGATGCTGCCACGCGGCAACCGCATTACATCACGGCGGTTCATGCTATGCCGCTTTGGGCCCTGGGCCTATATGAACCGGGGCAGGGGATGGTGATCGTGACGCGACCGGCGTCCGAGGGACTGCTGCGATTACACCCTCGCATGCCTGCCCTAGCCAACCACGAAGAGGCCAAGGCCTGGCTTCACGAGAGCCCGAGCCGACTCCTCGCGTGGATGGCGACGTGGCAGGGCCTGCCCGACGACCGGCTCACGTACTGGCCGGTTTCCACGCGTGTGAACCATCCGCGTCACCAGGGGCCCGACCTCATCCAGCGGCAGGTGCAGCCGGCGCAGGGTGCGTTTGAATGGTGATGGATGTGATGACATAGGGGTGAAGCGGCTTAGAGTCTTCTCCCGTTAAAGGATTGACGGTGACAGCGCCGTCCGCAATCTTTTCAATGGTGCTCCATCCCCCGACGACGCGGCCCACTTCCGTGTAAATCGGGTCCTGGTTGAGTTCTTCGCTTTGAGGGCCCGTGCAAATGAAAAACTGACTGCCGTTGGTATTCGGATTGTTATTACTCACCGCCATGGCTACGATGCCAGGTTGGTAGGGAAAGGGCACCGGCAACTCGCCCTTCCAGGTGTAGCCGGGTCCGCCAGTGCCGTTGTTCAACGGATCCCCAGTCTGAATGACAAATGACTTCAGCACCCGAAAGAACTGGTCTTGGTCGTAAAAGTGTTGTTTGGCCAAAAACACAAAGTTGTTGACCGCGACGGGGTCTTGTTGGGCAAAAAGGTCAATCACAAACGTGCCGGCGGTGGTGTGTACCACGGCCTCATATTGGTCGCGCCGATTAATGGTCAAGGGCGGCGGAGAGTTCCAACGGCGCACGGTCGGAGAGGGGCTGACCGGGTGCGGTTTCGGCTTGGGAGATCCCGCGGCTTGGCTGGTTAACGTGCCGCATCCCGTTGCGAACAACAACATCGCCGTACTCATCCAGATCCACAAATCTCTTTTCAGGATGGTCCCTCCTCGTCTGACGGGGCTCTCAGCCCGCCATGTCCTACTGAAAATTCCTACGCCATGTGTTGAAAGATGTCAAGCCGGTGGCCACTTTCGCTTGATTGCCTCCGACCAATCTTTCACAATAACCTGGGAAGAACCGCGATCTATCACGAGGTGACGCTGATGCGAGCGATTGTTTTAGAACAGTATGGTGGACCCGAGGTGTTGACGATGCGGGATATCCCGAAGCCGCGGACGGGTCCTGACGAAGTGCTCATTCGCGTCCACGCCACGGCGCTAAACCGGGCGGACTTGGTACAGCGCCAAGGGCGTTATCCGCCCCCTGGCAAGATGGGCGCCTATCAAGTGCCGGGCCTCGAAGCAAGTGGGGAAGTCGAGGCTGTCGGAGAGCGCGTCACCCTTTTTCAACCGGGCGACCGCGTGATGGCGCTGTTGGCCGAAGGGGGCTATGCCGAGTACGTCGCGGCGCACGAGCGGCTGACGATGCCCATTCCCGAAAACATGAGCTGGGAAGAGGCGAGTGCCATACCCGAGGTGTTTTTGACCGCTTTTGATGCGCTCTACAACCAAGGTGAGGCGCGGCCTGGCGATGCGGTCTTGGTGCACGCGGGGGCGTCTGGAGTAGGGTCGGCGGCCATACAACTGGCTCACGAGGGGGGCATGCTGGTTATCGCCACCGTGGGCTCGCAATTGAAGGAGGAGGCTGCCCGGGCGTTTGGAGCGGACGTTGTGGTCAATTACCGCCAAGAGCCCTTTTTGCCGGTCGTTCAGCGTGTCACCCAGAACCGCGGCGTTGACGTCATCTTGGACTTTGTCGGTCAACAGTACCTTGAGGCCAACATTGAGGCGCTAGCCCCCGATGGCACTTTGGTGGTGATCGGAACCTTAAGCGGGAGTGAGGGTCGCCTCAATTTAGGGCTGGTGCTCGGGCGTCGGCTCCGCATACAAGGCACGGCGCTCAGATCGCGGCCGATTGAGCGGAAAATGGCACTTGTCCAGCAATTTTTGCGGGAAGCATGGCCGCTGTTGGCCAACGGTCGGGTCAAGCCTGTCATTGACCGTGTGTACTCGTTGGATAAGGTTGCCGATGCCCACCGGTATATGGCGTCAAACCAAAACATTGGAAAAATCGTGATGGCTGTCTCTCCAGCTACGAGTTCCGTGTGAGATAATCGGCGATGCGCTGAAGGAGTGTCGGGATTTCAGTGGGATCGTCGGGGCCGAGCCTGCCACCGGCTGCGCGCGCATGGCCGCCGCCGTGAAACAACGTTTCCATCAAGCGGGCCGCATCGACCCGTCCGTCGCTACGGCCTGACACTGTGAGGTCAGGCTTGACAAAAAAGACCAGGGCGGCCCCGCGTTGAAGCAGTGCATGGGCAACCAAGTTGATGGGCCCTTCGGTGTCGAGGCGAAGGCCATACAGGGGTAAATCCGACGGCCCTTGATATCGCTGGGCGCGTTCTAGGTGCGTCTGAACGAAGAGCGCATCTTGGCGCACAAGGGTGGCTAGCAGATCAGCCTCATCGGGGGTGAAGGGGACCCACCCGTGGGCAAAGCGGCGGCGGTACCAGTCGTAACCAAAATGGACAAAGAGGCGGTTTAAATTTTGGCCGAAGTCGTGCCCAGGAAGCCAGAGATCGTAGCGTTCTACTGCTAGGCACAGCCGATCCCAGGCGGATGTAGGATGAAGCCAGCCGCGCTGGACGGCAAAATCGTAAAACAGGTGTGCTCCCGAACGCGAGAGGTCAATGAGGGCTTGGGGATCTCCTGCTAGTGGCAGGGCCGATTGGTGATGGTCAAGGAGTCGCGTAATTTTTGCGCGCCACATAGGCCATCTAACCGCGGGGAGGGAGACGTCAGCGAGATATAAAGGGCCGTCGCCCACGGTGGCGAGACCCTCCTCAACGCGGTCAGGGTCGACAAAGACAGGCGTTAAACCAGATGCCTCAGCGACGAGGGCTGCCGTTGCTCCGTCCAGGCAGTCGGCGTGGGTAATGAGCCATCCAGTCACAGCGGTCCCTCATTTCGACGACAAGGCGTGTCAGCGACGCGTTCTTCAGTCAAAGCCATCATAGCGCATTATGCCATGTTCCCGGACAGCTTGCAAAACGCGGAGAACCTTTCCGTTGGGCAACGCAAAGGAAAGAGGGGGCGAGTCGCGTCGACCTGAAGCGGCCCAATGAACAAATAGTATAGAATAAGGGCTAGTCTTAATGACTGGCCACGAGGGTATGCTGGTAACCAAAAGGGGGAGCCGAGATGGCGTTAGGCATTTACGATACGGTGCTGGAGGTGATAGGGAACACCCCGCTCATCCGCCTCCATCGGGTGGGCGGCTCGGAACGCGCGCGCGTGCTCGTGAAATTGGAGAGCGTCAACCCTGGCGGGTCCATTAAGGATCGGATAGGACTCGCTCTCATTCGCGCGGCCGAAGCCCAGGGGCGGTTAGCACCTGGCGGGACCATTGTCGAGGCAACGGCCGGCAACACCGGGATTGCGCTGGCGCAGGCCGCTGCCGTGTTAGGTTATCGCAGCATTTTTGTGGTGCCCGACAAAATGAGCGTTGACAAAATCCGGCTGTTGCAAGCGTATGGGGCGACGGTCAAAGTGGTTCCCGACGTCGGGCGCGACGATCCCAACCACTATCACAACGTGGCGCGTGAGTTAGCTTCGACTATCCCTGGGGCCGCCTACATGGGACAATTTGAACAGCCAGCCAATCCAGATGCCCACTACGCCACGACGGGACCGGAAATCTGGGAGGCAACCGGAGGTCAGCTGGCGATGGTCGTCGCTGGCGCCGGAACCGGAGGTACGATTACCGGCATCGGCCGCTATTTGAAAGAACGCGATCCGTCGATTGAAGTGGTGGGCGCTGATCCCGTCGGATCGATTTTTACGGGGCCTGTCAAGCCTTTTCAAATCGAAGGCATGGGTGAAGACTACATACCTGAAACGTTGGACCAGGAGGTGGTCGATCGCTGGGTGCCGGTCACGGATGACGAGGCCTTTCACATGACACGGGAACTGGCGCGCCAAGAAGGGATCATGGTCGGCGGTTCGTCGGGGGCGATTGTCAAGGTGGCGTTAGATCAAGCACGAACGCTAACGCGCGCGGGTTACGTGGTGGCTCTGTGCCCCGATACGGGGCGAAACTATTTGTCGAACATATTTCGGTCAGCGGATGAGCGGTAAGCGGTTTAGGGCGTGATATGATGGGGACGAAGGACGACGAAGTCAGAATGCCAGGATCCAGAAAGCAGGGGGGGTCATTGTGAATCTCGGTGATGTAGCTCCGACTATCCAACTGACGGATACCAGCGGGGGCGAATTTGTGTCCACAAGGCAGGTCGAGCAAGGTCCGCTGGTAGTGGCGTTTTACCCTTTGGCGTTCACCGGTGGGTGAACTCAAGAGTTAGTCCTCTGGAAGGCGGACTATCATCGCATACAACAATCCGGCGGTTCGTTGGTGGCTGTGTCCTGCGACCAGGTCTATGCGTTGAAGATTTTTAAATTGGCATTAGGCGGCTTGCCATTTGAACTGGCCTCTGACTGGATGCGGAAAACCACCCAGGCGTATGGGGTGCTTGACCAGGCGCATGGCATCGCGCGCCGTTCGGTGTTTGTGTTAGACCGTCAACATCGCCTGGTTTATCAAAACACCGCATTTGAGGCGGGGAACCGCGCTCATTACGACGCGGTGTTTCAGGTGTTGGAGGATCTTAAAGGGTGATTGAATGGCTCAAAGGACAGTTCAAGCGCGGCCCCAGGACGGCTAGAGAGCCGCTAGACGTCGACGGGCGCGCGCTGTTGAGCTCGGGTCAGCGGTATTTCGTGGTGGATCTGAGAGACTTGTCGCGGTATCGCCAGGGGCATATTAAAGGGTCCCATCTCATCCCATACGTCGAATTGCAAAAGCGGCTACACGAGCTGCCAGCCAAAGAGCCGATCCTGACCGTGGACGCCAGTGAGCGGCGGGGTCGCCAGGCAGCAAAGCTGCTGCGGAGTTATGGCTACCGTGCGGTCAACCTGAGGGGCGGCATCCAAGGATGGCCTGAGAAGCTCGTAAAATGATCGCTCTGGCGGGAGGCCGATACCGCACGGTGCCGATGCTATTCCTCTTTAAGGGTTTCACGCCACAGAAAACCGGCGACCAGGGGCGGGGGCACATTGCCGCTTAGTCTGCGGCCCGAGGCCGTCACCAGGGTGGGCGTGCGGCAAATCTGGTGGCGGCGGGCGCAGTCGGGAAACTCGGCCACTTGAATGATGCGCCCGGAGATCCGGGGATTGATGGTCGCGGCGTCAACGAGCAGATGGACCATCTGCGGACAAAACGCTCACGTGGGGGCAACGTAGAGGTCAATCGCCAGGGGACGCTCGATTTGGCGGATCAGCTCAGTATGGGGAGCAGAAAATGGTGTCGGGGTCCGGGGACCAAAGGCCAAGCGCTCGAGGGCATACAGCAAACCTTCCAGCTCGTAGCCTGAAGGCGTACCCCAAAAGCTGATGGGCCCTGTGTGGTGGTCGCGAGAACAGCGAATCACGAGACCGGGACTCTTCATGTCGACATGCCAGTGCACCGTCACAGCATCGCCGGGGGCCATCAATTCGCTTAACAGGTCTTCGGTTGCGCGGACGGAGGCAGCGTCCTGACGCGGGGCGGTGATGTGGATCGCGACGGTCGGAGGAATCGCGGCCCACCGGCGGCGCAACCCATCCCACGCGTCCACCGTTAGGCGCCCTTAGGCCGGCACGTTTCTGTCCGGCACCAGTAGAGCGCATCGTCGTTTAACGGTTCGTAGACCACCGTCAACAGATCCGGCCGTCGCGGCAAATGCGCCACCTGTGTTTGAAAGAGCAGAATCGACCCATCAGACCTGGGAATGGTCACCGTTTCCGACATTGGCGAAGCGACCGGCTCACTGGGAATTTGATAGCGGTTTTGCAAATCGGACCATAAGATCCCAACGGCGGTTTCTAAGTCGTGTCGTAGCTCTTGATTCCAAGGCTCGTTAAAGTATGGGGCCCAATCCCAAAACAACCGGTTCAAAACACGAGCGCGGGAATCGCGGGGATAGGTATGATACAGCATGCCGTCCGGATGAAAATAGTGCCACAGCCAATTGCGCCGAATTCCTGACAAACCCTCGATCGATACGCCGTGGACCGACTCGAGGACCTGATTGCCTTTGCGGATATAGCGGGCGAAATCCACAATCATGGCGGGATAAAACCCAAAATGATTGAGCAAGGCTGGCCAGTCCGGGGGTAGTGGCAGGAGCGGCATAATGTGCGGGCGGTAGCCGAAGGCATGGAGCCACTGGTTGAGCTCTCCGGTGGCCAAGGGCGTATCTAAGATCTCAGCAATGCGGATGAGGAGGTGGCGGTCCACCAGCGACACGTCGCCCAGTTCTAAGCGCGACAACTGCTTTTGCGATAAGGGTATGCGGCGCGCCATTTCCGCCTGAGACCAGCCCGCGGATTCCCGAAGTGTGCGAATGCGGGACCCAAGTATCTGACGATATGACAGCAGAATCACCCCAACCCGATTAAGTTCGCCCCTTTCATGCTAACAAGCTAGGGCGCATTTTTCCAGCGTCTTTAACCCGCTGTACGCAGGAGGCGGCGGCCGAATGACCGCCGCCATCACCAAGGAGTGGGAGGTGACAGTAAATCCTATGCAGTAGTGGTAAAAACTGCCACAAATAAATCGTGGCAAAGCCATACATAGGCTAGGCCTACCTGGGTGACCTTGGAACCGGAGGGGTGACCCGTGATTGTGTTGTGGGCGATGAGTCTATGGGCTGCAATGGGCATCTTAACCGCAAGTCAATTTTTTGTGGGGACCTGGTCCCGCCATCACATTCATCCGCGGCGAATGGCTCTTGTCATGCTGATCATCTGGATTGGCAGCTGGTTTCGGATGCGATGGCCGTATCCGCCAGTCCGTGTGGACCTTGGCTTTGTCTTTTTGCTGCTGCTCGGGGGTTTTTGGATGGCAGGCCAGAAACAGGCGCGCGGCGGTTGGCTATGGATCGCCGCATTAGGCCTTTTTAGCATGGTTGTGCGCCTTATGGTGCCGTTTTCTATCCATCAGGCATCCTTGCTGCCGGTGGCGGCCTTTGAAAGCGTGGGCGTAGGCATTGGAGGGGGGCTCGCTATGCTCGATCCTCTGGCTGGCGCGGTGGTGAGTTTGATAGCGGCGGCGATGGCGAGCGTCGCGGTCGGTGTCTGGCATCATAGTCCCTATGAGTGGGGCCGACACGACACGGCGGCGGTGATGATTGCCTCGCTGTCAGGGTGGCTCGTCGGTTGGATAGCCTATGAGATCCATGCGCGATTAGGCAAAGGCGCGCTTGACCCCGAATCAGAGGACGGGCATAATGGCCCAATAGGACAGTAGGACATCGGTTAAAGGGTGATTAGGATGGCTGTGGTGGCAATTGTTGGTCGGCCTAACGTGGGGAAGTCGGCATTGTTTAATCGCCTGACCGAGTCCCGTCGCGCGATTGTCGCCGATGTGGAGGGCGTGACGCGGGACCGCTTGTACGAGGAGACGGAGTGGAATGGGCGTCGCTTTACGGTGGTTGACACAGGGGGCATCTGGGAAGGAGACGACGATTCTCTGCTGGCCATGACGCGGGCGCAAGCGATCTTAGCCATTGAAGAGGCTGATGTCTTAGTGATGGTGGTGGACGGCACCACCGGCATCACCGCTGCCGACGAGGACGTGGCCAAAATTTTGCGCCGTACGCGAAAGCCTGTGCTGGTCGTCGTTAACAAGGCAGAATCGAAGCGTGCGGACGTTCCCGTGTTCTACAGTTTGGGCCTGGGCGATCCCATAGCGGTGTCCGCAATCCATGGGGAAGGTATTGGCGACCTATTAGATGCGGTGGTGGAGCGGTTGCCGGCGGACGACATCCCGCTTGCCACGGAGAAACCGGCGCCCATTCGCGTGGCTATTGCTGGGCGCCCGAATGTGGGTAAGTCATCATTGGTGAACTGGTTGGCCGGTCAAGAACGGACGCTCGTCACGCCGATTGCGGGAACCACCCGCGACGTGGTCGATACCGTGGTGACGCGCGGGAAGCAAACCTATCTCTTTTTGGATACCGCAGGATTACGGCGGCCCAAGCAGGTGCGCGAAGCCTTGGAAGCAAAGACGGTGCAGCGCTCGCTCAGCGCCATTCGCGAGGCGGACGTCGTATTGCTCGTGCTGAATGCGGTTGACGGGGTCTTTGCGCAGGACCAACGCATCGCCGGGCAAATTGAATCGCATGGCAAGGCGACCGTGGTGCTGATTAATAAAGCGGATCTCATCAAAGGGACGACGGTGGATCTTCAACGCCGAGTCCGAGAGGAACTTCGCTTTTTGTCCTACGCGCCAGTGTTAGCCATTTCCGTGCTCACCGAGTGGCATCTCCAGGAGATCTGGGCGCTCATTGACGAAGCCTATGCAGCTTATACGCGGCGGCTGACCACCCACCAAGTCAATCAGCTGGTGGAGGAAGCCGTGCACTTAAATCCGCCGCCTGCTTCGAAAACCGGACGCCAGCTCAAGATTTATTACGCGACCCAGGTAAGTACGAAGCCACCCCACGTCGTGCTTTTTGTTAACGATCCGGAATTGTCTCACTTTAGCTACGAGCGCTATTTAGAAAATCGTCTTCGCGAAGTGGCTGATTTTCGCGGTACACCCATTCGCTTGACCCTGCGCGCCAGAACTCATATGCGGCGCGGCGCCACGGGGTCATAAGAAAGCGGGGCGCGGATGCTTGGCCCCGCGCCCAGCCCGTAAGACCCGTGTTAGGCTATTGTTTGATCGTTTCCAGTTCCAGATGAATGTCAACCATATCGCCAACCATGAGGCCGCCAGTTTCTAATACTTGGTTCCAGTTGACCCCGAAATCTTTGCGATTAATACGCGCGGAGCACTCAAAGCCAGCGCGGGTATTGCCCCACGGGTCCGCCGCGATCCCTAAGGATGTGACCGCCACCGGGACTTCGCGGGTGACGCCGCGCAAAGTCAGGTTTCCATATACGGTGTAGTTCGCATCGCCGGTCTTTTCGACGCGTGTGCTTTCAAACCGCATCGTGGGGTAGTGTTCCACATCGAAAAAGTCGCTCGTACGCAGGTGCTTGTCGCGGTCCGCCTGATTGGTATTGACGCTAGCTACGTTGATTTCAAATTCAGCCCGTGCCGTGGTCAAATCGTTGGGATCGCCTACAATGCGTCCCTGAAATTCTTGAAAATGGCCGCGCACTTTGGAGACGAGATGACGGACAACAAAACCCACGGTACTATGGGCTGGATCGACGACCCATGTGCTCTCTTCTGACGCCATGGTGATTGCCTCCCTGGTCAAAGTCGTTGATTGCTATTCTTACGGAATAGGCGAGCAAAAAAATCGCGCCGCCAGGCCAACTTATTCCAAGACAATTTCATATTAACTTACATAAGAGAAGTTAGTCAAGCGTGAGGAAAGGAAAAAGGTTGCCAAACGTTGGCATTAATGCGTTCGCCATTTCATATCTTGCTACTGTCATTCATAGGGTGATCCCGGGACAGGCGAGGACCGGCGCCAACCCTGGTAGACGAGGGAGGGAACCTTCAGGATGGAGAAGTTTGACCTTTTTCAGGATTTAGCCGAACGAACCGGAGGCGATGTATACATTGGCGTCGTGGGCCCGGTCCGCACCGGTAAATCCACCTTCATTAAACGCTTTATGGAACGGATGATTCTGCCTGCCATCGATGATCCCAACGAACGAGAGCGAGCAGTTGATTCGCTGCCACAGAGCGGGACAGGACGCACGATCATGACCACCGAACCCAAATTCATTCCTGATGACGGCGTTGAAATTGCCATCAACGATGCGATTACGTTCAGGGCGCGGCTGGTCGATTGTGTAGGCTATGCCGTCCCTGGGGCCCTGGGTTATACCGAAGAAGAGGGCGCGCGCATGGTACACACCCCATGGTCTGACGATGAAATGCCGTTTGAAGAAGCGGCAGAAATCGGGACGCGCAAAGTGATTCAGGACCATTCGACCATAGGGATTGTCATTACCACCGATGGATCGTTTGGCGAGTTGCCGCGCGACGCTTATGAAGACGCGGAGGAGCGGGTGGTGGGGGAACTCAAGGATCTCGGTAAACCGTTCGTGGTGGTGCTCAACACGGCTCACCCATACGCCGATGAGACATTGGATTTGGCGCAAAATCTCACCGCCCGCTACGATGTGCCGGTCATGCCGTTGAACTGCTTGGAACTGCGCCAGGACGACATCACGCGGGTGCTCGAACAAGTGCTGTACGAATTTCCGGTTGCCGATATCCAATTTCAACTCGTGGATTGGGTTGACGCGCTACCGTCGACCCATTGGTTAAAGAAGCAGATTGAGTTGGCCACTGAGGAATCACGGGCCAACATTACGCGTTTAAGGGATGTCCAGACGGAAATCGAGCGGCTCACGGGACTCGAGGTGTTGGACGGCGTTCATTTGCTGCATATGGACCTGGGGACAGGTCAAGCCGAGATCTTCGTCGGCGCCGACGACAACCTATATTATCGCGTCTTGGGGGAGTTGGCTGACCGTCACGTGGCGACCCGCGGTGACGTGGTGAAGCTCTGGCGCGAATATGTGGTCGCCAAACGCGAATGGGACAAAGTCGAAGAGGCGGTTTTGGAGGTGCGCAGCACGGGTTATGGTATGGTGGCGCCCACCTTGGATGAACTCAATTTAGCCGAGCCGGAGCCCATACGCAAAGGGGCGCAGTTTGGCGTCCGCTTGAAGGCCACCGCCCCCTCCATCCACATGATCCGAGCCGACATTGAAACAGAAATTACTCCCATTATCGGTACAGAGCGACAAGCCGACGAGTTGGTGCAATACTTGATGGAACAGTTTGAAGATGATCCCAAACGGCTTTGGGAAACCAACCTCTTTGGTAAGTCGCTCCATGACCTGGTGCGCGAAAGCATTCAATCGAAGCTGTTCCGCATGCCCGACAATGCCCAGGAAAAATTACAAGAGACCTTGACCCGCATCATTAACGAGGGGTCGGGAGGTCTCATTTGCATTATTATCTAACACGATCTTCATGGGCGCCCGGATCGGATCCGGGCGCCTGGTTGATGTTCGTTAACTATAGGAAATACGGGGATCGACGAGGGCGTACAAGAGGTCGGCTATCAGGTTCCCGAGGATGGTCACGATTCCCAAAAACACGATGATGGCCAGCAACACGGGGTAATCGCGCGAGTTCGCGGCATTCCAGTAGAGGAGTCCCATGCCAGGATAATCAAAAATTTCCTCCACCACCAGGGCCCCGCCCAAGAGCGCAGGGAGGGACAAACCGAACAAGGTGATAAGGGGCAAAACCGAATTTCTCAAGGCGTGGACAAACAACACCCGGAATTCTCCAGCCCCTTTGGAGCGCGCGGTGCGAATATAATCTTGGACGAGCGTTTCGCGCATGGACGAGCGCATGTATCGCGCCCAGCCAGCCATCGACGTGATCATCAAGGTGAGTACCGGCAAGACCAAGTGATACACGTAAGACCAAAAATTGGGGTTCGGGTTGTCAGGATTGGTGATGCCCCCCGAGGGAAACCATCCGAGGTGGATGGCAAAGAGTTCGATGACCAAGATGCCGAGCCAAAACGTGGGCATAGCATAGAAAAAGTATAAAAGGACCGTGACTACTTGATCGAAGACGGAATTGGCGTAATACGCCTGAATGGTACCAATGAGCACCGCCGTTAAATGTGCCAGCATTACGGCGAGGACCACTAATTCCAAGGTATGCGGCAACGCTTGCAAAATGAGCGAGGTCACCGGCTGATCGTAGACATAGGAGTACTGAAAGTTGCCGTGCAAGGCTTTCCATAGCCAGATGAGGTACTGCATGTAAAGTGGCTTGTTTAACCCCAAGTTCCGCGCCAAAATGCGTGCCCGGTACGGGGTCCAGTGGTTGCCCAAGAGTAGGCGCACGGGATTGCCGGGCACGATGTGCAGCAAAATAAAGCTAATGACGGTCACGCCTAAAAGGCTCGGAATTGCCTCTAAAATACGGCGAAGAATATATCGACCCACGCATCCACCTCCTAAGACAATCGCGTATCAAACGCTTGTCTGAGACCGTCGCCAATAAAGTTGATGCTCAGTTCGGCAAGCAAGATGGCGAGTCCGGGCGGATAAATAATCCACCAGGCATTTTGGTACATGTAATTCATCGCGGTCGCCAAGTCTGCGCCCCAATTGGGTGCCGGCGGCGGTAGCCCTAACCCTAAAAAGCTTAACGTGGCAATGGCTAAGATCGAGTCGGCGACGCTGAACGTTCCCGCTACGAGCACCGTGCCCAGATAATTCGGAAAGAGGTAGCGGCGCATGATGCGCGCCTGACTGGCTCCCAGCGCTCGTGCCGCTTCAACGTAGGTGCGGGTCTTGATGCTCAACACCTCGGCCCGCACCAAACGGGCTACCCCTAACCATGCCGTGGACGCGAGAATCACGACCATGACCGCCACGTTGGGTTTGAAGACGGCGTCCAGAAATAAGAGAATGAAGAGTGCCGGAATCGACAAAATGATGTCCACGATGCGCATCATGAGCGTGTCAATCCAGCCCCCCGCCAACCCGGCGACCATTCCGTACAGCGTGCCAAAAATCATCGAAACAAACGCGGCAGCAAAGCCCACAATGAGAGAAGCCTGTCCACCAACCATGAGTCGTGCAAGTTCGTTGCGTCCTAAATCATCAGTCCCCAGCGGGAATTGGGCGCTGGGTGGCTGCAAAATGTGCAAAAGGTTGATGGTCAAGGGATTGACGCGATAGATAAGAGGGCCCACAAAAGAAAATAAGACGAGGAATGTTAGGCCGGCAACACCCGCAATCGTTAAAGGATTCTTCCAAAACCGCCGCCATATTCGGCCTTGGTAACTATAATCTTCCGCCGGCGCAGTATCGACCTCGGCGACAATGGGGGTTTGCAATCGTCCGCCTCCTTCGCTTTCAGGGTGGCACGCGGTCCGAACCCGGTAAAAGCGTCTGGGGATTTGCGCGGGTGATCTCACAGAGGAAGCCTCTGATTTCTCCCGACAACAATGTCCCTCGACAATATTTTAGCATCTCAAAGCATTAATGGTGCGATCGTCTAGATGGCTTCAGCCTCCACGTTTGGACTTGGCCAAAGGGTTGCCAGGGATTGGCCGTCCAGTCCTCCAACCGACGGGTCACGATCCAATTCTGCGGCTCCCAGGCAAGCGTCACCTGGTCGGCCGGCAAAGGTTCAGGGACAGGGGTTGCCACCATTGGCGCCAACGTGACATTGACGGCGCTCGCTAGGCTGGCGGGGATGGGGATGATCACCAGGCCGCGCCGACGCCATTGCTCCATCAGAGAGTTTGCCAGACGTTGGCCATAGGAGTCCTCGGGGATTTCCAATGTCAAGCTTAGGGGAGTCCCGGTGCCAGAAACCCACCCCGCTGGGGTCCGCCGATATCCGGCAGCGTGCAGCTGACGACGAAAAGCATCCTCGCTGCGCGACCAGTTGGCTGCCCGACCCCCTGGCCACCGGGTGCTGGGCGCCGGGATCCCAGGCAGTAGACGGCGGTTGGTGGCGAGCGAGAGGACCGTCGCCAGCCGTGAGGCCGATAGCTGGCCCGTGCCCGCATGCACGACCAACACCCAGGCGGTGGTGCTAGTGTCGAGAATCACACGGTCGTGGGAGGTGACCGGCCAGACCCGTTGCCAGGTCCAACGCATCTCGGGTGCGCCTGTTGGCAAGGGCGTCCACCACCATGCTAAATATTTCACATGCGGGGGGCCGTAAAGATAGTGCGGATAGGCAAGCCACACCAGGTTGTGCGACGTCCAGTCAATAGGCCGGTACGGCCCCGATCCCACGACATCCTTGAGTTGGGTTAGCGCCACCGCTCGTTTGATACTGGCGGGTGGCACGCGTGCCAAAAGAAACCGCGGCAAAATATAGAGATGCCCCGTTGGCGAGAGAACATTGGCTGCAAAATCGGGATCGGGGGTTTTTAGGCGAATGGTGAAAACGGTGGGTGATTGTACCGCCACCTTGGCCACATTCTGGAGCTCTGCGCGATCGACAAAGCCTGTCTTCGGGTTTTGATATAATTCAAGAGTCCACGCCACATCGCGGGCGGTGACGGGTCGCCCGGTCCACCATTTCGCAAACGGGTTGAGCTGAATAGTCCACACGGTGCCAGTGCGGTTAACATGCCAGCTGCTGGCCAGTCCTGGTTCAGCACGGCCGTTGGGACTTAATGTCGTGAGCGTCTGATACACCATTTGATCGAACAGCTGGTCCCCCGCCGTGGTCCCGGCCAGTGGATCAATATTGGTGACCGGCGGCGTGGCGACTGTGAGAGTGGTATCGTACACATAAGGGGTGGCAGCAGGCTTCAATGGCGCGTTGCTGCAACCTGCCATGATGAATGCCATCGCACCACTGAAGAGGCTCCACGGGCCCCATTTGCTGATGCCCTTCATGCGTCCACGCTCCTCATGTTGCTACGAGGCATTGTATCATGCTGAGGATAGACGGTGTCGAGATAGTGACATTTGCCACCAGGGATATCTTCATGAGTGCCCCACGAAATACCGCGGTCGTGGGACAGAGCGGTGTGAAAGCGGTCATGTTCCGTTGACATCATCATCCCCGGTGGACTCACCGTCCCAGGGGCCTAACCGTGCTTGCCAGCTAGCGATGAATTTGATATGATGAAAATGGATTTCGGGCTGTGGCGCAGTTTGGTAGCGCGCTACCTTGGGGTGGTAGAGGTCGTGGGTTCGAATCCCGCCAGTCCGACCATTTTTATGCTCTGCAAGGCGCAGAGCATTTTTTATGGCTCATCGGGTACGCTCTTCATTTGGAGGGGATCCGATGGCCGGAGAAAGCTTTCACGCGGTCTTTCACGGAAACGAGACGACAGTGCACTGGTACCACGTGCAAAGTGATCGCCGCGAACTCTTACGGAGATTACAGGCTATGCAGATGATACCGGTTTTTGCGGAACCGCAAGGCGACCCCATCCGCGCACAGTTTGCTCACTTCACGGATTTTTACGCGTTTCGCTGGTTAGTGGTCCTTCGCGATGCGCACTCGATGACCCGCGTGACGCCCTTAGACTTCTGGGTGTCGTCTGAGGTGATGGTCACCTACGCGTACGAGCCCATCCGCGGCCTCTTTCACGTAAAGGCGAAGCTCTTGGATAACCCGGACGGGCCTTATTCCGCGACGCGCATCGTCTATACCGTAGTAGACGATCTCATGGTGGGTCTCTTTGACGCGTTGGACCATTTTAATGATGCCATAAATCAGGTGGAGCAACGGGTGTTTAACGCCTCGCGCGCCAAGGAGCTTAAGAGCGAGCTGTTCGGTTTAAAGCGCGAAGGGTACCACATGCGGCGCGTGGTGGCGTCGCTGAGGGACGTGACCGCTCAGATGGTGCGCTTCTGGACCACGCGAGAGCCCCGAGATGCGGTGTACGCCTTCGAATTATACGATCACGTGATCCGGGTATTTGACGCTGCCAGCGCGTCCAGCGAACTTGTCAACTCGGTCATGGATTTATATTTGAACACCGTGTCCAACCGCTTGAACGAGATTGTGAAAACCTTAACCTTGCTCACGACGGTGCTATTGCCAGCGTCCTTAATGGCGGCTCTCTATGGCATGAACTTTGATTACCTTCCCCTGGCCCACTACCGGTGGGGATTTTTCGTCATTTTGACCATTATTGGTGTCGTCTCCACGAGCCTGTACTGGATTTTTCGCCGTAGACAGTGGCTCTAGCGGTAGGATGCTGTCCGAGACTTCAGTATAATCGGTAGCGAATGGATTTTGCGTTCCGTTGGGACACACCCTATTCGCGAAGGAGAGGACGAGAATGCCAGACGATGTGTTGTGGGGCTACGAACACTTCATCAACCCCAGTTTGGCCCGCACCTACCGCTTCATGGGGCTTGACCACGCCGAGGTGACAGGCGAAGGGGCCCTGGTGGTCGACGATGAGGGCCAGTCCTACTTAGATCTGGCTGGCGGCTATGGGGTGTTTGCCCAAGGTTATCGCCATCCCCGCATCATTGCGGCTGCCCATCAACAGTTAGATCAAATGCCCTTGTCTTCCCGGGTTTTAGTGAGCCCGCCTCAAGTGGCCTTGGCGGAACGGTTGGCCTCTTTGACCCCTGGCGACCTTACGTATAGTTTTTTTTGCAATTCTGGGACTGAAGCCGTTGAAGCGGCGCTCAAAATCGCGCGCGGGAGCACCGGCCGGCGCACCATTGTCGCAACGACCGGAGCCTTTCACGGCAAGACCTATGGGGCGCTCTCGGTGTCTGGGCGGGAATTGTATCAGGCACCGTTTTTGCCGCTAGTTCCTGATATCCGCCACGTGCCTTACGGAGACTTAACGGCGTTGGCCCGTGAGATGTCCGAAGAGGTGGCGGCGGTGATTGTTGAGCCCATCCAAGGAGAAGGGGGTATCGTTGTCCCGCCGGATGAGTATCTGCCGGGCGTTCGGGCGCTATGTGATCAATTTGGGGCCGCCATGATTGCCGATGAGGTGCAGACCGGGATGGGGCATACCGGGTGGCTATTTGCGGTCGAGTACAGCCAGGTGGTGCCTGACCTCCTCTGCCTCGCCAAAGCCTTGGGCGGCGGGGTAATGCCGATTGGCGCAGTGGTCGGGCGGCCTTGGGTGTGGCGCATTTTTGACGAAAATCCCTTGATCCACACGTCAACCTTTGGCGGCAACCCGTTGGCCGCGCGGGTGGCGTTGGAGGCGTTGAACGTGACCGTGGAGGAGCGCTTGCCAGAACGGGCCAGGGAGCTAGGGGATTGGTTAATCTCAGAACTTCGGGCGCTCCGTGAGCGGTATCCTGAGGTGCTAGCGTCGGTGCGCGGGCGGGGCCTCATGATTGGCCTCGAATTTCACCAGGCGGGGTTTGCCGGAATGGTCATGGCAGAGCTGTTTCAGCGACACATTTTGGCCGTGTATACCCTGAACAATGAACGCGTCATTCGTCTGTTGCCGCCATTGGTCGTCGAACGCGCTCAATTAGAAGAAGCGCTGATGGCCTTTGACCAGTCGTTAGCGGCGGTGAACGCCGTGAAGGATGAGTTAGCGTAATCGCAAGTCGAATCGTCTTAAGAAAGTGTGGTGAAGGTCATGCCTCTCGTCGAAGTCACTGAACTTGTGTCCGCCCCTATTGACCGCGTGTATCGTGTCGTCTCTGATATGGAATCCTACCCTCGGTTTATGAAGAACGTCGAGTCTATTAAAGTCTTGGAACGCGGTGACGGGTATACGGTGACGGAGTGGCACGCGCGGCTGAAAGGGGCGCGCTTTCGCTGGGTTGAAAAGGATCTTTTTGATCCCCAAAACTTTCGCATCACCTATGAACAGACGGAGGGGGACTTAAAGGAGTTTCGCGGGTACTGGGCGCTCAGCGCTAGCGGTGACGGCACGCGCGTGACGTTAGTCACAGAATTTGAATTTGGGGTACCGATGCTGGCCTCGTTGCTCAACCCGGTGGCGCGCGTCGCGCTTCGGGAAAATTCGCGCGCCATGCTAGCCGCGATTAGTGGCGAATTGGCGCAAGAGGGGCATGATCCGGTGCATTCGTAGGCGGGCGCCGGCTCGAAATTGCGGGGCAATATCAAGGGATCGCGAGAAATTCGGTAAAAAACCACGTGCGCAAGAGATTGTCCCAGACAAGTACACTTTTTTAGAGACATTTACTGTATAAACGCATAATTTTGTTGACAGATGGGGGGCATTTGATACAATATTCTCTGGCCGTCGGACAGGTATCTGAAGGACGAGCTCAATTCCTTCAAAGGGGGTTGGGAATGCGATGAACGCATTGGGTCGACACATTTTGGCAGAAGTTCACGGTTGCGACAGTGGGATCTTGAATGATCACGGCGCCGTTGAACGGATTATGGTGAGTGCCGCACTTAAAGCGGGTGCAGAAATTCGGGAAGTGGCCTTCCACAAGTTTAGTCCCCAAGGGGTTAGCGGAGTGGTGGTCATTTCCGAGTCGCATTTAGCGGTCCATACATGGCCGGAACTCGGATACGCCGCCGTCGATGTGTTTACGTGCGGTGATTCGGTCAACCCCTGGGATGCCTGCCACTACATTGTCGAGCAATTCCGCGCGCAAAATTTTCACGCTTCGGAAACATTAAGGGGCGTCTTTGTGGACAATTCCAGCGAAAAGGAAAAGGCGGCGGTTTGACGACAGGAGGATGAATTTTGGCGTCGACATTCGTCATGGTCAAACCGGATGGCGTCCGTCGCGGCTTGGTGGGCGAGGTTATCCGGCGGTTTGAACAAAAGAGTTTACATCTGGTCGCGATGAAACTGATGGAGATCACCCCGGAATTGGCAGCCCAGCACTACGCGGAGCATCGGGAGAAACCCTTTTATCAGGAGCTTATTACGTTTATCACCTCTGGGCCGGTGGTAGCCATGGTGTTTGCAGGCCGGGATGCGGTGCAAGTCGCGCGCACACTGATGGGGGCGACCGATCCGGTGAACGCGGCACCGGGGACCATTCGGGGCGATTTCGGGCTGGAAATTACGCAAAATGTGGTACACGGTTCGGACAGTCCGGAATCGGCGGAACGAGAGATACAGTTGTACTTTCGGCCGGAGGAACTTGTCGGGGGATATTAATCCATGGGAACAACCGCTCTGATCGCGACAGGCGGGCTGTTAGCCGCGGGATTGATAGTCTCGACGCTGGAGTCGTATCACTGGTTGGCAGTGGAATATCGCGTCAAAATTGCCGACCTGCCAGAAGCGTTTGATGGCTTTTCCATCCTCCACCTGTCAGATCTTCATGGACGGGTGGGGGTTTTTTCGTGGGCGCCTTTTCAACAATGGCTTGCAACCGCTGATCTGGTGGCCGTCACCGGAGACCTCTATTCGCCAACGCGGCCGCGCCGGCCGCTCGCGCAGCGATTGGATGCACTGAGCGCGCCGTACGGCGCATACTACGTGTCGGGCAATCACGATTATCACCAGAATCGCCTCGCGGTAGAGCCCTGGCAGCCGGGCGCGCGTCTGTTGGACAATCGCGTGGTTCCTATTCAGAAAAACGGAGAGACGTTGCTGCTTGCGGGCCTCCCGGATCTGGTGCGCGGGAGCCCCAACTGGAATCAGGTTCTGGGAGTCCTCCGTGCGTCGTCCCATCGTGCCGTGTTATTGTCTCACCGGCCGGACGCATGGCTTCTTCCCGGCATCGAGCGTGTGTCGCTGATTTTGGCGGGTCACACCCACGGTGGGCAAGTGGTCTTGCCGGGATTGGGAGTGCTGGTCCGCCACACGCGCATTCCTGAGCCGTATGTGGCCGGGCGCTTAGAATCTCCCGGCCGCCCGGTGCTGATTACATCGCGGGGCTTGGGTACGTCAGAACTTCCGATTCGCTGGGGAGCCCGACCCGAAGTGGTGCGGGTGGTGTTAGAGACGGTAGATAGCCGGGGCACATGAGGAGATGAGAGGATGGCAATTGTAGGAGTCATTGGCGGGACCGGGGTGTATGATCCGGCGTGGCTGAGCAACCTGCAAGAGGTGGAAGTCGCGACGCCCTACGGTCGCGTCGTCGCGCTTCAAGGAGAGTTGTCGGGGCAAACGGGCCGCGTCTACTTCCTGAACCGCCACGGAGCCGGCCATGCGTTACCCCCGCATCGCGTGAACTACCGGGGGAATATCTGGGCGTTACACGCATTGGGCGTCAAGCGCATTATTGCGACTGCTGCCGTGGGGTCCCTCAATACCGCGATGCCGCCGGGCAGCATGGTGTTAGTTGATCAATTTTTGGATTTTACCAAGAGCCGGCCGGCGACTTTCTTTGATGGAGGAGATGAGGGGGTGCGGCACACGGACATGACGGATCCCTACTGCGACGCGAGCCGCGCCCGGTTGCTGGCGGTCGCCCATGAACTGGGGCTCCCGGTGGTGATGGGTGGCGTTTACGTGGCTACCGAGGGTCCACGCTTTGAGTCAGCCCAGGAAATTCGCGCGTACCGCATCTTAGGTGGCGATGTGGTAGGAATGACGGGGGTGCCGGAAGTGGTCCTCGCCCGCGAGTTAGGCCTGTGCTACATCTCGTTGGCGCTGGTCACCAATTTTGCCGCCGGTCTTTCCCCGCATCCGCTAACACATGAAGAGGTCTTAGAAGTCATGGCTGAACATGGCCAGCGCGTCAAGGCGCTTTTACAAGCGGGGCTCTCGCGGTTGGGCGAATCGTATTCATGCGCATGTCAGCCGTAGCGGCATGGGAGTTTCCGTTTTGAAGGGAGTTCCAAAGGAGTTGATGGGTACGCATACGCTAAAAAATCCGGCGTTAGCCGGCCGAGGCCACGACAAGATGAATTGGGCCAGCGCGCATATGCCAATCCTTGGGCGGATTCGCACCCGCTACCAATCAGAACAACCGTTCAGGGGCCAGCGCGTGGCGATTTCCTTGCACCTAGAGGCCAAAACGGCCGTTTTGGCCGAATTGCTCCACTTAGGCGGAGCCGAGGTGGCCATTACGAGCTCCAACCCGTTAACCGCACAGGATGACGTGGCTGCCGCCTTGGCTGAACGCGGCGTCATCGTTCACGCCTTTAGGGGTGCTAGCACGGAAGAGTTTGACATGCTCCACCACCGGGTGCTGGATTTGGAGCCTACGTTAATCATTGATGATGGAGGGGAGTTAACCGAGCGGCTGCATACAAGCCGCCAAAGCTTAGCCGCGCGCATCATTGGCGGCGCCGAGGAGACGACGACGGGAGTCACACGACTGAAAGCGCTGGCGCAGAAAGGCCTTTTGCGATATGCGATGATCTTGGTCAATGATGCGGACATGAAGCATCTATTCGACAACCGCTATGGCACCGGTCAATCCACCTGGGATGGGATTATGCGGAGTACCAATTTAGTGGTAGCAGGCAAAACCGTGGTGATTGCTGGCTACGGCTGGTGCGGCAAGGGGGTGGCGGAGCGGGCGCGCGGGCTGGGTGCCCGGGTTATTGTCACCGAAGTGAACCCCGTACGGGCCAATGAAGCGTTGATGGATGGCCATCGGGTGATGACGATGGCTCAGGCGGCGCCGCTCGGCGATTATTTTGTGACGGTCACCGGCAACTACGGCGTCATTCGCGCGGAACATTTTGAGCACATGAAAGATGGAGCCATTTTAGCGAATGCGGGCCACTTTGATGTGGAAGTCGATGTGGCTGCGTTGAAGCGCTTGGCCCGGGCGACGCGACCCGGCCGCAGTCCCGAGGTGGTAGGCTATGAAATGGCGGATGGCCGTGTCTTATGGCTGTTAGCCGAAGGGCGCTTGGTCAACCTGGCGGCCGGCGATGGACATCCTGCGGAGATTATGGATCTCACCTTTGCGCTCCAAGCGTTGTCTCTGGAGGATCTGCTCAAAGATCCTCGCCCAGCCGGCATTTACGCGGTGAACCCGCGTGTGGACGCCTGGGTGGCGTCGATTCGCTTAGAAGCGCTAGGGATTCAGATCGATGCCCTCAGTGAGGAGCAGCGCGCGTATCTCGCGCAAAGCTAGGAGGAGATCAGTGCTGACGCGATTTGATGTGGGAACCGTCATCACCATGAATGACGCAGGGGATATTTTCCGCCCCGGGACGGTGGTGTACGACGAAACAGGCATTCAATACGTGGGCCCGCCCGAGGGGTGTCGCCACCACGCGGACCAAACCGTGGCCATCCCGGAGGGCATCGCATTGCCCGGATTGTTGAACGGCCATAACCACGCGGCCATGTCGTTGATGCGTGGGATGGCCGACGACAGTGCCCTGTTTGAATGGTTAAGTCAACACGTATGGCCCTTGGAATCGCGGTTAACGGCGAACGATATCTACATTGGTACGTTGTTGGCCGCCGCGGAGATGATTCACAGTGGTACGGTAGGGTTTGCTGACATGTATTTTGCCATGGATGCTGCGGCGCAAGCGGTCAAAGAGGCGGGACTTCGCGCCTGGCTGGCGCGCGGGTTGGTTGGGTCCCAAGACCCCGATGGTCAGAAGCTAGAGGAAGGCGTCGCATTTTGCCAAGCGTGGGAAGGCCAGGCAGAGGGGCGCATTCACACCATGCTGGGCCCGCATGCGCCGTATACCTGCCCGCCCGAGTATCTCGCACGCGTGGCGAGAGCAGCCCAAGATGAGGGCGTGGGGATTCACATCCACCTGAGCGAATCGCAGGGGGAAGTCGATCAAATCATCGCCAGTTACGGCAAAAGTCCCATTCAATTGGCCTATGATACCGGAATTTTTGCTTCGCGGACGTTAATTGCTCACGGGGTGTTTATTAGCCAAGAGGACCTTCCATGGCTTAAGGGGTTACAAGGAGGGGTCATCGCGTGCCCCGTATCGAACGCCAAACTCGGCAACGGCATCATGCCGTATCACTTGCTGGCGGATGCTGGCGTCGCCGTGGGCTTAGGCACCGATGGGGCGGCGTCGACCAATTCTTTGGACATGTTTTTGGAAATGAAAATGATGGCCTGGGTGCAAAAGTTGCGCGGTCAGCGTCCTGACGCTTTTCGGGCAAGGGATGCGCTCTGGGCGGCTACGCGCGGTACCGCCGCGGTGTTGGGCCATAATGGTGGTCTCTTGGCTCCCGGTCGGCCGAGCGATTTGATTGTGCTGGACGGAGGTCAGGCTCATGTGACGCCCGAATGGGATGTGCTGGCTAACGTCGTTTATTCGGCGACCGGCGCTGACGTGCGGTATGTTGTGGTGGCAGGGCGTATGATCTTGCAAGAGGGCGTGATTACCACATTTGATGAACAGGCCGTCCTCAAGTTAGCGCGGGAGCGCCAGGCGAACTTGGCGAAGAGGTGACAGGATTGGCAGCCTTTGATTGGCCAGATAACGTGTGCTTTGTTTGTGGGTCTGGCGGGTCCGGACTTCAGGTGCGGTTTAGCGGTGACGCGAGCGGCGTGCGTGCCGAGACGGTGATTGCGCCGCCCTATCAGGGATTTCGCGGGGTTGTGCATGGCGGCATTCTAGCCGGCTTGGTGGACGACGCCATGTGGCATGTCATTCACCAGCAAGACAATGCCTTTCCCATGACGGCGGAGCTGACGGTGCGATACCTGGCGCCGGTGCCCATTGGGGAGCCTTTGATCATCGAAGGACATCTTCGTTCCTATCGGCCTCGTCTCATGGTGGCTGAGGCGACTGTCGCCAATGGTCGAGGGGATGTGCTGGTGCGCGCTGAGGGGCGTTTTATGCCGCCGCGCGACCGCCAAGGACGCGAGTAGCGCCGTGATTGATCCATTGCAATGGCACGAATATCGGGCGGTGCTGCACGTGCATTCGCGGTATTCCGACGGGACTGGCACTGTGCGAGAGATTATCGATGCTGCGCAGCAAGCGGGGGTGGATGTATTATGGCTGACCGACCACGATACCCGGCAAGCGGCGCGGGAGCCTGGCCCTGGATACTACGGGCACGTGCTGTGTCTGGTGGGCATGGAGATTACCCCGCCCACGAATCATTATCTCGCGTTTGGCGAGGTTCCGGCCATTAACGCCAGCACACCGTTGGCGAACATCATCCGCCAGGTGGCGGCGCATGGTGCGGCAGGATTTATTGCCCATCCGGAAGACCGGGGGAATGTTGTTGCGCGCTTGCCTTCGTATCGTTGGACTGACCGCGATGTCGATGGGTTTACCGGATTTGAAATTGTGAATCACTTATCGGACTGGTCGCGCCAAATTACGAGCCTCGGTCGGGGGCTTTGGGCAGTGTGGCATCCTTACCGCGGACTAGACGAAGGAAGCCAGGATGCCATGAAACTCTGGGACGACTGGGGCCGACGGCGCCGGGTGGTGGGGATTGGCGGCACGGATGCGCACCAGGCGCGGGTGGCGGGTTTGCGCATCTTCCCTTATGTCGTCTCGTTTACTGGGATTCGCACGCACTTGTACACGGCCGAACCGTTGCCGCACGACTGGCATGCGGCTGAATCCTTATTGCTGGACGCACTCAAGGCGGGTCGGGTGAGCGTGGTCAACGCCCATGTGGGGCGTGAGCTCGGGTTTCGGCTGTGGGCCGAACGTCATGGAGACCGCATCGAGCCCATGGGCAGTGAAATTTGCTACAGCCCCGGTTGGAAATTGTGCGGTCTCGCGCCAGTACCGGTTCTTTGGGATCTCTATCACCAGGGGCAACAGCGGGCATCAGAGACGGGCACACTCTTTCAGTGGCCCATCACCGCCCCTGGCGTGTGGCGAGTGGTGTTGCGGCGTGGGCCAAAGCGTGCGGCCTGGATTTACAGCAACCCGATTTACATGCGCTAAAGGTTGCCTCCATGCTGTTTGATAATCTGGGCAGCTGTCTCCGCATCGGCTGCGGGAACCACTGCGGTCAAAAGCCAACTGGCTCCGGTTAAGAGACCATCGGCGCCATCGTTCCATGCCGCGGCAGACGTCCATTTGTCGTCGAGGCGATCGGTCTGGTAGCCATAGCGTCCCCATTCCACGAGAGGCATGTGAGGCAGCGTGTCGCCTCCCGGGGCGGTGAGGTGGTCGACCTGTACAACGTCAAAGCCGCGGTCCCTGAGCGCTTGTTGGCACTGCTGCGCGGCGCTCAGCGTCGCAAATGAGGCAAGAAGATTTTTTTCCGGCATCACAGCCATCCTTTCGCTAAACTGTGGTTAGCCTACCCAGAGACCCCAGGGATTATGTCGTGGGAGGGTCGCCGGAAAAGGGGGGACGCGGATGGGCCCATATGTGGTGATTGACGTTGAAACCACCGGGCTTGATCCCCAAAAGGATCGCATCATTCAAATCGCCTTACGGCGGTCTGACGGCACCGCCTGGTCGTCGTTTGTCAACCCTGGACGTTCGATTCCGGAGACGGTGCGCCAATTAACCAAAGTGGGCGATAGGGATTTTGCCCAGGATCCGCCTTTTTCGGCCCTGCGCCAAACTATCCTAGACTGGATCCGAGACGCGCGGGTGGTCGGGCACAATATCGGATTTGACGCCGCTTTTTTAAGGACAGAGGGAATTCGGTTGCTCAATCCCCTAGACACCCTCTGGTGGAGCCGTTTGGCCTTTCCTTTGCGCACTCAGCATGGATTGGCCGATTGGTTTCCCGACGCCGTGGAGACGCTGCACGATGCCCGACGCGATGTGGAGCTCACCGAACGCTTACTCAAGATCATCTATGAACGGTGTGCGGCCATGTCCACGAGTCTCAAGCAGGACTTAGCCCGGTTTTTAGGACCCGAATGGGACTGGTGGGACGTGCCAGAGGAGCATGCCGGTCACCGGATATCTCCCTTATACCGGCCCGAACCGGATGTTTTCCAAGCTGAACCGCTGGCCATATCGCCGACAACAGAGGGGCCGGCCGAGCGGCTGGATCGGATAGGTCAAGCGCAGGCCATTCCATTTGAACGGCGGCCGGGGCAAGATGCCATGTTACAGGCGGTGGACACGGCGCTCAACAGTGGGCGCATTCTCTTTGCACAGGCGGGTACAGGGACGGGGAAGAGCTTTGCCTACCTGATTCCTAGCCTCTTAAAGGCCATGACCACGGGCGAGCGGGTGGTGGTGGCCACGCATACCGTGGCCCTGCAAGAACAGTTGTGGGAAAAAGACTTGCCCCAAGCGCGGGGAGATTGGCCGCTGGAAATGGCGTTAGTCAAGGGACGGGGACGCTATGTGTGTCTCTACAAGGTAGCCGAATTGGTCCAAAGCAGCGCGGTGTTAGCGGATACCCCCCAGCGGCGCGGGGCCATTGCGACCTTGTTAACCTTTCTTGAAGAGACCGACGCGGGTGATCTGGACCACATGGCGATGACGGACGAAGCGGCGTGGGCGGTTGCACAAGAGGTGGTGGCTGATCGACATTCGTGTGCGGGCGCCCGCTGTCCGTATTCGGGCCCCTGTTTTATGCGGAGGGCGCACCACGCGGCGGAATCGAGTCACCTGGTGGTGGTAAACCACGCGTTGTTAGCGGCGCATCACATATTTGGAGGCGTATTGCCTTCGTTTAGCCATTTGATTGTCGACGAAGCGCATCATTGGGCTGACGTCGTGGAAGAAATGCTGGGATTTTCCCTGGATCTGGAACACTGGGGGAGGCGCCTTCGCGAGGCGACGCATCCGCGATATGGCGTGTTGTCCAAAATCCGTCAGGATTTCGACGAGGGCGAGCTGTGGGAAGCGGTCCGCGACTATTACCATCAAGCCCATGAGTCCCTGACCCGCTGGGCGGAGGCGCTGGTGGCGGTTACGCCGGCCAGCGAATACGACCGCCGTGCGGTGCGGGTGACCCCTTCACTTACCGATGTGTTCGAGGACGCCGGGGTCCAGGACCTGAGAGAGGCCACGCTGGGTGTGTTGACGGATCTGGTCAGGGCGGCAACGGAATGTCTTGACAAGGCTTCGATTCGTCAAGTGGCGGATGAACCCCGCTGGTTAAAGTTCCGGCAATGGCTGGAAGAATTGACGCAGGTGAGCGATGGTCTCCAACTCTGGGGCCAGGACAGCGAGGAGCGCGTGTCGTGGTGGGAGGTCTTGACGGACCGCCAGGGCCTGCCGGTGGTGCGGTGGCGTTGGGCACCGGTGGATATTCGCGACTTTATGCGACGCCAGCTCTGGTCAACCATCGATAGTGCGGTGCTGACATCAGCCACGTTAGCGGTACACGGGCGGTTTGATTATATGGCGGAGCGGCTGGGAGTGAGCCCAGAGCGGCGGATGGATCTCCTCGTGTCCTCGCCGTTTAACTGGTCCGAACAAGCGCGCCTGGTGATTCCTCAAGACGTTCCTCATCCTGATGATCCGCGTTATAATGATGTACTCGCGCACGTGGTTCGAGACGCGGCCGTGGCGCGGGGCGGCCGCACGTTGGTGCTCTTGACTTCGTACCGGGCGGTCGAGCGTTTAGCTTGGCGAATCCGGGAACCACTACAGGAGGCAGGTATTCGCACCTTGGCACAAAATGTCGATGGATCTGCCCGGCGTCTGGTGACGGAATTCCGCCGCCATCCCACCTCGGTGTTGATTGGCACTCTGACGTATTGGGAAGGTGTGGATCTTCCGGGGGACGACCTGGAGATTGTGATTATGGGGCGGCTGCCCTTTCGCGCCCCAGGCGATCCTTTGGAGGAAGCGAAATGTGAGCGGTTACGCCGGGCTGGCCTGTCGCCCTTTTACCACCGAAGTATTCCCGAAGCGGTCTTACGGTTTCAGCAAGGGTTCGGTCGGCTTATTCGCACCAATCGGGACCGGGGCATTGTGATCGTCTTTGACCCGCGCATTCGGCCGGAGCACTCGCGCTATGGGCGGTTTTTTCTCGAATCGTTGCCGGATGTCCCTGCCGTTACGGTGCCGGCGGCGGAGATTGTCCGGGTTATCGAGGAATTTTGGGGGTCCGCACATGCATATTCTCATTAGCAATGATGACGGCATTCAGGCACGCGGCATCCAAACGTTGCGCCGTTATCTGGAATCCGTAGCGGAGGTATCGGTAGTGGCGCCCGAACGGCAACGGAGTGCCACGGGTCATGCCATTACCATGCATAAACCCTTGTACGCCCACGCGGTGCGATATGGTCCCGCGAGTCATGGCTGGCGCGTGAGCGGCACTCCGGCCGACTGCGTGAAGTTAGCGTTAGGGGCGCTCTTGCCGTCGCCACCCGATCTCATGCTGTCGGGCATCAACCACGGCAGCAACTTAGGCCAGGATGTCTTTTATTCGGGCACGGTATCGGCGGCCATGGAAGCCATGTTTTTGGGGGTGCCGGCCATTGCGTTGTCCTTGGAGGATGACGACCAAGGCGGGTTCGAATGGGCGGCGCGGTTTGTTCGCTGGTGGATTACCCAGCCTCAGTTTGCGCCGCCGCCCCCCGGGGTGGTCTATAATGTGAACTTTCCGAGCTTGCGCCGAGGCGTGCCGCGTGCCATGCGGGCTGTTCGCCTTGGCCGGCGGGAGTACGTCAACGATTTTCAACGGGCGCGCGATCCCCGAGGTCGCGAGTACTTCTGGATTGCTGGGGAACGGGTGGATGCTTTGGAAGAAGAGGATACGGACGTCTTTCACCATCACCAGGGGGCCATTACTCTAACTCCCCTGCACATGCACTTAACAGACCAGAAAACCCTGGCAACCTTGACCGATGTGGCGGTGCCGCCTTTGCTGAGGGATATTTAAATTAGAGCGCGGCATCCTAGGCCGGGGGAGGTGGGAGTATGGCTCATCACCGTCGCCCGCTCTTTCCTGCCGCCAAACGCGGGCTGGACCGCTTGAAGTATGAGGTTGCCGAGGATTTAGAATTGGACGACGACATTGCCGCCCGGGGGTGGGCGAATATGACGACCCGCGAGGTGGGCAAAATCGGCGGCACCATGGTGAAGCGCCTGATAGAACGGGCGGAACAGCAAATTGGCGAGGACGGCTAAAAGGCGGCCCCGGAAAGCTCTTTCCGGGGCCTGTCTTTTTGATTAAGGAGTCATGTTTACAGCCGGACAACCATATCTTGTGCCAAGAAAGCCCACCATGGAAGGAGGCACGCCCCGGTGAGCGTGCGAGCTGTACTCGAAGGGGCCTTAATTGGGCTCGGTGTGGCATTTGTATTGGCCTTGGCGGTGGCGATTTTGGATTATCAGTTAGCATTGACGAGCCGCGTAGAAACGGTGTTGATTTGGACTGGAGCTGCGCTCACCGCCTTTATGGCGGGATGGGCTGCGGGGCGGTTGGCTGAGGTCGCGGGCTGGTTTCACGGCGCGCTGGCCGCCATCACGTTAAATCTAGTAGCGACGGTCGTCGGTGAGACCCTTCATGCGAACCCTGGGAACCATTTGTGGCTAGGCCTTGGGTTGGCCGCGGTGGCCGGTTTGGTCGGTGGGGCCACGGGCGCCTACACCCGCTAGCAAGGAATAAATTTTCTATTTTGGTGCATCCTGGCAGTGGAGGGATGCACATGGCAGCGGGCAATTTTACGTCGTGGGTCCACGTATTGTTATCGCTGGCGTTGGTTTCCAGCGGCGGCGGCCACGAATGGCAGCATGGATCCTGTGGCTTTTCCGTTGCGCAACTACAGGCTGAATTAGGGGTCTTGGGTTATGATGCCGGTCCCGTGACCGGTGTGATGAATGCGCGGACCATCAACGCCGCCGCGTCATTTGAGGCAGATTTCGGCCCATCCGGAGGACCTTTGTCCTCGCGCTTGGCGCAACTGTTAACGCGCATGCGACCGTTCCATAATCGTTTAGAGGGCCCCCTGGTGCTGGCGATGGAAAGCGATTTGCACCAATTAGGGTTATATCGCGGACCGTATCGCAGTGAAGAGTCGCCGAGTTTACGGGATGGCCTGAACCAATTCGCCGAAGAGTTGAATATGACACCCTCCACGACCATCAGCGGGCCGATGCTCTTGACCTTAGCCCATGCGACCGCCGTACGGGTGACGGCAGAGCACCACTGGGCCTACCGCGCCCAGCCCGGAGACACGCTCTCGTTTCTTGCTTGGGCGGCGGGCTTGCCCCTCTCCGGATTCGAGCGCGCCAATCCGAGTCCGTCCAATCGTGTGCAGGTCGGTCAACCGATCGTGTGGAAAGCCGTGCCGCCGAAGGTAGTCCCTCCCCCCCGATCATCACCGCAGCAACCGATGTCCCATAGTCAGTCTCCCACATCGACCGCGTCTGCCACTGGCGTGCCGCCGATTACTGGGGTATTGGCAAATCTCGATCCGGTATCGGATTTGGTGGTCATGAATCCCACCGATGCCGAGCTTTTGGCTCTGATTCAGGCCGAAAAGGCGCGATGGGAAGTGGTTGACATTAGTGTGACGGGAGCCTGGGCGCTGACCCATCCTGGATTGATAGCCCGGTTGAAGGCATTAGGCAATGAGATTGCTGTGAACGGGTACACAGGGACAAATCTTAACGAACTCCCTTCGTGGGGAGTATCCCAAGAACTAAGTTGGGCCAAGCGCGCGGTGGCTTCGGCCGCGGGATCCGACCCCGGTTACCTGGTCATGACGCAACGCGCTAATGCCCTGGTGTCGCAGGTAGCGACCCGCGACAATTTGATTGTCATGAATCCTAGCGCGATCATCACTCCCGCCCGAACTCCTCGGCTGACCACTAAAGCCCTCGTGTCCGCTTTATTAACGCATCCCAACCAGATTGTGCTGCTCGACGCCCC
This sequence comes from Bacillota bacterium, assembly GCA_026627385.1. GTDB lineage: Bacteria > Bacillota > Sulfobacillia > Sulfobacillales > Sulfobacillaceae > JAPNUR01. The sequence continues at coordinate 104,078 of JAPNUR010000005.1, read as the reverse complement.
CGTCGTATGGCCATTGCTATTTCGCGATTTGGCGCATCACCACTTCGTGTTTGAGACCCTGGGCCAAGTGTGGGCCAGCCAATAGGCAGATGACTCGGTTTGCGAAAGAATCCTAAGAATCGGTTACGCGAATTTCAGTATTCTGGCTCGCATCATGAGTAACCTGTCCCCATTTGGGATGGCCGTTGGTGTTGGCCGCGGAAGTTTTGCGTGTTTTTACGGTCAACAACCCCGCCCTAAAGGGGCGGAGCTTGCCTGTGCCTCCCGCAGAGGCCCCGCGTGCGGCGGGTTGACAGCCGCCCTGCGAGCAATGTTACCCGCAGCGATGGGGTCGGCCGGCCCAGCGAAGCCCCAGCCGATGCACCGGAAGGAGGCTTGATTCGGACGATTCCGCTTGTCAATCCGTCCCCAGTGGGGACACGTCCGCGACGTGTTGCGCGAATTCACCAAAGCGACAGGCACCGCGGCCCACTTTGCCTGGTACTGAAGACACTGCCGCAATGGGTGGAATGCCCCACTGTGCTGGCGGCGCCGCCGCGCCTTCTGAACCGTGATCCGGTCGCGAATGCCCGTCAAATCTTCGAGGGCAATCCCGCGCCCGGTGCCTTGGGCTTTCGCCACCAGCTGTTTCGCAATCCGGTGGTTTTCATTCTCCGCAAAGCGGTGTGCCGTGCGTCGCCGCTTCTGGAGGAGCCGCTTAGCCGACTGGATACCCTTCTTCTGCAACCGTTGACGGATCTGGGCAGGCCGTTTGCGCAGGCCATGGACTGGACCGCCCGAGTGGGTCTGGCCGTCGGAGTCGGCGGCGAGATGGACCAGGCCGAGATCCACGCCCAACCCGTCGTTCGGTTGCAGGAAAGGCGGTTCGGGGACCTCCACCACGACGGCCACGTAGCACTGCCCGTCGCGGTAGATCCGGCCGGCTTGACCGCGGATGCGCTCCCTCCGCGCCCGATGGTACCCCTCCATGACGACCGGCACGACTGGGCGCCCGTCCCGGGTCAGGATCGACACCTGGTCCACCCCTTGCCACGAAAGGATGCGGGAATCGTCCACGATGGCCCCGGGCGGGCGGACCGTCGGCTGGAACTGCGGATCCCGTTTGTCGGCTTCGGCGACTTTTCCGATCGCGCGCCCCGTTCATTGCGCAGACAGGCCGCATGTCTGGCGCATCTCCTGATACCCTAGTTTGGGGCGAGGGCTCTTATTCGCGGTGCGTTCGCGGAACGCGGGTTCCGCCATGGCGTTGCCGGCCGCGTGGACACGCCCCATGGTCGCCAACCGCGCGGTCGCTTGCGCGGGATTCGGTGGGCGTGTGATCACCATTGTCCGGTTCATAACAGAAGTAGCGCAGAGAATGCGCCATCACGCCCACGGCGTGCGCGGCGATTGACGCGCTTCCTCCCTGCCCTGAAGGACGGGGCCTCCGCGCTAGGTAATGAGGTGAAGGTAAGGTATCAGCTGTCGAATGGCCATCTCATTCCGACGTTCCTGTTCCGGTTAGCTCTTCATTGTGCATCCCAACACCTGCGAGCTATTGGTATCCTGTCCAACGGCTCGCTGAACACGGCGAGTGCGCGGCGGCGCGACTACTTGGTATAGCGAGGTTACCCGATGGTACAGTAAAGCCCTCGCGAGCGCAATCTGAACAGGGCGTGTGTTGAGACCACTGTGGTAGAAAAAAATTTGAGGGATACATCGGAGTTATGCAGGATTCGCTTTTGCCCTGTCGCGGTATTGCGACTGATGTGGGATGAGGATCGACAGTATTAGCGTTAGCGTCCAATTTGTTGGTGTAAATTCGGGGCCGTTCCCTGCCCAGAAGGCGTAGCCGAGGGGCAGGGACGGGCCGCCGACCCACCGCGGCATGCCAGAAATGGTCTGGACAAGCCGCATCCTATTCGGTTTCCTTGGAATCGACAACAATCCACTAAGGAGGACCGAATGGAATGACGACTCCTCGTGTGCCACGGCTCAACCTCTGGCGAAACGCGGAAGTCGAGGATGTCGACTGTCTGCGGGAGGCGACAGAACGGTTCTGGCAGCCACGCATGGCAGCGGAGGTGAGTGTCCCAATCGGCGCCCAGCGCTATGAGCGCTCCACCGAGCGGACCACCCGCCGCAACGGGCATCGCAGCCGCGATGGGGAGACCCGGCTGGGCCCGTGGTACCGGGACATTCGCCTGGCAAGCGGTTGCGCGCGAGTGATTCCGTTACTTTTGCCGAAATCTGCGCATACATGACCGATGGTGATTGTCCATCCCAAGTCGCGCACGAATTGGGTGAGTGCGCGGACGTGATAGTCTTTGCTCGTCGGGCCCGCGGGAAGTCTTTAACACAAGTGTCCTGCGGGGGACGTGTGCTCTGCCCGACGGGGATCATTAAATCATATGGCACCGGCTTTAGAGGGGACAGGCCGACAAGTACACGGATCTACCGTACAATAGATCGTTTTGATTCTGACGGATAGGGCAAGCTTCTCAGAAACAAGACCTGTTGCCTCGGGATTTCGCGAAATTCTGGCTGGGGAAATCCCTTTCGTTCGTCGGCTCTGAAGTGAGTCGATTTGCTTCGCCTCTGATTGTTGTGGTGTCCCTCCACGCGTCCGCGTTCCAATTGGGTTGGGCCACATTCGCGGAGCTCGGACCTGCCGCGATTCTTGGATTATGGGATTTGACGGCTGGTCTGCTGTTGGCGATTATTGCTATCGACGGATCCCCCTTCATCGTTTGTCCATTGCATTAATAATCTACACCGTACTCGTGTTAATGGGCTGTCTTAGCGCGTTCGGCGCGGCTTGGCATGCCTTCTTGCCAGACTTTGTGCCCCGCGCGTCTCTCAGGAGAGCCAATAGTTGGCTGTCCGCGAGTGCCTAGGTCGCATCGTTGACCGGTCCGGAACTGGCGGATCTTTTGGTTCGGTGGTTGACGCGCTGCCCTACCTAGTCGCGATGGGATGCTTATTGTGGATGCGCCCTTCGAGCGCGACGCCTTTTCCCACCCAGTCGCGAGTAGTAGGGACATCTTGAAAGACATCGTGGAGGGATTAAAAGCGCTCTGGGACACTTCATTCTCGCGCACGATGACCATTGTCATCTTGGCCCCGAGCCTCTTAGCGGCGATGTGGCAGGTTGTTTATGTGTTAGACATGATGCGGTATCTACGGCTTGGCGTCCTCGTTTATGGCGCTTTGACCATGTGTGGAGCGATGGGCGGGCTTTTTGGGGCGCTAATGCGCACCCCTCTGGCGCACCGGTGACAGGTCCTCTTACCGGCCTCGCGAGTCTTATGTACGTGGTTGGTTTCGGGGCTGTGGCGATCATTACCCCGGGGCTGCGCCCAGGGTTGAGTATCGGCATCCTGACGACCAGCGCGTTCTTGGCGGGACTGTCGGGCAAGCGTATTATCTATCAATCTCAGTACACTGCGTCAATTGGCAGCGCCTGAAGGATACTTGGGCAGAGTCTTTGCCGGTCAACGCCTGGGGATGAGTGCCCTGGCCATTGTGGGCGGGTTAGCAGCAGGGGGTCTCGTGGACGCGGCGGGCTATCGGGTGGCGGTCTTGGTCACCGCGGCGCTAAGCTAATCCTTCCCGTTGTGATAGTGGCCAGGGGCTTTGGAAAATTGAGGAGACATCCTATAAAGAAATCTCCCTCTAACCATTGTTTTGGCCGGATGACTGTCATTCGCGCCTCCGCTGCCCCGCGCGCCGCTTAGCGGAACGGCCGTGTCAGACAGGACCGCGCGCGGGACTTCAGCAGGAATCGTCACGGGAAACGGAACACCGCGCGGGTAAGAGCCGGGTCTTGCCTTTAAATCAATCGGGCAAACCGACCTCCGCCCTAACGCGTCAAATCAGGAACAGGCCTAGGCACGATTCGGGCAAGACGTGCGGCCAGATTTTGGTTAAGATAGAACCTGGCGTGACAAGGTCTAATAGATGAAGAGGGGAAGAGCATGGCACAGCCAGAAGGGACGTTTGTAATCCTCGGGGCGAGTGGCGATCTGACCTATCGGCTTCTCATGCCTGCCATTTATCGCCTGTATGCAGCTGGACACTGGTCGTGGCAGGTGGTCGGGTACGCTCCGGATGCCTGGGATTCGCCGCGCTTCCGCGACCATGTCAAAGAGGGGTTAATGGCGTTTGTCCCCGAATTTGAGGATAGCGTCTGGAATCGGTTTCAAGAGTTGGTCGTGTTTCAATCAGGGGAACTAGACAAGGGCGGATGCGAAGGGCTAGCGGAGATTGTCGGCGATAAGCCCGCCGTGTTTTATCTCGCCCTGCCTCCCACATTGTTTGGCCAAGCGGCGCAATCGCTAGGGCAGGCCAACTTGGCGCAGCCGGTGACAGAGAGGCGTCTTGTAGTGGAAAAACCTTTTGGGCACGACGAGGCCAGTGCCGCCATGCTCCGCAATACGTTGCATCAATATTGGCAAGAATCCCAGATTTACCGCATTGACCACTTTCTTGGGAAAGAAACGGCTCAGAACTTGTTGGTGTTTCGCCTTACCAACCGGTTCTTGGCGTCAATTTGGGATCGCGAGCACATTCGTTCGGTGCAAATCACCTACGCAGAGACGTTGGGCCTGGAAGGGCGTTGGCGCTATTACGAACAAGCTGGCGCCCTGAGAGACATGCTGCAAAACCACCTCATGCAGTTGTTCACTTTGGTGGCCATGGATCCGCCAGCCGTGTGGGCCGCCGACACTTTGCACAATCACAAAACCGAGGTCTTGCGCGCCGTGCGGCCCATCCCTCCCGACGCTGTCGATCAGTATGCGAGCCGCGGACAATATCGTCAGGGGATTGTGGGGACCGCAGCCGTTCCCGCCTACCGCGACGAGCCACATGTAGCTCCCGACTCGCGGATAGAAACATTTGCGGCGCTCAAGTTATGGGTGGACAATTGGCGCTGGCATGGTGTGCCCTTTTATTTGCGGTCGGGCAAGCGCCTGAGTCAGGACTATGCGGAGGTGGCGATTGAACTCAAGGAAGTGCCGCGTGGTCTATTTGGCGCTGGGCTCGCGAATTGGTTAGTGTTTCGCATGAAGCCCGACGAGCGGATTGACATGGTCGTGTGGGCCAAAGAACCAGGGCTCACGCTGGCCACCCGGCGCCGTATTTTGTCGACGCCGTATCGTCGGGAGGATGAAGTCGAGTATTCCGCCTATGAGCAGTTGCTATTAGCGGTATTGCAGGGGGATCGGACGCCGTTTCCGCGATATGACGAGGTGGAAGAGGCCTGGCGCATTGTCGACCCGGTACTTACGGCCTGGCAAACCGGTGATCCTGAGGGTTATGCGGCCGGGAGCGAAGGGCCTACCGGCCAAGCGAGGATAATGGAGCCGCACATGGCGTGGCGGCGCATCGGGGAGTCGGACGAAACGCCATAATCAGATGTGAGGAGGTGCAGGAGATACGGAGCGTATAGGATTTATTGGCTTAGGCGTCATGGGTGCGCCGATGGCGCAGCACTTGGCTCGCCAGCACCATCTTGTGGTGTTCAACCGAACCCGAGCGAAGGCTGAGGCTCTTCTCAGTGAGCGCGTGCGCGTTGCCGAAAGCCCGGCGGAGGTAGCGCGCGAGTGCCGCGTTATCTTTTTAATGCTAGCGAACGACGAGGCGGTAAATGAGGTCGTGACCGGGCCTCGCGGTCTTTTGTCCGAGGCCGTCGCAGGTCGCGTGGTGGTGGACCATTCCACCATTTCACCTCGGCTCACGCGGCAGCTGGCGGCCGCAGTCGCGGCGCGCGGCGCGGCCTGGCTGGACGCTCCTGTGACCGGGGGAGACATTGGGGCTCGGCAGGCGACGTTAACCATGATGGTGGGAGGATCCCGCGACAGGTTCGAGGAGATGTTGCCATATCTTCAAGAAATGGGTCGGCTCATTGTTCACGTGGGTGATGTGGGCCAGGGACAAACGCTCAAACTCATTGCTAACATGGTTTCGGGTTTGACGCTCATGGCCGCTAGCGAAGGGGTACGCATGGCGTTAGCCGCTGGATTGGCGCTTGAGGATGTAGCCTTGGTGATGCAAAATGGGTCGAGTCAATCGTTTGAGTTAGGGAAGGTGCTCGATCGGCTGCGCCGGCAGGACTTTCAACCGGGGTTTTCGGTGGAGCACCGCTACAAAGACCTGCGATTGGCGTTAGAGTTGGCTGAGGAAACGGGATTTTCGGCGGACTTGGCCCGTCTCGCGGTGCCGTTGTACCGCGAGCATGTGCAACGCGGTTACGGGTCACAAGACGAAGCGAGCTATCTCAAGCGGTGGGACGAAGGGTGAGTGATGTCTAATGTGGTGGATGCGTCGGCGGCGGACACCGTGGGTCATTTGGCTGCTGGCATTGTTGGGGCTGAAGTCCTTGTGGCGATGGAGCGCTGCGCACCCAGATCCGGCCTGGCAAGCGAAACGACGTAAATTTCGCGCCAAGATTGATGAGGCCTTTCGGGTGTGGTCTCAGGATAGCGACGAGGATGTCTCGCCCGGTGCGGATGGCGAATGACTTCGCGCATTCGGCGCACTCTGGTCCTCTTTCGGCTGGCGCTCAGCTATTGGGGCGACAGCCGCCGCCTTGCGGCGGCCAGGCGCCAGCTTTCTGACGATGCATTTCGCGCGCGTGAGGCAGCTATTTACCGGGACGGGGCCATTCGCTTTCGCACTACCGCGCTTGCCTTAGGTGGGCTCATTATTAAAGTCGGCCAATTCTTAAGCGCTCGCACGGATATCTTGCCGCTAGCCTTTACACGGGAATTGAGCGCGTTGCAAGATCAGGTGCCGCCTGCGCCCTGGCCTGCGGTCAAGGCGCTGATGGAAGAGGAGTGGGGCGTGCCTCTTGACGCTCTCTTTTTGCACATTGATCCTGACCCCATCGCGGCTGCATCGTTAGGGCAGGTCCACCGAGGCCAGCTCAAAGATGGTCAATGGGTGGCAGTCAAAGTACAGCGCCCCGAGATTCAACGGTTAGCCACCATTGATTTGAGCGCGCTCGCCATCATTATGCGGGTGATGGAACGGTGGACCCGGGTCGGGCGGCGATTGAACGCGACGCGGCTCTTTCGCGAATTTCAAGACCTCGTTCACCACGAGTTAGATTATCATCGTGAAGTGCAGCATCTTGAACGCTTTTACAAGAACTTTGCGTCGGATCCCCAGGTGCGCGTGCCCCGCCCTTATCCCGAGTTGACGCGTTCGCGCGTGTTTGTGATGGAATACATGTCGGGAGCCAAAGTCACGGATTCGGATGCACTGCGGGCGATGGGCGTCGAGCCGGCCATCATTGGCGATGTGCTGGTGCGCGCTTACTTGAAACAAATTGCCCTAGACGGGTTTGTGCAACTGGACCCCCATCCTGGCAATTTTTTTGTGGACCAGTCTGGCTGTGTCATTTTTTTGGATTTTGGCATGATGGCCGAAATCCCGGCTTCCGATCTTCAAGCGGTGGTGGCGTTAACGGAAGGTGTTTTGCGTAAGGATGCAGGGTTGGTCGTGCAAGCGCTGTCGGACTTGGGGTTTATTCGCCCCGTGGCTTCACCGCGGTTGGTCAAACGGGCTGTAGCCTTTATGCTCGAGCGGCTGGCCGGGACGCCGTTAAAGCCAGGACCGGCGCTCGATCGCGCGGTGAGCGAATTTCAAGACTTTTTATATCACGAGCCCCTGGAATTTCCGGCCCGTTATATGTTTTTAGGGCGCGCCATTGGTATGTTATTTGGCTTAGTGTCTCAACTCAACCCGCAGCTGGACTGGATGAGTTTTCTCCAAAGAGAAGCGCTGCCGCTGATTCAGCGCCGCCAGCGCGACGAGTGGCCGGCGTGGGTGCAGCAAGTCGGCGATTGGTTGGGCCTGGCGCTGGGGGATGCTACTGCGGCAACGGTACAAATGCTCCTGGCCGCTGGATGGCGCGAGGTAAGCGCCTGGCTGAAATTGCCGGGCCGCCTTAACGCCCTCGTGTCTCTCATGGACCAGGGGGAACTGGCCACTCTTCCGGAATTGACCCCTGTGATGCGCCGACTCGACCGGCTGGTCGACCTCGGCGAAGCCCGGTTCTTTTTGCTGCTCGGTTTTGGGTTGGCGGGTTTGGCAGCGGCCAGCCATTATTGGTGGCCTTGCCACCCTGCCATCGTTGGCGCAGGGGTGGTTCTCGCGCTCGTGGCGCTAGCCCAGGCCTGGCGCCTCAGGCGCCGGGCCGCCCGGCGAATGGAGCACCCACGGCCGCCGCATAGCGGACTACGTTAGGGACCACATGAAGTCGGTACTGACCGCGCTATCAATGTCAGCGCCCGGTGACCCGCACACCGTGACAGACAGGGCGTATTGCCAGATTGCTGCGAAGGGCAACACCACGGTGGGGCATGGCGGTGGAATGACTTCGGTATCAGCATACTCTTTAGCGACCCAATAAAGGAGACTGGACCCCGCCCAGGGTTCTGCCTCAATGGTGAGCAACTGCGACGGCGATGAATAGATTCCGGGCTGGTATTGATTTTGTTGCACGGCCTGGACCCAGCCTTTGATGTAATTCAGCCAATCGGCGGGAGGTGAAATTTGATTTCCTTGCAGATCAAGAAAGATGGCGGAGTGGGGCGGTTGCCTCAGTTTGACGGCTTGGTTGACCGCGTTCAGCCCATCGCGGGAGCCGGCCTCACTCGATTGAACGCCACAGCGAAATGCCCGCACAACATTGGCGCCGCTATAAAGACTGACGATGGCCAAGCCCGCTTGACTCAATTGGACGGCCTCTACGGTGGATAGGACCACGCCGGGATAACAGGGACCGCCAAGGTAGCGGCCAACAAAGCGATAACCTTTGGTCGCAAGGCAAGTGGCTGCCGCACCGAGGTCGAGGTTGTTGTCGACCCCGTTAAGACACGATGGCCGAACTGTTGGCCATATCCATGGCGTATCAAACAAGATGGTACGCGCCTTGGGGTCTCGGCCCCGTCGGGCCACAACGACCAGGCGGCCCTGGATGGGGGTGGCCACAATCCTGAGGGAGAGGTGAGCCGTGAACACAGGATAGTGAGGGCAGGGGGTCAGCGGTACGGCGCAGAGAGATTTTCCCGTCGGCACTTCGACGGCGAACTCGTACGTGGTGTAGGGCGGCCGGGGACTAGACGGCAGGAGAAACACCATGACGTCAAGATGTAGGCGGGAGGCCGATTCGGGAACGATAAAGGCGACGCCGCAACGGCCCTGAGCCCGGGGTGTGGCTAACAGCCTGTGCACGTCGGCCGTGCGGCGAAGGGGTTGACCTACTTTGTCGAAGGCGAGACGGCAACGCACGTGGTTCATTCCTTTCAAAGGGTCATGAATGGTATTCGAGTAGTCTCTAAGCCGTTCCCTATCTTACGTGACGAGCACTAAAGGTGACACAGGGGCTGGGCTCTGGCGTACAATGGAGAAAAGGAGGCGGTCTTCACGCCCGGCAAGCCCGACAGGCCGTTCGCTCGCGAGGAGATCATGAAGGCGGTCCAATTAGGCCGCTGGGATGCGTTTCATACTCTTTATCGCGTCTATAGCGCGGGGGTCTACCAGCTTGCCCGGCGCCGGCTTAACGACGGGCGGTTAGCGGAGGACGTCGTGCAGGATGTCTTCCTGCGGGTGTGGTGTTACGCCGACCGCTGGGATCCGGCGCGGGGATCCGTCGACACGTGGATCTTGGTCATTGCCCGACACGTCATTTACGATTACCTGCGCCGCGCAGAACGCCAGCGGACTCTCGAGGTGACGGAGGAGGCCATTTTAGCTTTGGCCGATCCCGGAGATGAGATGTTGCAGCTGGTCGAACACGAGAATATTCGCACCCTGCTGTCAGCATTACCTCCAGAGCAACGGGAAGTCGTGCGGTTAGTTTATGGTGAAGGTTTGTCGACTCAGGAAATTGCCGCCCAACTGCGCGTACCATTAGGCACGGTGAAAAGTCGACTGCGCCTGGCCTTGCGACGACTGCGTCGGCAATTGCAGGAGGAGGCCCGTTCCAATGGCGCATTGTGATGAAGATTTGCTGTCGTGGCGCTTCGTGTCGGGGGATCTCAATGGCGCGGAGACAGCGCAGTTTTTGGAACACTTAAAAACGTGTGCGCGATGCCAGGCGAACGCCCCAGCTCGTCTTCTCTGGGTAGACCGGGCGATCTTTGATCTCGCCTCCGAACCGCCACCGCCCCACGTGTGGGACGCGCTGGCGCGGCAGTTGCGACCGCGAAGCCTGACGCACGTGCGACATCGGGGCTGGGTGGCCGCAGCGCTCTTGATTGGAGTGATCACGATGGGCGCGTGGACGATGCATCAGGTGGCTGCGCCACCGCTTCAGAGTGCAAGGGCCGTTCGCATCGTCCTGACGCCGGCCAAGGGTGCCGGTCGCGGGCACCTGAATCTCTGGGCCGATGGACACTTTGTGTTGACCGCTAGCCAGCTACCGCCACTGGCCCCCCATCAGGTCTATGAAGTGTGGAGTGTTGGCAGCGCTGGACCAAAGCCATTGGGCCCGCTAGGACTGACGCGGGGGCAAGGCTATTATGCGGGAACGCTAAATCCTCGAGGGGTTGAAGAGATCGTCGTGTGTCGCGAACCCCAAGCTTGGGTCGGTCGCTGGATGGGATCTGTGGTGCTGAGCGCAAGCCTGCCGCTTTTGTGGTCGTGATACAGGCCATGCGAGGGGGCTACCGGTGCCCCCATAGTTTCCAAGGGGGCCAAGAGGCTAGGAAAGCTGGCCAAAGGTATCCGGCACCGCCACCGCCACCACGCGACTTTCCACAGTGATCGTGTCGAGAACCCAGAGTTGACTTGTAATCACGGCTTTCCGGGCGCTCACGCTTTCAATGCGCCCCCTTACGCGTAACGTAGGCCCCAAGGGTGTTGGGCGGAGATAATTGACGGTGAGGGCAGCGGTGACGCACCGTGGAACCGGCTCACTGTCGCCGAGCTCGTGACCGGCATGCCGATACAAGGCTAGCGCCGCAGATCCAGTACTGTGACAGTCGATCAAAGACGCAATCAACCCGCCATAGACGAAGCCGGGGATCGCTGTGTGCTCGGGGAGCGGCGTAAACTCGGTGAGGGTTTCGGCCCCATCCCATTGAGTGCGAAAATGATGACCGTGCGCATTAAGGCGGCCACACCCAAAGCAATGGGCGAAGTGGTCTGGATAATAATCTTGAACAGCTTTTGAGATCATGCGTGAATCCCCTTCTTGACATCGTCTACCCAGCGCCAGTAACGGTTGATCGTCTCGCGCATTTCGAGAGTCATAGGGAGCCGGCGGGTATCCTCAGGGGAGGCCCAGGCTGCTTCGCTGTGTTCCGGGTGACGTATCACGTCACCACGGGTAGTGACGATGAAGTTCCATTGTCGGGTGCGCCCGAATTCGCCGGCGTAGTCAAATTGACCAAGGAACCGTTCAATGCGCACGAGTTGCAGTGCAGTTTCTTCAGCCAGTTCCCGCGCTAACGCGTCCGGTAACGATTCACCGGCATCCACGTGACCACCAGGAATCTCCCAAAGATTAGGCATAAAGTCGTCGGGTCGACGTTTTAAGACCAGCAGCCGGTCGCCTCGGGCTACCAAAAGTCCCACCACGGTGGACTGGATGTTGTCGGCACGAGCTTCCGCTTGTAACGTCTCAAACATGTCCACGCGTGTCCCTCCCCGCATCTGTCCCTCGAAAACCGGGCATTAACCATCGTACAGATCTTGGCGTTTGTTGACCATCCTGCGATCCCTGTCACCATGGGGCTACCAATCGAGCAGGCGCTGAAATTTGATAAAATGAGCTATCGGGTCATCACTGCCAGGCGGCGTGCCCAGAGCAACATTATACCATAAGAGCCGGCGTTACATCGCCATGATCCATACCCGGGGGCGAGCCCCGGCGTTCGTGTACCGCATCATCGGTGATCTGTTGGGATGTGTGCAGACAGGAGGTCGAGCGGGAGAGGTGTCTACAGAAGGGAAGAGGCAATTCGATGGGACGCCGTTGAACCCCTATGCGGGCCGAGATGTCGCCTTTTGCGCCACGTGTGTGTGGATTCGTCATGTAGCACCGAAAACATTTATTTGTGAGCGTTTGGGGTATCGGACGCGGCCCAGTTGGAAATTTCGCTGCTGGACGCCCCGCGAGCGATACAGGACTCGCCGGCCACCGTCATGACTTGGGTGTAGGTCGCGCGTGAGTGCATGGTCGTTTGCCGACAGCAGCTGGGCACCAATAGGGCGTAGATGACTATGGGACGAGGACGTCCCAAGGTCTTACCCCTTTAAGCAATGCGGTGTCGCGGCTTGATTAGCGCCGTGGAAAGCGTTTCAGGGCGTTTCGACCCCTAAAAACGTTGAGAGATGGTGCCAAACAGCGTCCGGGTTTTCCAAATGGGGGTAATGTCCGACGTGAGGAATGAGGATTCGCGTGGTCCGGGCGAGGTGTTCGAGACCATCGGGACTATGGCGCAGGAGCGGATCGTCTTCTCCGCGGATGAGGAGTGTCGGAACCCGAAGACGGGGTAAAAAGTGACTGATATCGGTAGTGAGGATGGTGTGGAGCGTTTGTAAAATCGCATGGCGGTCTGCGTTGCGGTTAGCCAACAACTGCTGATTGAGATCCTCCGGGTCGGGCGGCACGACAAATGACTGGCGCCATAGGCGCGTGAGCAGGGTGGCGAGCGCCGGTCCCTGGGCCCGCTGAACCAGACCCACAATGCGTTCGAACTGTTGGCGGATTCGGGGATCAATGGTAGGACTTTGCGCTCCAGGAATGGTGCTCAAGAGAACTAGATGACGCACCAGATGGGGAAGGCGCAGCGCCAAGTACAATGCGCCGGTTCCTCCGAACGAATGGCCAATGACATCGACGCGACGAATGCCTAATGCCCGCATTAGTCTCAACGCGTCGCGCATGTAATCATTAATATGGTAGCCGGCCGAAGGCTTGGCACTCTCGCCGAAGCCCCGCAGGTCGGGCATAATCAGGCGCCATTGGTCTACGGGGAAACGCTCCGCCAAGCGGCGCCAACTGTCCCCGGTCATCGCCCACCCATGAAACAAAAAGACTGCCCGGTTGCCTTGGCCGTATTCTCGATAGTAAATGCGAACACCCTTCAGGTCCGCGACCATTCGAATCCCCTCTGTCTTGACAATACAATGTTTTCGCGAGGCGGCAATATCTGTAAGGGAGCCTTTTAAAAAAGTTCAGGCATGTTGGTGCGAGAATCACTGCGAACGCCGCCCGGCGAATCATCCCATCAAGCCCCGCCCCCACCCTAGGCAGCAAACGTGAGACTATCCCGACGATTTTGTGCCAAATAAAGTGAGACTCGACAGCACACCTGCTCGGATTCGGGCAAGTCGTAGACGTGGCGCTCCACGGGGAGATGCGCGAGCGCTGCGTCGCGCTGCCCCGGGGTCTTTTTCCGCCGCGTGTCGGGGAGGGTTTCCTGCGGGGCGTCCACCGGCGAGCGGGTCTCGGCTTCCGCTTCATTAAAGAGCGGGAGCTGCGCCGCATCGGAGCGCTCCGGCGACGCGCCCTATGGCCGGTGCTGGGCGAGCCGGCATGGCTCTTCATCCCACGGGATGCGGAGGGTGAGCGCCGCCACCTGCTGTGCTAAGCGGGCGACTTCGGCCGCCCATTCGTCGGGGGTCCGTACGGTCTGTGTCATCATAAAAGTCAGATGCGACACCGAGGGCCGGAATTCCTGGCCCTTGACAACATGTGATTTTTCAGACAATCCGGCGGTGGCGGAGCGGCCGATACGCGGTCGGTTGTTCCAGCGGCAAGCCATCCAGCAACCACTGCCATGGACGCAGGGTCACCGCCTGCGGCGACGCCGCGGCCGTCATCGGCCAGGCCAACCGCCCCCGCTCCAGCCGAAAGTCGGGGAGCCAAAAGCCGTGGTCGGCCCATTCCAGGATTTTCAGCTTGTTGCGGTCGCGGTTACAAAACACAAACAGCGCCGCACGGCACGGGTCCCAGTGACACGGGCTCTGCACCAGCGCCGCTAAGCTATCGATGGATTTCCGCCGATCGGTGGCCCCCACCGCGAGCGACACGGGACGCGGGGGATGGCCCATCATCATGATGTCAGCGCTCGCACCATGGCTTGCAACAACTGCGGATCGAAACCCCGCTCCACGCCAATTTCCACGGCCCCCACCCGCACAGTCAGCGCTGGCGCCGGCTCAGGCCCCGCACACGCGACCCCCGTCGGCGGTGATGACCGAAAGGCGCTGTAAAAATGCGAGAGCTTGAGCGACAATAGTTAGTAACCACACTAAACTAAGGAGGCTCAAACTCTCTATGCATAGAATACCACCGTCCCAACAAATTCAGGAGGCCATCCATCGCCTGTTAACAGAAGGATTAACGGATGGGGCCACGGATGTGAGCCGAGAG
>JAPNUR010000005.1:0-89694 GCA_026627385.1 Bacillota bacterium | reverse complement strand
TTTGGATGCGGTCTACGAACCGATGCGCCGCACCGGGTCGACCACTGAGGCCGTGCTCGCGGCCTGGGGGGTGACACAGGAGGGCCGGAACGGGCTGCTGAGCCTCAGCGTGGGGCACGCCGAAACGGCGGACGCGTGGAGCGACTTTTTGCGGGATTTGGTGCGGCGTGGGCTGCCCTGCCCCTTGACGGTGACGACGGATGGGGCTCCCGGCCTCATTCAGGCCGTCGAGCGGCAATGGCCGCACGCGCTCCGGATTCGCTGCTGGGCGCATAAAACGCGCAATGTCTTGAGTCGTGTTCCCGAGGGGGTCCAGTTTGAGATCAAGCAGCAACTGTATACAATTCGGGACGCAGCAGACTATGCTACCGGGCTCCAACGCTATCAAGAGGTCTATGACCGGTTAGCTCAGACGTATCCCAGCGCCGCCCGTTCCTTAGCAGAGGATCACGAGGCGTGGCTCGCTCATCTGAAAGTCCCGGCGCGTCATCGGATCATCGTGCGCACCACGAACCTCATTGAGCGTTGTTTTGAAGAAGAACAACGCCGCACCAAGGTGTTGCCCCGCTTTGGGACCGAAAAGAGTGCCTTGAAACTTATCTTTGGCGCCGTGATTCGGGCCACGCAGCACTGGCGGGTGGTCGGCATCAACGCGGAGGAAGGGGAGAGATTGCAAGCCTTGTGGGAGCAACATCCGCCCCATATTGCGTCCGAGGAGGACATGCGGTCCGCCATGGCGTCTGCTTAAGCTGTTCGCGTTTTTACAGCAAAAAATGGTCATAACCCCGTCGGCGCAGGGTCCGCCGCCGCGGCCGTGCGCAATGTGTGGAGCCCATACGTCAATCGCCGCAACGGCACCCCCTGGGCGGCCGCCCACTGCGGTTGGCTGAGTCCGCTCGCTTGATAGTCGGCCACCCGTTGCGCCCAGAGCGCCTCGTGG
This sequence comes from Bacillota bacterium, assembly GCA_026627385.1. GTDB lineage: Bacteria > Bacillota > Sulfobacillia > Sulfobacillales > Sulfobacillaceae > JAPNUR01. Next base: position 88,754 of record JAPNUR010000005.1, on the reverse strand, counting down.
GCTTCCCGGTCGGCTTGCGTCATCGTGATCCCTTCTCCTTTTCCGCATTTGGCAGGATGATGGATCATCGGGTGTGCCTCCGGTAGGTGGGAACTATTTGACGGTTACGCACGGCCGGGCTTCGGCCTGTGCGAGGCGCCGCATCTCGTCCAGGCGGCGATGGGCGTCTTGAATGCGGTGCAACGGGTCCGCCAAGGCCTGGGCGTGCAGGCACCACCGCCGGCGGACCCGGCGGGCATAGGCCCGTTTGCGATCGACGGTCATCGCGCGAATCCGGGCCTGCACCGCCGCGGGAATGGCCGCAAACCAGGCCTCCCAGGAGTGCAGGCGATCATCGGGTAACAGGGCGAGCCACGCTCATCCAGACTGAGCACGCGGTCGCCCGGTTGATCCCACCACGGGGTGTCGGCTGTCGGCACCACGCGATCCACGAGCCGCCGCCACCGACTGTCGGTCACGCTCAACAGGCGCGCCACGTAGCGAAAGCTGGCCTCGCGCCGCAAGATTAAGGCCGCCTCTTGCCCCGCCGGGGTCCACCGCTGCCACGCGCGCCAGCCCGCGGGGCGGGGGCAAACCGTCTGCCGACACGCGCCACAGCGCCAGCGGCGCGGCACCCAGGTCACCATCAGGGGGCGTAGTCCCACCGCCCCGTGGGCCACTTGGCGGGGCCTCACGTCCCGTGACGGTGCAACGTCAGATGGCCACAATGCCCACAGCCAGTCGGTCGCGGCGCATCCACCGTCAGCCGCCAGCCTGTCGCGGTGGCCTCCACGCCCATCACCTCCCATCCGTCCAGGGTTAGCAACGTGGTGATACACTGATCCATGGAAGCACTCCTTGACGCTTATGGGTTGACACATACTTCATTGGCGGCGCTTCCTGCCGTGTCCGGCTGTGAAAGGTGATTGTTTACGCGAGGTGAACGCCAGCCTCTACCCGATCCCACCCCGAATCGCCGTGTTCTTCACGCAGCCACTGCGTCCTGCGATCCCACAGGTTTTATCATAGAGCCCCACTCACGACGCCATACGCTTCTGCCCCGCCCGGAGGGTCGGCTTCTCCTCTCGTGTTTCGGTTTAGTGGTTTCGCGGGTAGCTTTTTGAGCGTCTCGTTTAGGTGCGAACAATATCTTCAACGGCCTGTAACGTGCGATCAATGTCGGCCATCGTGTTGTATGGCGCCAGGCCTAGGCGAACTAGACCCCCTTGGCTCGCGAGGCCCAGTTTTTCGATTAGGGTCATGGCGTAAAAATCGCCGTCCCAGGCTAAAATGCTACGCTGCCCAAGTTCTCGCGCAACCTCAGGTGCCGGGCGGTGTTTCACTGTAAAGCTGATGGTTGGTGCGCGGTCCTCAGCTCCGACCGGAGGGCCATAAATTTTGATGTCAGGAAAATTGAGAAGGCCACGGTAAAGCTTGGCCGCCAATTCATGTTCGTAATGATAAATGTTGGTCATGGCTTGGCGTAGACGACTTCTCAGGTCGTCTTGGGGATTATCCGCGAGACTAGCAATGAATTCCACCGCGGCCACCACCCCACTTAAGGCGGCATGGTTCAGCGTGCCGGTTTCTATGCGTTCCGGTGCGTGGGGACGCTGGGGGCGAACGCGCAGGGTCGGTAACGACTCCAGTAGCCCAGGACGGGAGTAGAGCACACCCATATGGGGCCCAAAGAATTTGTAGGTGGAACACAAGAGAAAATCGGGCTTAAGCTTTTCGACATCAATGACCCCGTGGGGGGCCCAGTGCACGGCATCTACGACCAGCCAGGCTTGAACCTCTCGTGTCCACTCGCGAAGCATCATCACGGGATTCACCGTGCCCACGGCATTGGAAGCCCAACCCACCGCGACCAGGCGCGTCTTTTCGTTGATGGCTGCCTTGAAGGCTTCGAGATCCAGACGTTCTGTGGCCAGCAGGGGAACGCGGCGAATGACGGCTCCTTGTTCTTCTAGGCGGAGCCAGGGGGCAATATTGGCGTCATGGTCAAGATCTGTCACCACGATTTCGTCACCGGGTACGATGGTGCGAGCAATGGCTTGACTGAGCAAAAAATTTAAAGTGGTCATATTGGGACCAAAGGAAATCGTAGCGGGATCGGTGCTCCCTAACAGCGCAGCCATGTGATGCCGAGCGCGGTGAATCACCTGGTCGGTCTCTTGACTGGTGATGAACGTTCCATGCGTGTTGCTATTGTGCTGCATGTAGTACTCGGCAATCGCCGCAATAACCGAGGCCGGCACTTGGCTGCCACCCGGTCCGTCGAGGTAGACCAACGGTTCGCCTGAAGGGCCTTGCCGGGATAAGCTCGGAAATTGGCTCCGACAAAACGATAAGTCTTTCACGTCGCTTCTCCAATCTATCGTCTGGTATCGGGCTTTAGTCAACTCCTCACATAAGCAGCAGCCTGGTTTTGTTTACGGCCATCACGCCAGGAGCAGGGACCAATCAACCCACCTAGGAGTATACACCCAACGGTTTCCAGTCGGGGAGCGGCCACAGACAACCGAACACTATCCAACTATACCCATGTCTGTCGTGTTAATATGTGTTAATATTGAGAGCCACTTGAGACTGGCCAACTGCGAGCGCCATTGAAACGTTTCTCACAACTCGGTGAGGTTGGCCCGTTGTCAGCGCGTCGTGGGGCGATGGGGTTCCTTGGGAGAACGGGCGATGGCTTCGTGGTCTTGAGCGTTGGTCAGCGGGATCACAGGGAGCGGGACTATCTGGAGAGGAGGCGACGACGTCCGTCTATCGGCAATCGGCAGCGATTCAAGCCAGGCGAGGCCTAGTAAGGCTTATTGGCAATCACGAAGCGCGCCATGGAAGAATGGCGAAGGCCAAAGGCGCGCTTCGCCATTTAGACTGTCCTATAGAAACAGGATTATTCCTGGGAGTTCCTAGCCAACGATTCTTCGGCATACTTAATCATCACTTTGACCATGTTGCCGCCAATTTTTCCGCCGACGCGGCCTAAATCGCGCGTGGGCATGTCTCCCCACCCTTTTTGTTGCAGCGCGTCGGTCAGTCCAAGATTGTCCGCAATTTCGTATTTAAATTGGTCGCGGACTTGTGGTGACAGCACTGAGGTTCCCTTTGACCATTTGGCCATTGCCCCTGCCTCCTTTCGCTGGCGCGGTTAGTATCGCCCCGCGCATCCCAGGGAATGTTAGGGGGATAGTGTCATCCGAACGGGAATTTGGTATTCGCACCGCGGCCGTCCTGTTGGGGTTAAGAATTGTAATATAATAAAAGCGATCGCGAGGTGCGTGTGCATGAAAGTGTCAGCCCAGCATGCAAAGTTGACGACCATAGCCCAGCGGAGATTTCGTGGGTTAACGCCGCATGAAATTGTCACGTTCTTAAACCAGTCGCTAAAGCAGCGCGGAGTGATTTTCGGCTTGCGGCAATTTGATGATGAGTGGGAATTAACCATTTACGACGGCGATGACAAACCATCAGACTCCTAGGGTCGGCGTCGCCGGAATTTTAGTCCGCCCTGATGGGCGCGTGTTGCTCGTGCGCCGGACGGGAAAGACTATGCGGGGCACGTGGGCCTTTCCCGGTGGGCATCTTGAGTGGGGCGAGCGGCTGATCGAGGCGGTTCAGCGCGAATTTCGTGAAGAAACGGGCCTATTGGTCAGGCCGGTCAAGCTCTTACATGTGGCGGAAGTGATTACCAACGACGCCCATTATGTCATCCTGGACTACGGGGTGACAGCATCGCAGTTTGATGTGACCGTGGGTAGCGACGCCAGCGATTGGCGGTGGGTCAATTATCGTGAGATTGACGCCTTGCCCTTGGCGGCGGGCATGGCCCAGTGTTTGACACAGAGCGCGGTGCGGAGTTGGTTAGGTTGGCGCGAGTAAGACGACAAATGTGGTGGGTTGCCGCGCTAGCACTCACGGCACTTTTATCGGGATGTGCGAACGGCGCCACTTTAGTTCCGCCATCGGCTCAACAGGCTCCTCAATCCGTTTTGGCGTATCAACAGGCGGTGGAGGGGCGCTACCGCTCCTTGGTTGTGGAACTAGACCAGGCGATTCGCTCCGAAGAGGTTGTCTTAGCGGCGGATCCGCGCTATGCGCCTGGCTATGTCCGCCTGGCGGGTTTGCTGCTGACCGCGGGACAACCGGACGCGGCCGTGTCTGCTTTACGCCACGCCGTCGTCTTACAACCGCACGATAGCGAGACGTGGACAACGCTAGGGCAACTGTTGGCGCGTTTAAAGGAAAACCGCCAGGCCTTGATGGCCTATCGCCAGGCGTTGTCCGCAAATCCGGGGAATTGGATGGCCTGGGACGGCGCGGGGTTCGTCGAAGCGGCCGAAGGCCATGCGGCCAAAGCCTGGGGCGATAGCCAAAGGGCGTTGATTAGCGGAGGTCAACAGGGCCCCACGTTAGATTTGATGGGACGGATCCTCTACCAAGAGGGCGATCCCCAAGAGGCCTTAACCTTTTTTGAGGATGCGGCGTCGGTGCAACCGGATTGGTGGCAGAGTTATTACGACGCCGGATTGGCCGACATTGCCCTTGGTCATCGACATCAAGCGGTGAACAACTTTACGCACGCCTTGTCGCTCAACCCCGCAGCGGCCGAGGCCTGGCAGTTGCGCCAAACCATCCGTGAAGCGGATGAGTCATGGGCGAAATCGTAAGGCTGCTGCCTCCCAAATCGTTTCCTGCTGTAGGAAAATCTGTGTTTTTTCGCGGGCTTAATCGCGTGGTACAATGCAACAAGGATAAATCGTAGAGGAGGTGAAGGCATGGCGCAGCGCCGCTATTTTATCAAGACTTATGGGTGCCAGATGAATGAGCGAGACTCGGAAATTATGGCCGGCCAACTCGAGGAATTGGGTTACGTGCCAGCCGCCCGCGATCAGGAGGCGGACGTCATTGTGGTCAATACGTGTGCGGTCCGGGGCAGCGCCGAAGAACACGCTCTGGGCTACATTGGCCAGTTGCGCCAGTTAAAGGCGGAACGGCCGTCTATGACGTTGGCAGTGGCCGGGTGCATGGCCCAGGAACCTGGCACGATTGCCTGGCTAAAAAAGCATGCACCCCAGGTCGATCTCGTATTTGGCACACATAACCTTCACCAGCTGCCACAACTGCTTGAGCAAGCAGAAGCCTCGGAGGAGATGGTAATTGATGTGTGGCAAAGCGCAGGCGAAGTTGTCGAGCACCTGCCATCGCGGCGAAAAGACGGCGTGAAGGCATTTGTCAACATCATTTACGGATGCGACAAGTTTTGTACCTATTGCATCGTCCCGTTTACTCGGGGTAAAGAACGATCGCGTGAAATGGGAGCTATCGTGGCGGAGGTCGAAGCATTGGCGCGCGAAGGGTACCAAGACGTGACCGTTTTGGGACAGAATGTCAATTCCTATGGCCATGACCTGAATCCGCCTCGCGATTTGGCAGATTTGTTGAGCGAACTTGAGAAGATTGATGGGGTGCGCTGGCTTCGGTACACCACGTCGCACCCGCGAGACTTCAGCCAAAAGCTGATTGATACCATCGCGGCTTCCAGCAAGATTACGCGGCACGTTCACTTGCCGGTGCAAGCGGGGTCCAACGCGATTTTAAAGCGTATGAACCGCAAGTACACGAAAGAGAGCTATCTCGATCTCATTGAGCGGGTCAAGGAGAAAATTCCTGATGCGTCCTTAACCACGGACATTATTGTGGGATTTCCGGGCGAAACCGAGGCGGATTTCGAGGAGACGTTAGACCTCATTCGCCGGGTGCGTTACGACACCGCCTTTACCTTTATTTACTCGCCGCGGGAAAAGACGCCGGCAGCGCGATGGGAAGGGAGAGATCCGGTGCCCAACCCGGTCAAGAAGGACCGTCTGAACCGCCTCATGGCTTTGCAATACCAAATCAGCTGGGAACAAAACCAGCAATACCTGGGTCGGGAGCTCTTGGTGTTGGTAGAAGGCGTTAGTAAGAAAGATCATCAGGTGTGGGCATGCCGGACGCATAATAACAAAGTGGTGCTCATCGATCGCGACCCGGCAATCGACCTCACGGACCGATTTGTGCCGGTGCGCATTACGGGTGCGAAAACCTTTTATCTCACGGGGGAAGCCGTGGGCAACCCGTTGCCGGATAGCGCGCCGCGGCGAGTCGAATTGCCGATGGCATAAATGCGACGGGGGGCTCGTTGTCCGGCCCCTCGTCATGTGCACCTATGGGCGGGTGTGGCTTGCCTTTTTCACCATTGTTTTGGCCTTATGAGCCGGAGCGATCAGCGTCTTTTTGGTCGGCCCTTTTAGGGTCCGTCGGGTTTTGGACGCCGACTTTTGCAGCGTGTTTCCAGCACGATGGGCCGGTGCATTCAGCGCCTTCTTCAAGTGGCGTGGCGTGGCTGGCCGACGTGCGGCTGCGGCTGTTGTAGCAGGGGTGGTAAGAGCCTTTGCCACAGCATCCCACCAGGTCGCATCCTCGTATCCTACCCGCCAAAATGCGACGCCGGCGAGGTGGTCGCGCTCTGCTAAGCGAATCCGGTCGACCGCCGCGCGGTCATTGACAAACCAAATAACGTGACGCGTACCGTTCATGGTATAGGTGTCATAGGCTTCCTTGTAGGTGGGGCTCCAGTGATATACCCCGTATTTGTGTTGATGCATCACCTTTAAGGGAATGGTGGTGGCCTTGGTCGACCCATCGGTCCACAAGTACCCATAGTTGGCAATACCCAAGTATAACTTGGAGGGTTGGACACCCGCCTTAAGGGTGGCGGCGATGCCCGCCTTGACCCAATCGTAGGGGCTCACCGGCCCGGGCGGGGTGCCATCGCCATGAAAGTCGTAGGCCATGAGTACCATGGAATTCACCAACGGATTCAGCTGGGCCAAATTGTAGGCGCTGCTTTCGCCACTGCCGGAATTCAGCGGAACCACCGACATCGAGAGCACATCCTTGGCTGGCATGGCTTGGTGCAAGGCTTTCATAAAGGCGGTGAGGTCGGTGCTATCCGCTGCCTTCAGACCCTGAAAATCGATGTTGACACCGACATAGGGATGCGTCTTGAGTAAGGTGACGATGTGATGCACGGCGGCCAGTCGCGTCGTGGCACTGTGCAAAAAGGCGTCCGTGCCTCCCGCGTTGTTGATCAGGGGCATCAATGGCAGATGGTCGCGAGCCGCCAAGGTGGCGGCATTTCCCTCAGGCTTGGCGATGAGGGATCCGGTGGCAGAGACCTCGTACCAAAAGGGTGACAGATACGTGACCAGGCCCGGATGAGCCTCAATGAGAGCAAACGGATCGGGCGCCACGGTCCCCATGGATTGGTCGTAAAAGGCAATGACTTTTAACCGTGACGCCGATGGGCCGGCTTTGGCCGCCGGTTTGGGTTTGGCGGGCGATTTAGATGAGTTCGTGTGAGTCTTGGGTTGTGGGGCGGGCGCTGGGCCGCAGGCAGTAATCCACAGCGGCATGACGCTGGCAGCCAAAGCCCCTCCTAGCCAATAAGTTCGCATCACTGACCCTCCTTCGTGAGTGAAAAATGTGCGCACGCGACCATGGTTGTACGCGACTATTGTGAGAAGGAAGAAATTTTTTCATACTGGTATTACCCGGTAAGGAGGAGGTGAGCCCGCTGAGCCGTCGCCTACACCGCATGGCGTGGGCGCTGCTGGGTGCCGCAATTGTAGTTGGAGCTGAAGTGGTATGGATTTACGGTGTGGGAGTCACGGTTTCCGTGCCCCAAGGCGAGGTGCTAGCTCTGGCTCGCGGCGCCATCACCCGGTTAAGGCCGTCGTGGCCACGGATGCGGGAAGTGGCGCTCGAGCGTTTAAGACCGGTCATCGAAGACGAAGTGGCACAAATTGTGGGGCAGATTACCATTGAGATCGGAGGGTTAAAACTTCCTTTGCCCCCTAATCTTAAGGCACAATTAACGGGCGATTTGACCCAGTTGGTGTTTCGCGAGTTAAAACAGCGGGTGATACCCAAGGTCGGCCTCGATGAGGTGTTGACGCCGCAATTGATGCGTCTGGCGTTGTCCCAGCCGCTGCGCGTGGTTCTCCGGGTCCGTACCGGACCGTTGACGGTTCCCGTTACTATCAATATGGTTCCAAGCTCCCCCTAGTCCCCCATCACTTTTTTGTTACATGAATTGATCACTTCTGGAAGTTAGCCTATGCTAATTAGCAAGGGCTAAACGTCAGAAGAGGGGGCGGCTAAATATGAGCCAGCGGTGGAGGCGGCAGTCGCTGCTTGCCGGAGCGGGCATCTTTCTCAGTGCCTACGATATGGGCATTATGGCCATCGCTTTGGTGTCTATCAAGCGCGACTGGGCTCTCGCCGCGTGGCAGCTGTCGTTGGTGGCCTCTGTCACTTCGATTGGGATGATTGTGGGCAGCGTGACTGGAGGCGTGCTGGCCGACCGCTATGGCCGACGCGCGCTATTGATGGGCGATTATGTCACATTCATCGGTGCCGCGGCGCTTAGTGCCATGAGTCCTAGCATTTGGTGGCTGCTGGGTGCGAGACTGCTGGTGGGGATCGGTGTGGGAGCGGATTACGCCATTAGTTTTACTTATTTGGCGGAAGTTATTCCACGACCTGTCCGCGGCCGGGTGATGGCGTGGGCGATGTGGTTTGCCAACTTCGGCATGGTGATTGCCTATTTTGTGGGGAGTGTCCTATTGTCGACGTCCAGTACAATGGCTTGGCGGTGGATGCTCGCCACGGGCGTGGTTCTCGCCATTCCGTTGGTTCTTGCGCGAACCTGGGTGAAGGAATCGCCCCTATGGTTGCGCGAGCGGCATCGTCTTGACCACGCTGGAGGGTTTAGCGGGATGCGGCGGCCAGGCGTCTGGCGGACGCTGTCCGTATCCCAGCTGAGTTACTTCTTTTATCAAATTACGGACCAGGGACTCGGGATGTTTCTTCCCATGGTATTGGTGGCCCTTTGGGGCCACTCCTTGGCCACCGCCGCCTGGAGCAGCGTGGCCGTTAAAGCGGTCACCATTCCCTCGGCGCTGCTCACGGTGTGGCTCATCGATCGTTGGGGCCGGCGGCCCTTGCAAATCTTTGGATTTCTGGGTCGCGCGCTATCGTTGGCTATCTTAGCGTTGCTGTTTTGGCGGACGCCTCACGTGCCCGTCGTGGTTCTGGCGGCGCTGATGGGTCTGGTGTATGTGTTTGGGCCGGCGGGGCCTGATAAGACGGTGGTGATTGCGCCAGCCGAACAGTTTAGTACCCGCGTACGCGGCACCGGTGAGGGACTGTCGGAGATGGCAGGCCGCATCGGCGGGGTGGTAGGCATTGTGGGATACGGCATGTTGGCCGCCGTCGGTGGAGTGGCTTTAGGGCTCGGCTTCTTTGCGGCGGCGTGTGTGCTGGGCACTGTGGTCAGCCTAGCAATGCCGGAAACCCGTCCCAGTTCCCAGACCCTCTCTTACGAAGCTGAAGCGTCATCTTAACGGGATGGCCGCTTAGCGTTGATTGTCGCTTCCTTGACATCTATGATGGTGGTGGGCGTGTTGATCCCCACTTTTTCAAGAATGGAGCTAACGAGGATGTCTACAAAAACCCCAATTACCGTGGCGTATGGAGATGGAATCGGTCCCGAGATCATGCAAGCTACGTTAAACATTATGGATGCCGCAGGCGCCAATATAGAGACCGAGACCATTGAAATTGGTGAGAAGGTGTATTTGCGCGGCGTAGAAACCGGTATGGAGCCGGGGGCCTGGGATTCTCTTCGACGCACCCGCGTGTTTCTTAAAGCGCCCATTACCACCCCTCAGGGTGGGGGATACAAAAGTTTAAACGTGACCATTCGCAAGGCGTTGGGCCTTTACGCGAACGTGCGACCCTGCGTGGCCTATCATCCCTATGTGTTCACCAAACACCCCGGCATGGATGTGGTGATTATTCGGGAGAACGAAGAAGACTTGTATGCGGGCATTGAACACCGGCAGACCGATCAGGTCTACCAATGTTTAAAGCTCATTACCCGACCCGGCTCAGAAAAAGTGATTCGTTACGCCTTTGAATACGCACGGGCTCACAATCGCAAGAAAGTCACCTGTTTTGTGAAAGATAACATTATGAAGCTCACAGACGGCCTATTTCATAAAGTGTTTGAGGAAGTGGCCGCCGAGTACCCGGACATTGAACACGAAACCTGGATTGTGGACATTGGTGCAGCAAAGCTAGCCGATACGCCTGAGCAGTTTGATGTCATCGTCATGCCCAATCTTTACGGCGACGTGTTGTCTGATGTCGCGGCGCAGATTGCCGGTTCCGTGGGCCTCGCCGGTTCGGCCAACATTGGGTCACAGGCAGCCATGTTTGAAGCCATCCACGGGTCCGCCCCGCGGCGCGCGGGGCAAAACCTGGCGAACCCTTCAGGACTTTTGCTTGCCGCAGTCATGATGCTGGTGCATATTGGACAGCCAGACGTGGCCACGCGGGTGCACAATGCGTGGCTGAAGACCATCGAGGACGGGATTCATACCTATGACATTTACAAAGAGGGCGTCAGCCAACGTCAAGTGGGTACCCGCGAATTTGCCGAGGCGGTGATTGAACGCTTGGGCCAGGTGCCCGCGGTGTTAAAGCCGGTGTCTTACCAGGCCACCCAAGTCATCCGCGCGGAAGCCAAAACCCCACAGCGCAAAGCGGAGAAACGCCTCGTCGGGGTCGACGTCTTTTTGGACTGGGATCGCGGATCGGCCAATGATTTAGGTGCCCTGTTAAGCCAGGTGAAAGAGGGGCCGCTCGCGCTGCGGGTGATTACCAACCGCGGCGTCAAAGTCTGGCCGGATGGGTTGCCGGAAACGTTTTGTACCGACCATTGGCGATGCCGCTTCATGGCCAACGAAGGAGAGGCAGTGGCGCCGGCGGACGTGGTGCAGTTGATAGGTCGCGTTGTGGCAGCGGGATTTGAACCGATAAAGAGTGAAAACCTGTATTTGTTTGATGGGGTGCCCGGCTTTTCAGCGGTCCACGGCTAAGATTTGCGTCAGGGGAACGAGTGCTGCTTGGTTGAAGCTGCGATCGAGGTATGTTATACTACCGACGGCTTTCTTCCGATGGAAGAAAGCCCAATCTAGCACGCAGTTCACCCCTGGTGATTGAGATGAAAAGAACTGCGGAGGCGAACCAGGAGGAAAAGCATGTCAGTTGTATCGATGAAGCAGCTCTTGGAAGCCGGCGTGCACTTTGGCCATCAAACGCGTCGGTGGAACCCCAAGATGAAGCCCTACATTTTTACGGAGCGCAACGGCATTTACATTATTGATTTGCAAAAGACCGTGCGCAAAGTGGATGAAGCCTACAACTTTATGCGTCAGGTGGGCATGAATGGCGGTAAAGTGCTGTTTGTGGGCACCAAAAAACAAGCTCAAGAAGCGGTGGCCGAAGAGGCGCGGCGTTCCGGCGATTATTACGTCAACCAGCGCTGGTTGGGTGGCATGCTCACAAATTTTGACACCATTAAGCGGCGCGTCAAGCGATTGGCGGAACTGAAGGAGCAAGAAGCCCAAGGTCAGTGGGAGCGACTACCTAAAAAAGAGGTCAGCTCCCTGGCGCGGCAAAAAGGAAAGCTGGAGAAGTATTTGGGCGGCATCGAAGGGATGAAGGAGCTGCCAGCGGCGTTGTTTGTGGTAGATCCGCGCAAGGAACACATTGCGGTGACCGAGGCACGAAAGCTCGGGATCCCCATTGTGGGTATCGTGGACACAAACTGCGATCCCGACGAAATTGACTATGTGATTCCCGGCAATGATGATGCTATTCGAGCGGTGCGCCTGCTGACCGCGAAGATGGCCGATGCCTTAATTGAAGGACGCCAAGGGGAAGCGTTGATGCCCGAGGACGCAGAAGAGGCGGCACAGTAATCGCCGGAAACGAGACCGCTGAAGGCGACCGCGAGGTCGCCTTCATTACGAGGAGGACGTGGTGTGGCAATTTCGGCACAAGAGGTCAAGACGCTCAGAGAGCGTACCGGGGCAGGGATGATGGAGTGCAAGCGCGCTCTCGAGGATGCCCAAGGCGATATGGATCGGGCGATAGATCTTTTACGCGAGCGGGGCCTGGCCAAAGCTGCCAAGAAAGCGGGGCGGATAACCACGGAAGGATTGGTGACAAGCTACATTCATGGTCAGGGACGCATTGGCGTACTGCTGGAAATTAATTGTGAGACAGATTTTGTAGCGAATACCGACGACTTCCGCGCCTTGGCACACGAGGTGGCGATGCATATTGCCGCCGCCCGACCGCTATACGTGCGACCGGAGGATGTTCCGCCTGAGGTGGTGGCGCATGAACGGGAGATTCTCACGGCGCAAGCGCTTAATGAAGGAAAACCGCCCGCCATTGTGGAGAAAATGGTTCAGGGGCGCCTCGAGAAATTTTATCAAGAAGTGTGTCTTTTAGAACAACCCTACGTGAAAAATCCGGATATCTCGGTAGGCGATTTTATCAAAGAACATATCGCCAGGTTGGGGGAGCAAATTCAGGTCCGCCGTTTTGTCCGCTTTGAACGAGGAGAAGAAGGGGCAGCACCGTCTGAATAGCTGGGCAGGCTGCCCGTTTTCTTTGCGCGGGTACCGAGGAGCTGTGTGGGGAGAGTGAACCGTGTCTAAGGAGCCCAAATATCGGCGCGTGGTATTAAAGATATCCGGCGAAGCGCTGGCCGGGGACGCAGGGTTTGGCATCGATCCCGCCGTTGTAGACAGCATTGCCCGACAAATCAAGGAAGTGCGGGATTTAGGGGTGCAAATCGCGGTGGTCGTCGGCGGCGGCAATATCTGGCGGGGGCAGTCGGGATCGAGCAAAGGGATGGACCGGGCCACGGCTGATTACATGGGGATGCTGGCCACGGTGATTAACGCGTTAGCGTTAATGGACGCCTTGGAAAAGCACGGAGTCGTCGTGCGGGTGCAAACGGCCATTGAAATGAAGGAAGTCGCTGAACCGTATATTCGCCGACGGGCGATGACGCATCTGGAAAAAGGGCGGGTCGTCATCTTTGCTGCCGGCAATGGCAATCCGTACTTCTCCACCGACACCACTGCCGCTTTGCGGGCGGCAGAAATTGAGGCCGATGTGATGTTAAAAGCGACCAAGGAGTCCGGTGTCTACGACGCCGACCCGCGGACCAACCCGAACGCACGCATGTTTGATGAAATTCGCTATTTAGACGTCTTAAAAGAAAATCTCAAAGTGATGGATGCCACGGCCACGTCGCTTTGCATGGACAACAATATTCCTATCGTTGTCTTCAACTTAAATACCTACGGCAACATTTTGAAGGTGGTATTGGGTGAATCCATTGGCACCTATGTAGGAGGGGGTGAGCGGGGTGTTAAAGGAAGTCCTTCGTGACAGTGAAGAACGCATGAAAAAGGCGGTCGAGGCGTTTACGCGCGATATTGCGGGTATGCGTGCGGGGCGGGCCCATCCTGCCTTACTCGAGAAAGTCTCCGTGGACTATTACGGGGCGGTGACGCCGCTGCAACATTTAGCCAGCATTACCGCGCCGGAGCCCCGCGTGCTGGTCGTTCAACCCTTTGACAAGGGGACGGTATCCAGCATTGAAAAAGCCATTCTCAAGGCGGATTTGGGCGTGTCGGTGCGCGTGGACGGGCAACTTTTGCGGGTTAACGTGCCGCCGTTGACGGAGGAGCGTCGGCGCGATCTCGTCCGCCAGCTTCGCCGGCAACTGGAAGAAGCGAAAGTGGCCGTGCGCAACGTACGCCGGGACACGCTGGATTTACTGAAAAAGGCGCAAAAAGACGGGACGCTCAGTGAAGATGAGGAACGTCGAGGAGAGCATGACGTTCAGCGACTAACCGATCACTATATTCAAGAGCTAGAGAAGGTGGCAGATGCGCGCGAAAAGGATATTATGACACCATAGTGAATGCGGCAATAAAGGGGAGATGTCAGTGCAAGGCCAGGAGTCAAACTCGCCGGCGGATCCCCTGCTGTCTCGGCATCTCCCGCGCCATATTGCCATCATTATGGACGGCAACGGTCGCTGGGCCCAGCGGCGCGGGCTAGATCGGACAGTAGGGCACCGCGAAGGGGTGAAGGCACTGAAGCCGATTGTCAAGGAAGCGGCGCGCCTCGGCATTGAAGTATTGACAGCCTATGCGTTTTCAACCGAGAATTGGCGAAGGCCAAGCCAGGAAATTGATGTCCTCATGGGTTTATTGGTAGAATTTCTGGCGTCCGAAACCCCGGAGCTCAAAGAGGAAGGGGTCCGCATCCGGACGATTGGGGATATTCGCAAATTGCCTTTGTCTGCACAGCAGTCGCTCAACTGGGCGATGACGGAGACAAGCCAGCAACGGCGCCTCATCTTGAATCTGGCGTTAAATTATGGCGGGCGCGATGAGATCTTGCGGGCGGTGAATAGCTGGCGCCATCAAACGCCCGAAGGCACGGAGCTGACGGAAGCGGAGCTCAACCGATATCTTGACACGGCGGGATTGCCGGATCCCGACTTGTTAATTCGGTCCAGTGGTGAGTTCCGCCTCTCCAATTTCTTACTGTGGCAGTTAGCGTATGCCGAGATTTACATTAGCGACAAATTATGGCCTGATTTTGGCCCCGCCGACTTGCAAGCTGCCATTCGCGACTATCAAACGCGACACCGGCGATTTGGTGGCTTGGGATAAGGGGGGCTACGTTGTTAGGACGTCGGGTGACCACGGCTGCGGTCGGCATCCCCATTTTACTGGTGCTCATTTATCTGGGCGGCTGGCCCTTGCGGGGAGCGACCGCTATTTTTGAAGCGGTCATGGTTTATGAGGCCGAACAGATGTTTCGGGCCAAGAAGATGCCGTTTTTTGCCCGCATGAGCGTCTTTTGGGTGTGGGCTATGTTGGCTTGCCAAGCGTTGAATTTGCCGCTCGTCTGGGGGATCTTGGCGGGCTTAGTGGTGGTGGTGATCGGGGCGGTGGTATTGGGGCGCGAGGCCTCAAGCTTTGAGGGGGCCCTGACTACCACCTGGACAAGCCTCTACATCGGCCTCTTGTTTATGTTTTTGACCGCCCTGCGCGCACTGCCACATGGTGTGCGGCTGGTGGTGATGTTTTTTGCCCTGGTGTGGGTGACTGATGCCATGGCCTATTTTGTGGGGCGGCGGTTTGGACGCCATAAGCTCATGATTCACATTAGCCCGTCAAAAACCTGGGAAGGGACCCTGGGCGGCGTGCTGTCGGCGGTCATTGTCGGGGGTGTTGGTGCCAGCCTTATCCACGCGCTGTGGTTTCAAGGGAGCCTCCTCGGGCTTGGCGTGAGCGTCTTAGGTGTGGTGGGGGATCTGATGGAGTCTCAATTTAAGCGGTACGTGGGGGTTAAAGATTCGGGGGGGATTTTACCGGGCCACGGGGGCATCTTGGATCGGTTTGATTCGACCTTACTGGCTTTACCGTTTGCGTATTATTTATTGAAAGGCTTGGGCATAAGTTAGCTCCGAGGTGAGCTATGAAGCGCCTAAGCCCTTATACTGCGCGCGCGGCCATCTGGATCGGCCTCTGTCTCTTGTCGTACGCCTTTTGGCGATGGCTGGCGGGATACCTCTTCCCTTTTATCTTGGGGGCAGGGATGGCGGGCCTGGTCCAGCCGCTGGTGAACCGCTTTGAACGACTGGGAGTCAGCCGCTCGCTGGCAGCGTTGGCGGCTCTGCTCAGCGTGTTGGGGGGAGTCGGCGTCATCGCCGGTAGCATTGTTATGCTGCTCCTGTCGGAACTGGTCGAATTCACCCATCGCGTCCCCGAGTACCTGCACGCCCGCCCCTGGCATCTGACGCGGTACCTCCGTTGGTACAATGCGGTGCGCGCCCGCCTCGGGTGGGGGCGCGAATCCGTGCGCACGGAATTGCACTCGCTTGACCAAATGTTAGGGGTTAGCATCAAGGCGTTGGCCCACCTATTACTGCAATTGCCAGACATGGCGCTCATGGTGGTGATTGCCACCTTGGCGGCCTTTTTTCTACTGCGTGACGAGCGCCTGGTGCGCAACAGCGCGGTGCGGATGGCACCTCCATGGCTGCGCTCGCGTCTAGCGCGTCTCACACGGGCCGTGCAAAGTGGGTTATGGGGTTATTTGTGGGCGGAAGTATTACTGGTCGGGATTACCGGCCTGACGACCACCGGCGGGCTTCTCCTCATCGGGGCGCCGTATGCGGCGCTGGTGGGCCTTAGCGCGGGATTGTTGGATCTGGTGCCATTTCTCGGTCCCACGCTCATTCTTGCCCCCTGGGCGCTCGGCGCGCTCTTGACGGGTCATGCGCGTTTGGGCATTCATCTCTTGGTGGTGTTAGCCGCTGTGGTGCTTATTCGTCAAACCTTTGAACCGCGGCTCGTTGGTCAAAACACGGGTTTACATCCACTCGTGGTATTATTTTCCCTGTATATGGGCGTTCGCTTGTTTGGCGCAGGCGGCGTCATTGTGGGACCGATGACGGCGGTATTCTTTAACGCGCTAAGCCCGTTATTGGCTGAACCGTGGGAATGACGGCGCGTCGAAGGGGGAAGAGCATGCGGCTGGTGATATTGGGAGCTACCGGGTCCATTGGCCACAGTGCCTTTAAGGTATGGGAAGAGCATCAAGATGAGGTAGCTATCGAGGGCCTGGTGGCGCACGTGAATGCGCGCCGCCTATGGGAGATGGGGTGCCAAATGCGCGCGGCCTGGATTGCATTGACGGATACCGCGCAGGCGGAACGATTGAAGCAAGAGGTCAAAGGATTGGCGGGCCCCGACATTCTAGGGGGTCAAGAGGCCGTACAAGAACGATTGGCAGAAGCTGACGCGACGCATGTGCTGGCGGCGATGTCGGGGTTTGCCGGGCTGGAACCGACGTTGACGGCCCTGGAGCGGGGACTCACGGTGCTCTTAGCCAACAAAGAAACGCTGGTGGCTGCCGGCGACGTCATTCAGCGGGTGCTGGATGACGCCAACAGTGGCCAGATTATTCCCGTGGATAGCGAGCATTCGGCCATTTTCCAGTGTTTAGCGCTCAACCAGCCCCTGCGTCGCATCATCTTAACGTGTTCAGGTGGCCCGTTTCGGGGTTGGACGCGGGAATCCTTACAATCGGTGACCGTCGAGCAGGCCTTAAGACATCCTAACTGGCAAATGGGTCCGAAAATTACCGTCGATTCTGCCACCTTGATGAACAAAGGTTTAGAGATTATTGAGGCGCATTATTTGTTTCACGTGGACTACGATGCGATTGACGTGGTCATTCATCCCGAGAGCATCGTCCATTCGCTGGTCGAATTTGTGGATGGAGCCACGCTCGCGCAATGTGGGTATCCTGACATGCGCGTACCCATTCAAGTCGCGTTGTCTTGGCCTCAGCGTTGGCCGTTAGAGATCCCGGCATTTCAGTGGGCGGGCCGCGATCTTCATTTTGAGGAACCCGACTTGGACACCTTTCGGTTACTGCAAGTGGCGCGCGAGGCAGGCGAGGCCGGGCAGCTCTATCCGTGTGTGCTGAATGCGGCTAACGAAGTGGCGGTGGAAGGATTTTTATCCCGACAACTCGGATTTCTGGACATCGTTGAGGTCGTCGAAGAGACCTTAAATGCGTTTTCGCCGGTCGGGCGTGGATATGACCTGGCCGAGGTCAGGGCTGCTGACCGCTGGGCACGACAGTACGCGCGGTCAACCATAGCTCAACGGGCGCGATAGGAGGAGACGACGCATGCTGACGATCATCGCCTGGATTGTCGTATTTGGGGTATTGGTAGCGGTCCACGAATTGGGCCATTACCTGGTCGCGAAGTCGTTCGGCATGCAGGTCGACGAATACTCCTTAGGATTTGGACCGAGCTTATGGTCGCGGCGATGGGGGGGGACACAGTATTCCCTGCGCGTGATCCCTCTGGGGGGTTATGTGCGGTTGGGCGGCATGGATGGCGAGAAGACGACGGATCCTGATGAATTTCCTAATCGCCCCTTATGGCAGCGATTCTTGGTGATTTTTGCCGGACCGGTGATGAATCTGGTGCTGGCGTTTGTGCTTTATGCCATAGTCTTTGGGCCCATCGGTATGCCGGTGGTGACAGCCACTGTCCAGCATGTCATGGCTCATTACCCGGCCGAGATGGCCGGACTCAGAGCAGGGGATCGCATCGTGAGCATTGACGGCCAGCGGGTGGCGAATGGGACGGCGGTCAGTCAACTGATAGCGAGCCATGCCCATCAGTGGATTCAGGTCGGGGTCGTGCGCCATCACCGCTACCAGGTGTTTCGCATCAAGCCGCGTTGGGATCCGTCGCTCAAGCGTTATTTGATTGGCATCCAGCTCGGCATGGCCACCCTGCACCTTGGGCTATGGGCGTCCCTCAAGCAAGGGGTAGTGCAAACGGTGCAATTGACGGGCGCCTGGTTTGTGGCGCTGTACAAGCTGGTGACCGGCCAGAGCGCGTTTGATCTGATGGGCCCGGTGGGCATTGCGGTCACCATTGGCCAGGCAGCGGCGGAAGGGTGGTTTTACTTGTTTGTCATTGCCGCCGCGTTGTCCGCGAATTTGGGCCTGTTTAACATTTTGCCGGTGCCTGTGTTGGACGGCAGCCGCTTATTCTTTTTGGGGCTGGAAGGTATTAGGCGGCGCGCGCTGGATCCTGAGCGGGAAAGCCTCATTCACCTGGTGGGCATGGTGTTTCTCTTGCTCTTTGTCGTTTTCGTCACCTATCACGACCTGGTGCACTATCTCCACTTGGGCTAACTAGTGTCGGGAAATAGGCAGTGTTAAGATGGGATGAGGGGAATGATGACGCCCAAACATCTATCTCAAGGAGGGACACTATGACCAAGGCGGTGCGAGTCCGTGACGTAGTCATCGGCGGTGGGGCCCCGGTGCGCGTTCAAGGCATGACCAAAACCGATACCCGCGACGTGAAGAGCACGGTCGATGAGATTTATCGTTACCGCGACGTGGGGTGCGAAATCGTGCGTGTGGCTGTGCCCGACATGGAGGCGGCGCAGGCGGTCGGCGCCATTGTGCGGCAATCGCCAATTCCCGTCGTTGCTGATATCCATTTTGACTACCGCCTGGCGCTGGAAGTGATTCGCCAGGGGGTCGATAAGTTGCGACTGAACCCCGGTAACATTGGGAGCCGTGAACGGGTGGAGAAGGTCGTGGCGGCGGCCAAAGAGCGGGACATACCCATTCGTATTGGCGTGAACTCCGGATCCATCGAAAAAACGCTATTGAAAGATCTGGGGCGCACGGCTGAAGCAATGGTGACCTCGGCAGCCAATCATATTCAAATTTTGAATGACTTGGACTACGACAACATTGTGGTGTCGCTGAAGGCCTCGGACGTGCCGACCATGGTCGCGGCCTACCGGCTGATGGCCCAGCGTTACGATTATCCTTTGCACCTCGGGGTCACCGAAGCGGGCACCGCCTTTCAGGGGACCATTAAGTCTGCCGTCGGGATTGGGATTTTGTTGTCCGAAGGGATTGGCGATACCATTCGCATTTCCTTGACGGCCCCGGGCGAGGACGAAATCCGGGTGGCCTGGGAAATCCTCAAGAGTTTAAAGCTCCGCGACCGGGGTCCCAATTTGGTGGCGTGTCCCACCTGTGGGCGGCTGCAGTTTGACATGTGGCCGGTGACGAACGAACTGGAGCGCCGCATGGCCACCATTGCCGAGCCTCTGACCGTGGCGGTAATGGGGTGCGCGGTCAATGGTCCTGGCGAGGCGCGGGAAGCGGACGTGGGGTTGGCCGGTGGGAAAAACATGGGGCTCATCTTTCGCCACGGTCAAATCGTGCGCCGCGTGGATCAAGCCGAGATGGTGGAAGAATTGTGGAAGGAAATTCAAGACGCAGCTGAGGAGGTCCGGGCGCGTGGAGAACGTGCTGAAAGAAATCACTCCGAAATCGGTTGATTACTCCCAATGGTATGTCGATGTCATCACGAAAGCCGACTTGGTTGACTATGCGCCGATTAAAGGGTTTATGGTCATTAAGCCATACGGATATCGCATCTGGGAGTTTATTCAAGAGGCCATGAACAAGGAATTTCGGGCGACGGGCCACGAAAATGCGTACTTTCCACTATTAATCCCCGAGCACCTCTTGACGAAAGAAGCAGAACATGTCGAGGGCTTTTCGCCCGAAGTGGCGTGGGTGACCATGGGCGGCGGCGAAGTGTTGAGCGAACGCTTGGCGGTGAGGCCCACGTCAGAAACCATTATTGGCGCGATGTATTCCAAATGGATACAGAGCTACCGCGATCTGCCGGTGCTCATGAATCAGTGGTCGAACGTGGTGCGGTGGGAAAAAGCCACGCGGCCGTTCCTGCGTACGACGGAATTTCTGTGGCAGGAAGGGCACACGGTGCACCGGACGCGCGAAGAGGCGGAAAGAGAGACGTTGCAACAGCTTTTCATCTACCAGCGCGTCATTGAGGGGGAACTGGCCATCCCTGTGGTGGCAGGGCGAAAAAGCGCGGGAGAACGCTTTGCCGGCGCGGTCGAGACGTATACGTTGGAAGCGCTGATGGGCGACGGACGCGCTTTGCAAATCGCGACGTCTCATTTTCTGGGGCAAAATTTTGCCCAAGCTTTCGATATTCAGTTTTTGGACGAGGACGGGGTGTTAAAGTACGGCTGGACAACCTCCTGGGGCAGTTCAACGCGCATGATCGGCGGACTTATCATGGTGCATGGTGACGACAAGGGGCTGCGATTGCCGCCCCGGGTAGCGCCAATCCAAGTGGTGATCGTGCCCATCATGCGTGGGGCAGAGCGGGATGCGGTGTTGGCCTATGCCGACCGCCTCCAGAAGATGTTAAGCGCAAGATTTCGCGTGCGATTAGACGCGCGCCCAGAATTTACTCCCGGGTACAAGTATAACGATTGGGAGATGCGGGGCGTCCCCTTAAGAATTGAAGTGGGACCGCGCGATGTGGCGCAAGGGGCGGTGGTGATGGCCCGCCGCGATACCGGAGACAAAGCGCCGGTCATGTTAGGGGACGTTGTCGATGCGGTCGCGACATGGCTTGACGACATTCAGGCGCATTTATTGGAGGAAGCGCGCCAGCGCCTGGCTGAACGTACGGTGGCCGTTAGCGACTATCGCGAAGCAGCACAGCACGGCTACCGCGGGTTCTTTACGGGCGACTGGTGCGGGCAGGAGTCGTGTGCGGAGCAATTAAAAGCCGACACGGGAATGACTATCCGCTGCTTGCCATTAGATGCCAAGCCGCGTAGCGGGCGTTGTGTGGTATGTCAGGGTGAGGCGTCCGAACGCATGGTCTTTGCACGGGCATATTAGAGACAAGGTGCACATCTGATGGTGGTAGGGGTGGTGTCATGGGTGGTTGGGTGTCGGCCATAATCCCAGCCTACAATGAGGCACAAAATATCGGATCAGTCTTAACGGTCTTAAGGGCGGTCCCGGAAATCAGTGAAATCATTGTGGTCGATGATGGCTCGGAAGACAACACGGCAGAAGTGGCACAGCAATACGGCGCATTTGTCGTGTCCTTGTCGGAAAATCAGGGAAAAGGCGGCGCTATGAAGGCCGGGGCATCGATTGCCCGCGGCGATGTGCTGTTATTCTTAGATGCTGACTTGGTCGGCCTTACGACGGCACACGTCCGCGAACTGATTCAGCCGGTGCTCGCGGGTGAAACTGACGCCACGGTGGGCATTTTTGAGGGGGGGCGCCCCTCAACCGATTGGGCCCAGGCCCTGGCCCCCTTTCTATCCGGTCAGCGGGCCATCCGCCGACAGTTGCTGGTCGGCTTTGAACATATTGATATGGCGGGTTATGGCGTCGAGTTGCAGCTGCATCGCCAACTCAAACGCATGGGGATTTTGCCGCGCGAGGTGGTGTTGCGAGACG
This sequence comes from Bacillota bacterium, assembly GCA_026627385.1. Taxonomy (GTDB): domain Bacteria; phylum Bacillota; class Sulfobacillia; order Sulfobacillales; family Sulfobacillaceae; genus JAPNUR01. Next base: position 66,908 of record JAPNUR010000005.1, on the reverse strand, counting down.
TCACGCAGGTAGTGAAGGAGGAAAAACTAGGTCTAGTCAAGGGATTTTCGGCACGGATGCGCATGTACTGGGAGATCATTCGGGAAATTCCGCGGATCTAATCAGCAACGAGGTGCGGCATGGCAGACAATCGGTTTGAAGAATGGCGGCGTGCACAAGGGTGGGACGCGGCATGGATCCAAGTGCACGCCGTCGAGCGTGATGGCGACGGCATTTGCGTGTGGTACCACGGCAGCTTGCCTGATGCCGAATTGCCGCGGCTACGGCAGCTAGCCGAGGAGTTGTCCAAGGCCTGGCAATGTCCCGTGCGGTTTGCACTACGCGCACCCGACCAGGGTGACTGGCAGGAACAGATCCTAGCCTTGTTTCGCGAAGGCCAACCGGGGTTGGCGGCCGCACTGGCTCACCAAGGTGAATTAACGATGGCTGAGGGCAGGGTGTGCCTCAGATTTCCGGACCGGGTGACCGAGGCAGTGTTTCAGCGGTGGGGCGGGGTAGCGCGGTTAAAACGGTCGCTAACCTGGCTGCGCGAGATGGCCATCGACGTGTCGGTCAAAGAGTTGCCCCCACCCATCGCCGCAGAACCCGTCGTCGTATCAAGCGTCAAAGAGACGCCCCAGGTTTTGGGCCAGGAGGTAGATCCTGGCGATGTGATTCGGTTAGACCAATTGCCCCCCCAAGGCGAAGTGACGGTGAGTGGGCGCATTTTTCGCCGAGAAGTCAGGGAGACTCGGGACGGCAGTCGTCACTATATTTGGACCATTACCGACGAGACGAGCGCGGTGCGCCTCCGGTATAGCGAGCGTCGGGGCCAGGTGACGTTGCCGGAGGATTTTTGGCCCGAAGGTGCGTATGTGGCAGTTCGCGGTGTGCTGGAAGTGGACAAGTATAGCGACGAAATCCAACTCCGTGTCAAAAGCGGACAAGTCATCGCGAAGCCTCCCCTCTGGGGATCTCCCGGCCGGCCGCGCGTGGAGTTGCATGTTCACAGCAAAATGAGTGCCATGGATGGCCTCATTAGCCCCAAAGAGTTATTTGAAGCGGCGCGCGAGGCCCACATGCCGGCCGTGGCCATTGTCGACCACGGGGTGGTGCAAACCTATCCTGAAGCGCAAAGCCTCGAGCGGACGACTGGCGTGCGGGCAATTTACGGCGTTGAAGTCAATATGGTTGACACGGAATTGTCTCCTTGGCTCGGCGCTCACTGGGGCGACTGGGAGGAGCGCCCGTTTGTGGTAGTCGACGTCGAGACCACCGGACTCAGTCCCCGCCGCCATCAGGTGATTGAATTGGGCGCTGTCAAAGTTCAGGGAGGCGAAGTTGTTGATCGCTTTCATCGGCTGGTGCGGCCAACACGGAGTGTGTCCGAGGCGACCCGCCGCATCACGCGCATTGGTGATGACGAACTAGCGGCCGGGGTGGCCGAAGACGAGATGTGGGAGGCGTTTTTTGCGTTTAGCGAGGGGGCCTGGATTGCAGCCCATAATGCGCGCTTTGACCTGGGCTTTTTGCGCTGGGCGTACGAACGCTTGCGGCCGGGCCACTCCTATGAACCCCTGGTGTTAGACACGCTGACGTTGGCGCGCATTGTGCTGCCGGGACTCAAAAGTTACGGGCTGGAAGCGCTGACTGACCATTATAAAATCGGGCTGACGCAACACCATCGAGCACTAGACGATGCCGAAGCGACGGCGCAGTTGGCACTCAGGCTATTGGCTGAGCTGCGCGCGCAATTTCCTGGCTATGAGCCAGGGCAACGACTGCCGGTGAGTTACACGGTGGGCCGACCGACGCCGGTCGTCTTGCTGGTCAAGCGCAACGAAGGACTGGTGCACCTCTATCGCCTGATTTCCGCGTCGCACCTGACGTACTTTCACCGTGTGCCGCGCGTGCCGCGCTCCTTGATTGATGAGGGGCGCGAGCACTGGTTGGTGGGATCGCCCTTTCACGACGGGGAGGTCGCGGACGCTTTGTTCCGTCATGCGAGTGCGGCGGAACGGGACGCGATTACGCGATTTTACGATTACTGGGAGATTGTCCCCCCTACGGCAGCGGAGAGCTTGACAAGCGAGGAAATGTTAGACGGTCAACCGGCGCTGGAGTCATTTCTTGGGGAGCTGGTGAGTTGGGGCCGCCAGGCGCAAAAGCCTGTGGTGGCGGTTTCCGACGCCCATTATTTACGGCCTCAGCATCACGTATATCGGGAAGTGTTGGCCGCCACGGCCAAAGGGGAGTTGCACCATGCTGCGGATCGACTCTACCTCCGGTCAGGGCAAGAGATGGAAGAGGAGCTCGCGTTTCTTACCGACTCGGATCGGGAGTGGGTGATCTTTGAAGCGCCGCTCGCGATTCAGAACGAGTTAGAGCCCATCCAGCCCGTACCTTCGGGTCTCTTTTCCCCGCACTTGCCTGAAGCCGAACAAGTGGTGGCCGAAGAATCGGTGAATCGGGCCAAAGCCCTCTACGGGGACCCGCTGCCGGAGATAGTGGCCCAGCGCCTCGAAAAAGAAGTGCACTCCATTGTGTCCCACGGCTTTTCGAGCATTTATTACATTGCCCATCGTCTTGTGCAAAAATCGTTGGACGATGGCTATTTGGTGGGTTCGCGGGGATCGGTCGGGTCGTCGCTGGTCGCGACCTTGCTGAACATCACCGAGGTCAATCCGTTGCCCCCCCACTACCGGTGTCCACAATGCCGATGGACAGCATTCGTGAACGATCCGGCGGTGGGGTCGGGGTTCGACTTGCCTCCCCGGGCGTGTCCGGTTTGCCAAACGCCGCTTGTGGGGGACGGTCAAGACATCCCGTTTGAAACCTTTTTGGGTTTTGAAGGCGACAAGGTTCCCGATATTGATCTGAATTTTTCCGGGGATTACCAGCCGGAAATCCACCGCTACACCGAAGTGCTCTTTGGACAGGGGCACGTCTTTCGGGCGGGCACCATTGCGACCGTGGCGGACAAGACCGCCTTTGGATTGGTCAAGGCCTGGGCGCGGGAAACCGGCCGCACGCTGACGGGAGCGGCTATCGACTGGCTAGCGTCCGCCTTAACGGGTGTTAAGCGCACGACGGGGCAGCACCCGGGCGGTCTCATGGTGGTGCCGCAAGATGAGGATATTCATCATTTTACGCCCGTGCAGCATCCGGCTGACGATAGGGGATCTGAGGTCATCACCACGCACTTCGATTATCATTCGATTGAAGGCCGACTGTTGAAACTGGATTTGCTGGGGCACGATGATCCCACGGCCATCCGCATGTTGGAGGATTTAACCGGAATACCGGCGCGGGCGGTGCCGTTTCACGATGAGGCTACCATGAGCCTCTTTCGCGATGTCTCAGCCCTTGGGGTGAAACCCGAAGAGATTGGCACCCCTGTGGGGAGTCTGGGCATCCCGGAATTTGGCACCCGCTTCGTGCGGCAAATGTTGGTGGAAACGCGCCCCCGCACATTTGCGGAACTGGTGCGCATCTCGGGGCTGTCCCACGGCACCGAGGTGTGGACCAATAACGCGCAGGAACTGATCCGCCAGCGCATCGCCACCTTATCAGAAGTGATCGCCACGCGCGACGACATTATGACCTACCTGTTAAGCCGAGGCCTCGCGCCTAAGATCGCCTTTTCCATCTCTGAATCGGTGCGCAAGGGCAAGGGGCTCTCTGAGGAACAGGTGGGGGTCATGAAGGATCATGGCGTGCCCGACTGGTATATTGATTCCTGCCGGCGCATTAGCTATCTCTTTCCCAAGGCCCATGCCGCCGCCTACGTCATGATGGGATGGCGCATCGCCTGGTATAAAGTGCATCACCCGCTCGCGTATTACGCGACGTACTTTTCGGTGCGGGCAGACGATTTTGATGCCGAGACAGTGTTGGGCGGGCTGCGGCGCGTCAACCACACATTGGCCGCTATTGAGGAAAAAGGACAAGAAGCCAGCCCTAAAGAGCGCAACTTGGTGACAGTTCTGGAGGTGGCCCGCGAAATGCTAGCCCGCGGTTATCGCTTTTACCCAATTGATTTGGAGCGATCGCACGCGACCCGTTTCTTAATCGAGCACGACGGCCTCATTATCCCGTTTGCGGCCTTGCCCGGCCTGGGCGTTACCGCTGCGCGGCACATTATTGAAGCGCGGGAGACGCAGCCGTTCTTGTCCATCGATGACCTAAGGCAGCGCGCACGGCTGTCCAAGAGCATTGTCGAATTGCTGAAGAAACATGGGGCCCTTCAGCATTTGGGCGAAACGAGCCAGCTAGGATTTTTTTAATGGCGTCGGTTCCCAAACGCGCGCAGTTGGCGCATGATCGGGCCTTTTGGGGCGTATTGCTGGCTGATTTTGTGGTGCAAACGGGATTTGGCGCCATTCTCCCCTTGTTGCCGGAATTTGTCACCGCGCGCGGGTTTCCACGCGGGGCCATGGGCCTGATGGCGGCGTCGTACGCTTTAGTGTCCTTTTTGGCGCAGTTGGGTTTGGGAGCGATTGCTGATGCCGTGGGCCTAAAATGGCTGATTGTGGCCGGCAGCGTCGCGGAAGCCTTGGGTACCGCTGGGTTTCTGGTGCATGGGGCTACATATTGGTATGTGCTGTGCCGTGTGGTTCAGGGGCTGGGCAGCGCCGCTGTGGTCCCGGCTGCCAATGCGCTGGTGGCCGAGTTCGTGTCGCCCGAGCGCCGCGGGCGCGCCTATGGGTTGATGGCGGCCGCCGGTAGCGCGGGATTTGCGGTGGGCCCCGTAATTGGAGGGGTGGCTGGGGCCGCATTCGGGCTGGATGCACCGTTTGTGATTGGAGCAGCGTTGAATTTGTTGTCGACGGGGGTGAGTGTCGTGCTCATTGCCCCGGCCAGGCGAGACCATTACCCCTGGCAACAGTCGTTGGGTGCCTTGCGGCCGATGCTACGCGTGGTGTGGCCATATTTCTGGGTGATGTTTGCCTGGACGGGTCTCACGGGGATGTACGACACCAGCTGGAGCCTTTACATGGCGTGGCTGGGCGCCAGTCGTTGGGTGATTGGACTGTCGTTTACGTTGTTTAGCCTACCGTTGTTAGTCTTCAATCTCGTGGGCGGGAGGATTGCGGATCGTCCGGGTCACCGTCACCAGGTGATTGTTTTCGGCACGTTGTTGCAAACCGCGACCGTGTTCGTCTACGCAGTATCGCACTCGGCCTGGTTTTCTATTGCTGTCTCGGTGGTTGAGGCAGCTGCCATGAGCTTAACCGGGCCGGCACTGTCAGCTCAGGTGATGGATCATACCCCCGAGCCCTTGCGGGGAGGAATCCAAAGCTGGTTTCAAGCGAGTGGGACTCTGGGCGCAACGGTTATGGCGTTGGCGTCGGGCCCGCTGCTGGTTAAGGCGCCTAATCATCCCTTTTATTTAGGGGCCGCTGTCTTATGGATCACGACTCTAGGCGTGACGGCCATCTGGAGACCCTGGCGAAGCAGCGGGTAACGTTGCGAGTCGTTGTTGTGGTCACAGGAATATGGTATGATATGGGGAGTGATGGCCGCGGTGGGGCCAAAGATGCATGGGTCTAGTTGGTGACTCGGAGTGGGGAGAATGAGCCCACTCTTTTCGCTTGACAAGGGCTGACGACGGTTTAAGGAGGATGACCGGATGAACAAGGAGTTGATGAGTGCGCTGGATGACCTCGAACGGGAAAAAGGGGTCGACAAAGAAATTTTGTTTCAAGCCATTGAGTCGGCCTTGATTTCCGCGTATCGGCGCAATTTCGGCTCCGCACAAAATGTTCGCGTCAAGATTAACCGGGAAACGGGAGCAACGGAGGTTTATGCTCAAAAAACCGTCGTGTCCGATGTGCACGACCACCGGCTGGAGGTCAGCGTCGACGAAGCGAGGGCGGTGCAACCTGGGGCCATCGAAGGGGATGTGGTGGAATTTGAAATCACTCCCAAAAATTTTGGGCGCATTGCGGCGCAGACGGCAAAACAGGTCATCGTGCAGCGCATTCGCGAAGCCGAACGGGGGATGATTTACGACGAGTACGCGGGACGGGAGGGCGATATCGTCACCGGTTTGGTTCAGCGGGTGGAGCGCGGCCTCGTCTTTATTGACTTAGGTCGCACAGAAGCCATTTTGATGCCCAGTGAACAAGTGCCGGGGGAAGTTTTACGCCAAGGCGAGCGCGTGAAACTGTACGTCGTCGAAGTCAAAAAGACCACCAAAGGTCCACAAGTGTATTTATCACGCAGTCATCCGGGGCTTATCCGCCGCCTGTTTGAATTAGAAGTGCCAGAGATTCATGACGGCATCGTGGAAATTCGCGGCATTGCGCGTGAAGCCGGCGCTCGCACAAAAATTGCCGTCTGGTCCGAAGATCCCAACGTAGACCCCGTGGGTGCGTGCGTGGGTTCGAAAGGTCAGCGGGTGCAAGCAATTGTCAACGAGCTGAGAGGGGAAAAACTGGACATCATCGCCTGGGATCCGGATCCGGCGGTATTTGTCGCCCACGCCTTATCCCCAGCACATGTCACCGAGGTGGAAATTGACCAGGCAGCACGTCAGGCGCGCGCCATCGTGCCCGACAGCCAGCTCTCGCTCGGCATCGGTAAGGAAGGGCAAAATGCGCGGCTGGCGGCGAAGCTCACCGGGTGGCGAGTCGATTTGCGCTCGGAGTCGCAAGTTGAGCGGGGAGGGTTGTGGTCGTGACCATTAAAAAAGTTCCCATGCGGACATGCGTGGCCTGCCATACCACGCGGCCCAAGCGCGAGTTGGTGCGCGTGGTGCGCAAGGTTGATGGGCAACTCATGATTGACCGACGGGGCAAAGTGTCGGGGCGCGGCGCCTACCTCTGTCCGACCCCGGCATGCGTGGCAGAAGCGTTAAAGTCGCATCGGATCGAGCGGGCGCTGGAGGTGTCGTTAACCCCCGAGTTGATCGAAGAGCTGCAGCAGCTGGACGGAGGGGTGCGATGACCCCGGCCTGGTGGAACCTCCTAGGCCTAGCGCGTCGCGCAGGGAAGTTGGCGCCTGGAGACCATCAAACGCGGATGGCGATGACGCGTCGCCAGGCGAAACTGTTGATTGTGGCTGAAGATGCAGGGCAGGCACTGTACCGCAAGTACCACTTGTGGGCCCAGGATTTGGGGGTACCGGTCGTGCAGGTGGGCACGAAAGTGCAATTGGGTCACGCCATCGGAATGGGACCGCACGCGGTGCTTGCGATATTGGATCCCAAGTTGAGTGAGCGGATTCTTGAAAACGCGTCAATTGACCGAAGGGGGAATCATCTTGACAGAAAAAGACAAGGACAAGATTCGCGTGTACGAGCTCGCCAAGGAGCTCAAGCTGGACAGCCGCCGTCTAATCGACCTACTACACCGGCTAAAAGTGGAAAACATCAAGAATCATATGAGCACCGTGGAGCCGGAAGCCGTCAAAACCGTGCGGGACATCATGGAGGGGAAGCTTCCGCCCGATCCCAAACCCGAACCGAAGCCAACGCCGCGGCCGCAAACACCCCCCGCAGCCCCCGTGACCCGGCCCGCCGTTCCTCCGCGGCCCGTGGCGGTCGAACGGCGGCCGGCTCCGGAAACGCCCGCGCGACCGCCGATGGCGCCGCGCCCGGCAACCACCACGCCCACTAGCCGTCCGGCAGCTAGTGCCGCCCCCAGGCGGGAGGGGCCGTCCGAGCAGCGCTCGGGATCACCGAGTTATGGGACGCGGCCGTCGGCTGTTAATCATCCCCGGCCGCAGGACCGACGGCCGGCTGGTGGTCCCGCAAGGCCGTCCGCGCCGAGTGCGGGAAATACTCGCCCGGCACCCGGGGGCCGGCGCGAAGGACCGCGACCGGCGGCCAGTAGTCGTCCTAGCGGGGTGGGCCGCACAGGGCGGCCGTTGCAAGTGCCACCCCCGCCGCCGACGACCGTAAGGCCTGGCAAGGAACAGAGCCGGCGAGGGGGCTTTCGCGATAAGCGGAGTCAAAACGATTACGACACGCGGCGCAGCGGACGCAGTTGGATGGAGGACGACGATTTTATTAGCGAGCGGCGCAAGAAGAGCCACAAGCATGAGACTCCGCGCACAGAAACTCCGATGCCGCCCGTTCAGCGGCGCATTGTGATTAGCGGCCCCATTGTTGTGAAGGATTTAGCCGATCAACTCGGGACTAAAGCCACCGAACTCATCAAGCACCTCATTGGCCTCGGGGTGATGGTGGGCGTGAATCACGAACTCGATAAAGAGACGGCAGTTATTGTGGCCACGGAAATGGGTGCCGAAGTCGAAGAGCGCGCCTCCGTCGAAGAGCGTGAAGAGCTGTTGCTGCAAGGCGAGGAAGATCGGCCTGAGGACATGCGGGAGCGACCTCCAGTGGTGACGGTGATGGGGCACGTCGACCACGGCAAAACCTCGCTGTTGGACAAGATTCGCTCCACGCGCGTAACTCAGAGCGAAGCGGGTGGGATTACCCAGCACATTGGCGCGTCGGTGATTGACTGGCACGGGCGTTCCATTGTGTTTTTAGATACGCCCGGACATGAAGCCTTTACCGCCATGCGTGCTCGCGGCGCCCAGGTGACGGATATTGCCGTTTTGGTGGTCGCGGCTAACGACGGTGTGATGCCGCAAACGATTGAAGCGATCAATCATGCGAAGGCTGCCAATGTGCCAATTGTGGTGGCGATCAACAAGATTGACCTGCCGGACGCTAATCCGGATCGCGTGCGGACGGAGCTAGCCGAACACGGCGTGATTGCGGACGAGTGGGGGGGCGATGCCATGATGGTCCCGGTCTCAGCGCGCACCGGCCAAGGCATTGACCAGTTGCTCGAGGCGATCTTGCTGCAGGCGGATATGATGGAGCTCAAGGCTAACCCTAACCGCCGGGCGTCCGGCACGATTATTGAGGCGCAACTGGACCGCGGTCGGGGGCCAGTCGCCACGGTGTTGGTGAGCCGCGGAACTCTCAGGGTCGGCGACGTGTTTTTGTCGGGGTCAGTTTACGGGCGCGTGCGGGCACTCATTAACGACCGCGGTGAGCGGGTCAAAGAGGTGGGACCCTCCATGCCCGTGGAGGTGCTGGGCTTTAACCAGTTGCCGGAGGCGGGTGACGATTTTGTCATTTTGGAGGACGAGCGTCAAGCCAAATCGATTGCCGACGCGCGGGCCAACCGCAGCCGCCAGTCGCAAGATGGAGCCACCCGTGGTGTGTCGTTGGACGAGTTTTACCAGCGGTTGAAGGACGAGGCGATGCGCGATCTGAACCTGGTCATCAAGGCAGATGTGCATGGATCGGCCGAGGCGTTGGCTCAATCGGTGGTCAAGCTGTCGAATGAGGAAGCCCGCGTGCGGGTGTTGCACACGGGTGTGGGGTCGGTCACGGAGTCGGACGTGATGTTGGCGCAAGCATCCGGTGCGATTATCATTGGCTTTGGAGTCGGCATCGAGTCGAAGGCGCGGCAATTGGCCGAGCGCGAGCATGTGGATATTCGTCAGTACCGCATCATTTACGAGGCGTTGGATGATGTGAAGCAAGCCTTGTCCGGATTGCTGTCGCCCAAATATCAAGAACTCTTCTTAGGCAGAGCCGAGGTCCGGGAGGTCTTTCGGGTGCCCAAGGTGGGCGCGGTTGGCGGATGCTATGTCACGGAAGGAAAGATTCTGCGTTCCGGACAGGTGCGCGTGATTCGGGATGGCAGCGTCGTGCACACGGGAGCGATTGCGTCGCTTAAGCGCTTTAAGGACGATGTGCGCGAGGTGGCCAGCGGATACGAATGTGGTATAGGGCTTGAGAAATTCAACGACATTAAGGTTGGCGACGTGTTTGAAGTGTTTACCCAAGAAGAGGTCAAAGCCAGCGCCAGTTGATGGATGGGTGTCCCCGGGTCGCAGGACGTACGGGGCTCACGGAAAGGAGGATACGGTGCAGAGATTGGTGCACCGTAATAACAGCGAGCCATGAACCAGGCACGGGCGGAGCGCGTGGCCCAATTGATGCAACGAGAACTAGGGCAGATGCTGTTGACCGAGGTGAAGGACCCGCGCATCGGGTTTGTAAGCATTACCCGCGTCGAAGTGTCGCGCGACCTCAGCCAGGCGCGAATTTACGTGAGCGTCATGGGTACCCGTGAAGAAAAAGAGGCGTCATTTACGGGATTAAAGCAGGCGGCTCATTTCCTTCGAGGCGAAGTGGCGCGGCGCTTAGGCCTTAGAAGGGCGCCTGAGATGGTGTTTCGCGAGGACACGGGAATCCAAGAGAGCTTAAACATTCAAGAACTCATTCGCCAAGTGAGTCAACAGCAGGATGAGCCTCATGACTAGCGTGTTAGACCAGATTGCGGCTTTGTTGACCGGTGCGCAGTCGATATTGATTGCGATGCACGTGTCACCTGACGGCGACAGCGCGGGCTCTGCCCTCGGCTTGGGCTTAGCGTTGCGGCGCCAGGGGCACCGTGTGCGCTGGGTGGCCCTCGATGCCGTGCCGCAGCGCCTGCATTTCTTACCCGCCGTGGACGAGGTTGTGGGATGGGCCGAAGCTCTCGCGCACCCGTACGATATGGCGGTGGCCTTAGATTGCGCGAGTGACAGTCGGTTGGGTGCGCCGCCCGCATTTTGGCGGACCGGGTTGCCGCTCATCAATATTGACCATCATCTGGGGAACCCGGGCTTTGGAACCGTCAATTGGGTGGACAGTCAGATGAGCTCGACGGGTGAAATGGTGGCGCGGCTCTTTCAACATGCGGCCTGGGGTGTGACGCCGCCAGAGGCATTATGTTTGTGGACGGCCATGGCCACTGACACCTTGTCTTTTCGTCAGCGCAATACCCGGGCGCCCACGCTGGCTATGGCCCATTGGCTAGCCCGAGAATCGGGGTTGGATGTAGGTGAAGCGAACCGCCTGATCTGGGATCAACGGCCGTTAGGTGAGGTGCGTTTCTTGGGATGGGCGCTGACCGCCATGCAAGTGAGCGAAGACCAGCGTTTTGCCTGGGTGGCCGTGCCGCGGGCGCGGATGGCCGAGTTCGCCATTGACGAGAGCGGGGTGGACACCATTGTGCATCATTTGCTGAGTGTCAGCACGGTGCAAGTGGCCTTCCTGGTGCGGGAAATGGCGGAATCGGGCCAAGTGAAAATCAGCTGGCGAGGCAAGGCTCCGTGGAATGTAGCGGCGGTGGCTCAAGCGTTTGGGGGCGGGGGGCACGTGTACGCGGCGGCAGCTGTTGTGGGCGGAGCCCTCCAGGAGGTGACCAGCCGCGTGTTGGCGGCGCTTAGCGGTGGTGCCTGTGATTAGCGGCTTTCTCAATGTCCTGAAACCAGTTGGCGTCACCTCACATGATGTCGTGGCCAGGGTCCGGCGGATTACCGGGGTGCGGCAAGTGGGGCATGCGGGGACGTTGGATCCGGATGCCAGCGGCGTCTTGCCCATTGCGTTAGGAGTGTGTACCCGGTTATTGCCCTATATGGTGTTGACACCCAAGGTGTACCAAACGCGCGTGAGCGTAGGATCCATGACCACGACAGGAGATGCGAGCGGGCGCGTCGTGGCCCGCTCCCGGCACTGGTTAGTATCACCCCAGTCTTTGATGGAATCGGCTCGTTGGCTGAGGTTGAGCGGTTGGCAAATCCCGTCGCGGGTCTCGGCTGTCAAGCAGCAGGGGCGGCGGTCGTATCAGCTGGTGCAACGCGGAAAGCCGGTATGGCCTGCACCGCGCCGGGTTGAGATACAGGCGATTACCGACATTCAGGTGGACGCCGAGGGGTGGACCTTTCAGGCTGAAGTCGGCAGTGGCACATATATACGCGCATTGGTGCGCGATTGGGCGGAAATCTTAGGGGTGGCTCTGCATGTGCGATGGTTGGAGCGGATACAGGTTGGCCCCTGGCATCGGTGCCGCGGGGTGACGTGGGAGCAGCTTGAGAGCGCTTGGCCGGCGGCGCTGGAGTCGTGGTCCACCTACTGGCCGTGGCCGGTGCGCGAGGTGGATGAGCAAATGGCCGAACGCGTATCGCACGGCGAGCTAGGGTGTTTGGCCGAATGGGGCCCGGCGGGCGGGCCGGTGGTGGCACTCACGCATGGGGGGCAGCTCTTGGCGGTCATTCAAGGGCCGCCCTGGCGATATCGTGCCGTATTTGCGGCTGTGAAGGAGGGTGCCAGGTGAATCCTCACCGCAGTGCGCGCTTGGCGAATGGCCCGACGGCAGTGACTATTGGCAATTTTGATGGCGTGCACCGTGGCCATCAAGCCCTCATTGCGCGCACACTGGAGGCTGCCGTGGCTGAGCAACTCGGCATGGTGGTCGTGACCTTTGACCCCCATCCGGCGCTCATCTTACGCGGGTCTATTGATCGGTTTTTAATTACCCCAGATCCCTTAAAACAGCGCTATCTGACTGAGGCCGGGGCTCAAGACATCGTCACCTTGCCATTCACCCCGGCCTTTCGCGACATGGAGCCGGAAGTGTTCTTAGACCATGTTTTACGAGAAGAGTTGCAAGCGCGCTATGTGGTGGTGGGCGATAATTTTACGTTTGGTCGCGGTGGGCGGGGCCGGGTGGATTTTTTGCGCGATTGGGGATTGCGCCAGCATATTCGCGTGGAGGTACTGCCGCCTGAGCGACCTGCCGCTAGCGACCGTCCCATTTCGAGTTCATGGATTCGCCAGCTGATTCAGGCGGGCAACCTGGCGGAGGCCATCGACCTCTTAGGGCATCCCTTTACCGTGGCGGCAGTGGTCAGCCCTGGCGAGCAACGCGGCCGGGCGCTGACGGTGCCGACCCTGAATTTCGAACCCCCCAGCACTCAGGTGATGCCGCCTTTTGGCGTGTATGCGGGGTTTTTAACCATTCAAGAGCAGACCTATCCGGCGGTGGCCAATTGGGGTGTGCGCCCGACATTTGGGGGTGGGCGCCCGCGCTGGGAGGTGCACGCGTTGGAGCCCGTAAGCTGGGACCTTTATGGACGCACCGTGGAGTTCGACGTGATAGCGTGGGTGCGTGACGAACAGCAGTTCGAGAGTCCGGAGGCGCTGAGGCGCCAAATTGGTCGCGACGTGGAACAGGCGCGTGCCCTGTTAGAGGGCCGGCGCTAGCTTGCTTGAGGAAATTTCGCTATGATAAAATAAAGCGTCTGTGGATGGGGGGCGTATTTGTGCAGTCTGACACTTGGCAACAAATGGTCGCCAAAGTCTCGGCAATTTGTGTGACAGGGCAGTTTAAACGGTTGCAGAGTGAACTCGAAGAGCTCTATCGACGGGCGGGAGTTCCGCAACCTGCTGTGCAAGCTTACCAGGATGCCTTGTTGTCCTTGTTGGCGGAGGATGAACCCATTTCCATTCCACTGCATTAGTCAGCAGAAGGGAGGTCAAGACGATGGCCCTCCAAGAAGAGAAGAAGCAGGCCATCATTGCGGCTTATCGGCTGCATGAATCGGACACGGGGTCGCCGGAGGTGCAAATTGCGTTATTAACAGAACGCATTGCGGAACTGACCGAGCACCTGAAAACACATAAAAAGGACCATCATTCCCGCCGGGGACTATTAAAGATGGTGGGGCACCGCCGTGCACTGCTAAACTATCTAAGAGAAAAAGATAGCGAGCGCTACCATTCGGTCATACAACGGCTCGGCTTGCGTCGATAGAGCGGGAATCTCCCGCTCTTTTCTTCAAGAGGCGGGCTGTGACCAGATGGTAAAGTAGGGGGAACATATGGAAATCCAGACACAAGAGATAGTGGTCGGCGGACGGATCATGACCTTGGAAACCGGCCGCATGGCGCGGCAGGCCAACGGCGCGGTGGTCGTACACTACGGGGAGACGGTGGTGTTAGTGACCGCCGTGGCATCCAAGGCCCCGCGCCTGGGGATTGATTTTTTCCCGTTAACCGTAGACTTTGAAGAGCGCATGTACTCGGTGGGAAAAATCCCTGGCGGCTATATTAAGCGCGAAGGGCGCCCGAGCGAGCGGGCGATTTTGGCGGCGCGTCTGACCGATCGGCCGATCCGCCCGTTGTTTCCCGAAGGGTTCCGCAATGATGTACATGTGGTGGCCAGCGTGCTCTCCGTCGACTTTGACGCGTCCCCCGAGGTGTGTGCGATGGTAGGCGCTTCGGCAGCCCTCACGTTGAGCGACATTCCGTTTGAGGGGCCCATTGGGGCGGTTGAGGTTGGCTTAGTGGAGGGACGCTTTGTCATTAACCCGACCTCTGCCGAGTCGAGCAAGAGTCAACTGAAGTTGATGATTGCCGGGACGGACGATGCTATTTTGATGATCGAAGCGGGCGCGCAAATTGTTCCGGAGCAAGTGATGCTCGACGCTATTTTGTTTGGCCACGAGGAGATACGCCGTGTCATTGCGGGCATTCGCGCCTTTCAAGCCAAAGCCGGGAAGCCCAAAGGGGAATACCCCTTGTTTTTGCCGTCCGAGGCGCTCGTCGCCCGTTGCCACGAGCTGGCGGAAGACCGCTTGAAGGCAGCCATGCGGGCTGCCGACAAGGAAACCCGGGAGGCCCAAATTGCTGCCGTTAACCAAGAAGTGGAGGGGGTGCTACAGGAGGAATTCCCGGACGAAGTTGACCTCATACCCCAGGTCTTGAAAAAGCAGCTGAAACAGGTCGTGCGCTACGCCATCATTCACGAGAAAATTCGGCCCGACGGTCGCAGCTTCACCGAGATTCGCCCGCTGACCATCGAAGTCGGGGTGTTGCCTCGTGTCCATGGGACGGGCCTTTTTACCCGCGGACAAACCCAGGCGCTCACCGCCATGACCTTAGGCCCGTTATCGGACCAGCAGATGTTAGACGGCATTGGCGAAGAAGAATCCAAACGCTATATGCATCATTACAACTTTCCGCCGTTTGCCACCGGGGAAACTGGTCCTATGCGGGGGCCCAACCGGCGGGCCATTGGGCATGGGGCCTTGGCGGAACGGGCGTTGGAACCGGTAATCCCGTCAGAAGCGGAATTTCCCTATGCCCTGCGCCTGGTGTCCGATATTTTGGAATCGAACGGTTCGAGTTCCATGGCGTCAGTTTGTGGCAGCACCTTGGCCTTGATGGACGGGGGCGTACCCATTAAGGCACCGGTGGCCGGTGTCGCCATGGGGCTCGTGAAAGACGAGAGCGGTTACGCGATTTTGACCGACATTCAGGGGCTGGAAGACTTTTTGGGCGATATGGACTTCAAAGTGGCCGGCACGCGGGATGGCATTACCGCCATCCAGATGGACATCAAGATTCATGGCTTGGCGCGCGAAATCTTAGAAGAAGCCCTGATGCAGGCTCGGGAGGCGCGGCTCTACATTCTTGATCGGATGCTGGAGGTCATTCCGGCGCCGCGCGCCCACTTGTCGCCTTATGCCCCGCGCATCATGACGCTCCACATTGATCCTGAGAAGATTCGCGAAGTCATTGGTCCCGGAGGCAAGACCATCAACAAAATTATTGATTCCACCAAGGTCGGGGAGAAGAAGGTCGACATCGACATTCAAGACGACGGGACCATTTACATTGCTGCCGTCAATCAGGAAGCCGGACAGCGGGCGATGGAAATGATTCAGGAGTTGACCCGCACGGTTGAGGTGGGGCAGGTGTATACCGGTCGCGTCACCCGGCTCATGAATTTCGGCGCCTTCGTGGAAATTTTGCCCGGCAAGGAAGGTCTGGTACACATTTCACAGTTGTCCCACCAACGGGTCGCCAAAGTCGAAGATGCCGTACAACCGGGTGATCTCATCCAAGTTAAAGTGGTGGAAATCGACAACATGGGGCGGATCAACTTGTCCCATAAAGATGTGGTGCCGAGGCCGGAAGGACTGGAGACGGCGGTGGCGAGCGGCGACCATGAGCACGCCCGGTTGGGTCGACAGGAGCGCGCGGGCAAACACCCCGCCCGGCGGTCAGGTCCGCGACGCGAGGGCCGATGATTCGACTTGGGGCCCAGCTGTCCCAAGCCCCAGGCTATGAATACACAGTGAGTGAGGCCGGTCAAGCCGGCCTTCGTGCGTTGCAGTGGTTTAGCCGGAACCCGGTAGGGGGACAGAGCGGCGTGTTGCCACCACCTAACGCGTTGCGCCAGCTGCTTCAACAGCATCATATTGATAGCGTCTATATTCATGCCCCCTATTTTGTCAATCCCGCGTCAGTCGAAGAGGCCAAGCGCGAGCGCGCCATGAGCGTGCTGAGCCAGGAAATGCGGCGGGCGCGGCGGCTTTCAGGGCGCTACGTTGTCTTACACCCAGGCCATTGGCAACATGGGGCCAGCCGAGCCGAATCGTTGGATGCCCTGACGGCGACCGTCCAGGCTATGCTGGCAGTGCCGGGACATATTCTCTTGGAGAACACCGCTGGCCAAGGGAAGGAATTAGGCGATACGTTTGAAGAATTGGCCGCTATGTTTGACGCCATTGGTGCTCCGCGGCGTGTGGGGATGATGCTGGATACTGCGCATGCCATGGCTCGGGGCTACGCGTTAGCGTCGTCTCGTGATGTTCGCGCACTCCTGAAACATATTGATGGGACGGTTGGCCTCTCCTGTGTCAAGGGCATCCATTTAAATGACAGCGCCTATCCTGTAGGTGCGCGGCGGGACCGTCATACCCATTTGTTGGCCGGTCAGCTCACGCGGGAGGCGCTCTACGCGATCCTGAGCTGGGCAAATGACGCGGATATCCCCTTAATTTTGGAAACCCCGGGACGAGATGTTAGCCAACGTTTGCAGGATATCGCGGTGGTGTCGGGGTTCCAGCAACTCGTGAAAGTCGACGCATGATTAGCGACGCCGCGGGCACACTCTCCTTGAACAGGGGGGAGCACTATGCGACGAGGCGTCGTGATCCTCGGTTTGGCGGGGCTCGTATTCGCGGTATCGAGCTGCGGCGGTCCGGGCCCCCAATCAATGCCTGGACCCGCGCTTCCGCAACCTCCCTTTAGTGCACGCATGAAGGGCATGACGGAGGCGGGGTACAATCCCTCCGTCTTTGATTCACCCCAGGTGCGACAATCCATTGTCCAGCTCCACAACGACGGCGTGACCTGGCTGGCCATCCAGGTGGCCTGGTTTCAGCAGACGAACCAATCGACCGTCATTCGCCCCAGCCCCCAAAAGACCCCCACGGATGCGAGTGTCACCACATTGATTCAATGGGCGCATCACGAGGGAATGCGCGTCTTTTTGAACCCGTTTGTCAACTCGTTTCAAGGCAGTGGGTGGCAAGCATTGTTTCATCCGACCTCAGTCCCGGCGTGGTTTCGCAGTTTCGATGTGTACCTGGCCCACTACGCCAAGTTAGCCGCCCAAGACCATGCAGATTTGTTTTCCATTGGTGATGAATTCGATTCCCTGGACCACAATCCAGCCTATCGGCCCTACTGGATTCACGCCATTCAGATTGCACGGCGCTATTACCACGGCCCGATTACGTATGGCGCTGATTATCCCGACTACCAACAGGTGACATTTTGGCCAGCCCTCAACATGGTGGGCGTGGATGCCTATTTCCCCTTAAGTAGTCAAGCTAATCCGTCCGTGGCGACGCTTGTCGCCAGCTGGAACCAGGTGGCTGACACCATCGAGGCCTGGCGCGTTCAGACCGGATTGGCGCAAAAGCCCTTTCTCATCACGGAACTGGGTTACCCGTCTGAAGAAGGCGCAGCGGCTACCCCGGGTACTTGGTATCCGCGAAAACCGGTCAACCTGGCCTTACAACAAAAACTCTATTTAGCCACGTTCGAAAGTATTTGGCAACGTCCCTGGCTACGGGGGATTATGTGGTTTTGGTGGGCTAATCCCTCCAACCCTGATTGGCAGGGAGGGCCGCGCGACAATGGCTATACCATTCGCAACAAGCCAGCCGAATTGGTGCTCAAAGAGTTCTTTACGGGGCACAGCCCGGGGGCCGTGCTGAAGCATAAGCCGCAATCTGGGTCATAAGGGCTGGACGTTCTACCCAGGGCTTGGCTATCATAGGGAACCATGGGGGAGTACGATGCGCATTCATGTAATTTCGCTGCGGTCGCCGGCGGTCCGGCTGGTGCTACTGGTCATTGGCCTCATTCTGGCAGCCTGGCTAGTCAATCCGCGAGTGCTTCATGCTACGGGGCGCCCACCGTTGGCGGTCTACCGCGTAGAAACCGCTAAACGGGCCATGGCGCTGACCATTAACGTCGTATGGGGAACCGAGTATGTACCGGGATTAATCCGCGATCTGGCGGAGCATCATGCGGTGGCGACCTTCATGGTCGGCGGGGTATGGGCCAAAACCCATCCCCAGTTGGTCCGGGAGATGGTGCAAGCGGGTGACGAAATCGGCAATCACGGTTGGAATCACCAGCACCCAAATCAGATGGGGGAAGCTCAGCTTATACGCGATATTGGGAACACCAACCAGGTCGTGCATGGTATTGTGGGGATGACCCCGACCGTGTATGCCCCACCGTATGGCGAATTTAATCAAACGGTGCTGAGAGCCGTGCAGGCGCTCCACATGACCCTGGTGATGTGGACGATCGACACCATTGATTGGCGGCCGTCCTCGTCGGTGGACTACATGGTGAATAAGGTGCTAGCCCGCAGCGTCCCGGGCGCGATTGTGCTCATGCATCCCACCGATCGCACCGTCGTGGCCTTGAATCGGATCATTGATGGCCTACACCGGCAAGGCTATGCATTGGTCACAATCAGTGAGTTGCTGAAAATGGGCACGCCGCGCACTGATGAGTAGGGAATTTGTTGCCTGGACACAACAATCGCTGAGCTTGGGTATAGCGCCCGGGTATTCCCATGTCCCAGTTCAGCCAGGGACCGTGCTGAGGTTGGCGTTGAACATAACGCCGCCTTGACGATGGGCCGCTCCGGGGATTTGACGGCGTTATTGGCTCGGCCTTCACGGTGGTGGGGGATTCTGACCGAACTATAACAAATTGCCAAGGCCACATATGATACGAACGACCACGCATAAGGGAGGCCGTTCGTATCATGACATCTGAGATCGAGACGACACTGTATGTCTCCCCCAGCGGGAGCGATCAAAACGCCGGCACTTCGACAGCGGCACCATTTTTGACCATTCAGCATGCGGTCAACCTGGCAGAGACGACGTATTTGCCCCAGGGTCCGGTTGTGATTATCATTGCTGCGGGGACTTATGCGGAACAAATTACCATTACCTATGCTGCGCCCAACGCCTTGACTTTGGTCGGTAGTTCAGACCCAGCTGCTCCGACGGTGATTCGGCCGGCATCGCTGACGGCCAATTTGACGGAGGACTACACGGGCTATTTTTTTGATGACAACGTGGGGCAAACGGCGGCCATCGTTGGCGTACAAGATAGCGGCGGATCGGTTACGCTCATGTATTTGACGGTTTCTGGCGCCTCGCTGACCACCGCCGGTTTGGCCACCGGGCAGTGGTCTGGTATCGCCTATATTAATAGTTCGGGAACCTTAGCGAATAATCGGGTGCAATCCATTGAGGTCCCGGACGCGATTGGTCAGGCGTCGGTGCACGGAATGGAAATTAAGGCGACGGCAGGCATGCAGACGGTCGCTATCGTCAACAACCAATTGTCACAATATGCAGGTCACGTGGCGGTCGACTTAATGGCGGGCGGCTTAACCCCCGGGGTTTTGACGGTCGTGGTGGAGGAAAACCTTCTCGTCGGCGATCCGGCACAGACGCTGACACCTGTGGCGCAATTCGGTATTGCGGCCGGCGGCCTAACTGGTTTAACCATTCGGCGCAACAATATTGCCCTTTTTTCTTCACCTTGGAATGTCTCCGGGACCTGGCTCGACCCCCACGCGCCCGAAGCCCAATGGACGGCGGAATATAATTCGCTGGTGGCCAACGACAACGGGATTTCGCTGCACGGAGCGTCCGGCGGCGTTGTGGCGCATAACAGTATTTTAGCCGGTTCCGCCGGTATGGAATTGGGGCCGCAGTTTAACGTGCCTAGCGGACAAACTCCGGCAGCGAGTTCCCAAAATGTGATTTGGGCTAATACCATTGTCGGTACCACGACGGTGGCTACCACCTCGGTGACGGTCAACGGGACGGCGGTGGTGACGGCGATTACCGGTCAACCAGTCGACGGGATTTTAATTTGGGACGGACAACAAAACCGTGCCGTGGGCAACCATGTGGCCGGATTCGTCAATGACGCCTACGTGGGAGAAGATCCCGTCTTCATTAATAATACGGCGTCATGGGCGCCGGATACCATGCCGACCTACAACAATTCAGGCAACACGCTAGCGTTTAACGCATGGGGAATGTTGGCGGTGCCCCAAGCTTCCTCGGGCGTGACGGGTTACGCTGTGGTCAATGCCAATAACGCCAGTGTCTTCGTGGAGGATGCCCAGAATAACTGGTGGGGCACGCCCGCGGGACCGACGGCCTCGTCCAACACGTTTAACCCGACCAATCAAGGGTTGCCCGTATCGAACGGGGTGGACTCGTGGCTCGAGTTTGTACCGCCTTTAGCCCTAACCGAGGGTTTCGGATTTTCTCCGGTCCTGAACCTGACCACCGGCGTCGGCTATCCATGGATTAGGGCGGCCTTGGCCGCGGCATCGCCGGGAGACTCGATTGGCTTAGCCTTCGGCACCTTTGTGGAAAATGTCACGGTGAGCGTGCCGCAGGTCACGGTGGCATCGGTATCGGTGGCGGAACCGGCAACGATTCAACCGAACTTGGCGCAGACACCGGCAGCCAAGGTAACGGTTCAAGCAGATGGGGTCAACCTGCAATCGCTGATCGTATCAGCACCGAGCGACGGTGCCGGAATTTGGGTCGGAACTCATCCGGCGACCTCATTAACGGGGATACAAATTGTCAGCTTGCAGACGGTCGGGGGGGCCATCGGTATTCTGTGGACGGCCGGCGCGTCGGGGAGCGTTGACGACGTGGCCGTCAACCAGTTTAGCCGGTTTGGACTCTCCATGGGCAACGAGATTTTGGGTGGGCAGGCGAGTCAAGTTACCGTGACGAACAGCGTGGTCAACGGCGGTGATAACGAATCCGGAGCGGGCATCCGCTGGGTCGCTGGCGCGGGCGGGGCGGCTTTGAACAATTTGGTGAACGGTGGGAACACCGGTATCTTGTTGCAAGATACTGCAGGGGTGACGATCCAAGCCAACCGCATTGCCGGAAGCGCAACCGGTGTTGAGATCACGGCGACAGTGACTGGGGAGGCAATGAATCATCTGGTGATCGTTGACAATCTCGTGGAACCGGTGCCTCAAACGCCTCTAGCGGTAGCCCGTGGTATTTGGATCTGGTCCCAGGTGGACGGGGTGACCTTTGAGGTGGTTGTCAACAACAATCGCATCCAGGGACCGGTTGACGGGTTGTCGGAAGGCGTGGTTTTGGGGCAAACCGGTGTCTCCGCCGCGATTCAATGGGCCGGTTCCGGCAATACAGTAGCGCGGTGGGGTGTAGGTTTGGCGATTTTTAGTGACCCGGTGACGATGACGTTCGCCTACAACAACATAATCGACAATCTCACCGCGGTGGATAACAACAGCCTGTCGCCAATGGCGTTGCCGGATAACTGGTGGGGCGTCGCCGAGGTTCCCCCCAACCTGAGCGGCAATGTGTCCGTAGCGCCGGTGCTGTCGGAGCCTGTGATGTAGTCACTGTGCGTCAACCGGGTTTTAGAAAACGACGATATCGGCACCGAACACTCGGAGGCCTCCTGCTGAGTCGCGAACATCGCGGTAACGGCAAAGTATTTATTCCGGGACACACAATGCAGATGCCGGCGGCCGGGGTCGCCCTCTGACAGCCCAGGCATGTGTTTCGTGTGTCCTTTTGGTCAAAGACCTGTTCAAAATCCTCGCATAGCGGCAAGTGCCCCCATCGTGACCATCTGGGATAGCTAGCGCGAGTGTGATATACTCATGCGCGAAAGTCGTGGGTACACGGCGGGTCATGGGAGGGGTCACGGTATCGACCAGTTGACGCACTTGGCATCGGGAATGACGGTGACTTATGACGATGTGCCGTCGGTGGGAACCACCGCTCTGGCTTTTTTTGTGGGAGTGGGGAGCCGACACGAATCACCCGCTGAGTGGGGGCATGCGCATTTATTGGAACATCTGGTGTTTAAAGGGGCGGGTTCCCGTGATTTTCGGGCCATTGCCGAAGAAATGGACCGCTTAGGAGCAGATGTGAACGCCTTTACAACCCGCGAATATACCTGTTATTACGCGCGCGTGCTAGATCGGGAGGCTGTGAACGCCTACCGCCTGCTGGTCGATTTGGTGTGCGAGCCCTGGCTCACTGCGCAAGACCTCGAGAGGGAAAAGAACGTGGTGCTAGAAGAACTGCGCGAGACACGTGACGATCCGGATGAGGTGGTCGATTTACTGATTACGGAGGCGTTATACCAGGACCCGGCCTACACGCATGATGTCTTAGGAACCGCTGATACCATTCGGGCGGCCACGCCTGAAAGCGTCCGCCGCTTTTATCACAGTTATTACCAACCCAACAACATGGTGTTCGCCGTGTCGGGCGGGGCAGCGCCTGCGTTGGTCGATCTCGTCACTCGCGAATTTGCGGGACCCACCGCGGCGACGCGGCTCCCATTGGGGTTCCCGGCACCGGCGAGCGTTATGGGCGAGCGCCGTTTAGACCTGGACTGGGAGCAAGTACGGTTGGCCCTAGGGGTCTTAGCGCCGGGCCGGTATCATCCGGACTATGCGGCGACGCTGGTGTTTTCCAGTATTTTAGGCGGGCAAAACAGTTCCCGGCTATGGCAACGGCTTCGTGAAGAAGAGGGGCTGGTCTATACGGTGGCTGCACAATATCAGCCTGACAGTGGGCATGGCGATCTCGTCATCTCCCTCGGGTTGTCGCGCGAAAACGTGGTCCATGCAGTACAGTGTGTGAGGGAAGAGGTGGAAAGGCTGGCGCAAGAAGGCCCCTCGGAATCCGAATTGCTCCACACGCGCAACGCGCTGCAAACCATGTGGGTCATGAATCAAGAGACCCCTGACGCACGCGTGATGCGCCTAGGGCGTTATGCCCTCGACCAAGTTCTGCCGCCAAGCCAAGGTGTGGTGCAGGACGCGTTAAACGCGGTCAGCGCTGACGATGTGCGGGAGGCTGCTAGTCCCTGGCTGCGCTTGGAGGACGTCGCACGCGCGGTGGCGGGGCCCCTGGTCTCCACGTTATCGCTGTGGTAGGCCATCCGATAAGGCGGGGGCGGCCGCTCCCGTGATCCGTACGTTCCACCTGCGCTTATCGGCGGAGAGATCGTGTGCTATCGAACGCGAAGAGGAGGGGTGCGGCGCCAGGTTTCGGCCCGAGGGCTGAGCTTAGCGCCGAGAACAATGCGATGAAAGACCGATTAGAAGAGATTTTTTACTGGCAGCAACAATTTAATGAAACTGTTCGCCGTGAACGACACCTCACCTACGATACGGCAACGTGGCTTCAAAAAGAAGCCTTGGCGCTCATCGTCGAGTTAGGCGAAGTGTTGGAAGAAGCGCGGTACAAATGGTGGAAAAATGCCGAACCCATCCGCCCCGAAAAACTGCATGAAGAGTTAGTCGATGTGCTTCACTTTTTTATTAGTCTCTGCATTGACGCAGGGTTGGATGCTGAATCTCTCTATCAAGGGTATCTCGCCAAAAATCGGGAGAATTTTCGGCGCCAGCAGGGGTTAAGTGATAAGCCGGGGTACGAAGTGCCGCGGCCGGAGTAATATCGGCCGGAAGTCGGCGTGGGATGGATGTCGTGATTGGTCTGAACTGGCGCTGCCCGTCATAGGTTGGGAAGAGGGGAAGAGGGGAGGGGCGGCCCATGCGAATGAGCGAACTCGCGTCCAAAGACATTATTAATTTGACGAATGGGAGCCGCATTGGCTCTGTGGGCGAGAGCGACTTGGTGATCAATCCCGAGACCGGGGCCATTGAGGCGATTGTCGTGACCCCTCGCGGGCGCTTGAGCCGGGGACAACGCATTGAAATTCCCTGGCACGCTATTCGGCGGATAGGCCCCGAAGTCATGATTGTCGACTTGACCGATGTTCCAAAAATCGCTAATAGTGGACGAAATTAACTGTGTGAGTCCGATGCGCCCCTTGAATACTAGCTAGGCAGCCGTATAAAAGGGGGGCGTTTCATGTCGAAGACAGTGGTAGGTGCGTTTCACGATCATCAGACTGCGGATACGGTGGTACACGAGCTCGAACAGCGGGGGGTGTCAGACAAGAAAATCTCGGTGGTGGCTCGCCACGATGGACATACGGAGCACGGGCATCCAACGGGTCATGGCACTCACGATTTGTCCAGCGGGATAGGCTGGGGCGCTGCAGCCGGCGGTGCCGTGGGGTTGCTGGCTAGTGCTGGAGCGCTCGCCATTCCAGGCGTGGGACCGATTCTGGCCATGGGGCCGTTGGCGGCCACGTTGACGGGTGCCGCGACAGGAGGACTGGTAGGCGCGTTGATGGACTACGGCATCCCCAAACAGGAAAGCGAGCGGTTAGAGGAAAGCGTCAAAGAAGGTGACGTGTTGGTGATGGTCCAAACCGATGACAACGAGATTGACCGCGCCAAAAAACTGTTTCAAGATCATCACGCGCGCGATATCTACGTTCATTAACCACCGATTAGCTCGTATCCCAGGCAGGTGTTCCACGACGGAACACCTGCCTTCTCTTGTCCCGCAGGATCGGGACTTTTTTAGCGAGGCGGGCACAGAGCATGGGAGCTGCTCGTATGATACAGCGAGGAGGATGGGAGGAGAATATGCACAAGATTGTCGTGGCGGGCGGTGACTCCCGCGATGTTTGGCTTGCCCATATGCTACAAGACCGTGGTCACCGGGTGTGGAGCTGGGGAATGCGCGATTCGGGCATTCCGCCCTACAGCGAGCAGGACCCTAACCCAGACGTCTTCATTGGCCCGATGACGGGAATCGATGAAGACGGTGTCATGGGGACCATAGACGGTCCCATCATGTTAACCCCCGACTGGTTAATGCGCATGGCGCCACGAGGGCTGATTGCGGCGGGGTTAATTGCCGATCCGGTCTTGCAATGGTGTCGCGACCTCAATTTGAGGACGGTGCAGTATCGCCTATTGACGAGCTTCATGTGGCTTAATGCGGTGCCAACGGCGGAGGGGGCTCTCAAAGCGGCCATAGGCTTGTCCGGCTACACCCTGTTTGACCGTCCGGTGGGCGTGATCGGGTTTGGCCGCGTCGGCTTGATTCTGGCGGACCGGCTGCGCCGCTACGGGAGCCGGCCCATCATTTTTGAGCGGCAAAGTGAACGGCGGGCCATGGCCCGCGCCTTGGGACTGAACGCGTATTCCCTCGAAGTCTGGCCTTTACCAGAGGTTGATGGGTTGTTTAACACCGCACCAGCTCCGGTGTTGGACCACCGTTGGTTTGAAGGGGAGCGGCCGTTCTGGGTCATTGACCTGGCATCCTTACCGGGAGGACTGGTCCCTCACCTTATGGATAACCCGCTTGTCAAAGCACGTTACCAACACATTTTGAGTATTCCCGGTAAAGTGGCGCCCATTCGCGCCGCAGAAATCATTTGGGAAACGTTGGCGTTATGGCTCGAGGAGGAGTGGCGAGATGAAAAGATTAGCCGGGGTGAGAATTGGGATCGCCATGGCGGCTTCGCACTGTAATTTAGGGCGCGCAGTCGATACAATAGAAGAGTTGGTAGGCGAAGGAGCCGAAGTGACGCCAATTGTGTCGGGGAGCATTTTTGCCGTCGAAACACGCTTTGGTACGCCGGAGTATTGGCGCGCGCGCATTACCTCCACCGCTCAGCGTCAGCCGCTGGCGACTATTCCCGAAGTGGAGCCCAGCGGTCCTCAACATTGGTTTGACGTGGTGCTGGTGATGCCGTGTACGGGGAATACATTGGCAAAGATAGCCAATGCCATCAATGATTCCCCCGTCACCATGGCTGTCAAGGCCCAATTGCGCAATGGGCGCCCCGTCCTTTTGGCTATCACCTCCAACGATCTGTTGGGGATGAATGCCATGAATCTTGGCCGTCTCTTGGCTTGTCGCAATATTTATTTTGTGCCGTTTGGTCAGGACGATCCGGTGAAAAAACCTCGGTCGCTCGATGCCCATTTGGAACTGACAGTGCCGAGCATCGAGGCGGCGTTAAGGGGTGAGCAAATTCAGCCGATCCTGGTGCCATGGCAATAGGAGTGAGAAACGTGTCGGGATATCGGATTGCCATTGTAGGGGCGACGGGACTGGTTGGCCAAACTCTACTTGAGGTGCTCCATGAGTATCGCGTGCCCGTGTCGGAATTGGTGCCATTGGCGCGCGAAGGTCAGGGGAGAACCGTGCGCTACGGAGATGACGAGATTCCGGTTGAAGCGTTGGAGGAGATGGATTGGCGCCGCGTGGATGTTGCGTTTTTCGCGGCCGGCAATGACGTGAGCGCCACCTACGTGCCGGAGGCTGTGCGCCACGGTGTCACCGTGATCGATAAATCGAGCCGTTGGCGCATGGATCCTGAAATTCCCTTAGTGGTGCCTCAAGTCAATCGCGACGCCATTAAAGATGCTCCCTTAATCGCGAGCCCCAATTGTTCAACCATTCAGCTGGTCGTCGCCTTAGCGCCGATATATCGTCAGTGGGGACTCAAGCGGGTGATTGTCTCGACCTATCAGTCCGTGTCGGGAACTGGTCGGGAAGCCGTGGTCGAGTTGGAGGAGGAAGTGCGGGCGCGGGTGGATGGTCGCCCCTATGAGGTCCAGGTTTATCCGGTGCCCATTTTGCATAATGTGTTGGCTCATTGTGATGCCTTTGGCGAACTGGATTACACCGGGGAAGAATGGAAACTGATGCGGGAAACAGCCAAGATTCTGGCGACACCCATACGCCTGAGCGCGACTGCGGTGCGGGTTCCGGTATACGTTGGTCACGCCGAGTCCGTGTACCTGGAAACGGAGCGCCCTTGGTCGCTCGAGGAGGTTCGCCAGCTCTTGGCGCAAAGCCCGGCCGTCCGCGTGGTCGATGATCCACGGGCGGGGACAGTACCCACTCCACTGGACGCGGCGGGGCAAGATGACGTCCTCGTGGGGCGCATTCGCCAGGACCCGTTCGAACCGACCGGCCTCCATTTATTTGTGGTAGCCGACAATTTGCGCCGAGGTGCCGCGACCAACGCGCTGGACATTATGATGGCCGTGAGCGATCGGTGGGAACTGGGAGGCCAGCATCGTTGAGAATTATCGTGCAGAAATTTGGCGGCACCTCGGTTCGGGAGCCATCTCAGCGCGCCGTGGTGGCGCAGTGGGTGGTGAGCGCTGTACGCGCCGGCTACCACCCGGTGGTTGTGGTCTCCGCGATGGGGCGTCAGGGGGATCCCTATGCAACCGATACCCTGCTCGGCTTACTCAACCCCTTGCCTCTAGCCCCGCCGACGGAAACCGATCTGCTCGTCCATTGCGGCGAAATTATTAGCGCGGTGGTGATGGCTGGCCACTTGCGGCAGGTGGGATTAAATCCGGAAGTAATGACAGGCGCGCAGGCAGGCATCCTCACTGACGATCGCCACGGTGATGCGCAAATCGTTCGCTTGGAACCGGATCGGGTCCTGGCGGCGTTAGAAGATGGTCGAGTGCCGGTCGTGGCCGGTTTTCAGGGGATAGGGAGTGACGGACTGGTGACCACATTAGGTCGAGGCGGCAGCGACACCACGGCGGTGGCGTTGGGCGCTGCCCTGGGCGCCGAGGTGGTGGAAATTTTCACCGATGTTGACGGGATTAAAACGGCGGACCCGCGCATTGTGCCCGAAGCGCGCACCATCCGCGAAATGGACTACCACGAAGTGTTTCAGCTGGCCAATTTAGGGGCGCGGGTCATTCACCCACGAGCGGTTGAATTGGCTCGACAGTTCTCGGTGCCGGTGCGCATTCGCTCCACCTTTTCGACCGCTGATGGGACGTTAGTAGGACCTGGGCGGCGGGTGTGGGACCCCTGGGCACATCGCGATCCCGCCCATGCGGTCACCGGCGTGACGCAGTTAAGCGATTTAATTCAATTTCGGGTATGGCCGCCCGCGAGCGGGCCGGACAATTGGAGTTACCCGTTGTTTCACTTGTTGGGCAAACGCGGCGTCTCCGTTGATCTCATTAATCTTTTTCCCGATCAAGTGTATTTTTGCGTCAAGAGTCCGGAACGGTCCACGGTGGAGGCGACACTGGCGGATTTGGCGTATCCGTTCGAAGTGTACGACAATCGCGCCAAGGTATCCATTGTCGGGTCCGCGATTGAAGGATTGCCCGGGGTCGTGGGTCACGTAATGGAAGCGCTGGCCCGGGAGAATATCCGCGTCCTACAGTCTTCGGATTCCCATGCGACCATTACCTTGCTGTTGGACAAAAAAGACATGGAAGCGGCTGTGCGCGCGTTGCACCAACAGTTTGGACTGCACGAGGATCTGGCGCCAACATAGGGAGCCGGGCATGTGGATGCCCGGCTCGGTCACAGGCGAGCGATGCATGATGTCCTACTTGATGCTCACGATGAAGTGAGACCTTGCCTGCGCTCGCTTGCCAATTCGCGCATGCTCAGTGGTATTGGATGCCTCTGGTCAGATGGGTTTCGTGTGCCGGGTTGATCGCTACTTGGTGGCCACCATTCAAGATGTTGGCACTTTTACAAAAAGCCCGTCGGCGTTTTTCGCGACTTTGACACCGGCTTGATACCACGCGGGGGGCGCTCTTCATTGCAATTTTTCTCAGGAGCAACTATAATGGGGAAGATGACTTAGTGCTCGGAGGGAAAGAAGAACCTGACAGCAGGCAGGATGGCGATCGGGGCCTGTAGGTGAGGTTTAGGTTTGTTGACCCCTGGCATAAGTCCCTAGTCAGAGACTAGGGGCGTTTTCTTGTGTGTCGGAATATTGTGGGAGGTGATAAACCTGGGTACGCGTTTGGCAGCAGGGAAGATCCAATTTATTCCCCTTGGGGGATTGGGCGAAATTGGAAAGAACATGGCGGCTGTTGTACACGGCAACGACATCATTTTAATCGACGCAGGCTTGGCCTTTCCCGAGGAGGACATGCCGGGGATTGATATCGTGTTGCCGGACATCACGTATTTGCTAGACAATCGCGACCGGGTCCGGGGGATCTTTTTAACGCACGGCCACGAGGATCACATTGGCGCGTTGCCTTATGTATTGCGCCAGCTCAATGTGCCAGTCTATGGTGCGCGCTTAACCCTGGGGATGGTCGATTTAAAGTTACAAGAGCATCAAATGGTGTTGCACCCCGACTCTCGGGCGGTCGAGCCGGGAGAGGTGGTGCGCGTCGGAAGTTTTTCGGTAGAGCTGTTTCGGGTTAACCATTCCATTCCCGATGCGACCGGACTCATCATCAAAAATCCTGTCGGGACTATTGTACACACGGGTGATTTCAAGTTTGACCATACGCCGGTGGATGGGCGGGTCGCTGATTTTCATCGCCTGGCCGAGGTTGGTCGCGAAGGGGTGCTGCTCCTCCTGGCCGACAGCACCAACGCCGAGCGCCCCGGATACACGCCATCCGAGCGAACGGTAGGCAAGACCTTTGACCGGGTGATGGAGACCGCCGAGGGGCGGGTGATTGTGGCTTCCTTTGCGTCGCAAGTGCACCGCATTCGTCAGGTGGTGGAAGCGGCGGTGCGGCATCATCGCCGGGTCGCGGTCGTCGGTCGCAGCATGGAGAATGTGGTGCAAAAGGCCATCGAGCTGGGATATCTGGAATTTCCTGCCGGGACTTGGATGGATGTCGAAGAGATTAAAAAATTGCCGGCCAATCAAATTGTTATTGTCACCACGGGCTCTCAAGGCGAACCGATGTCGGCGTTAACGCGGATGTCGACGGCGGACCATCGGAAAGTGACCATCATTCCCGGCGATACGGTGATTATTTCCGCGACTGCAATTCCTGGCAATGAGAAATATGTTTCCCGCACGGTTGACAACCTGTATCGGCTAGGCGCGCATGTGGTTTACGGCGCCGCGGCCAACATTCACGTCTCGGGCCATGCCTGTCAGGAAGAGCTCAAATTGATGTTAAATTTGGTGCGGCCGAAATTCTTTATTCCTGTGCATGGCGAGTACCGCCACCTGGTGCATCATGCCCAACTCGCGCGCGACGTTGGCATTGATCCGGCCCATGTGCTGATCGGGGAGAACGGCACCGTGTTTGAATTTACCAAGGATTCGGGCGCTATTGTGGGTACCGTCGCGGCGGGCAAGGTGCTGGTGGATGGCATGGGTGTAGGCGATGTGGGCAACATTGTGCTCCGCGACCGCAAACAGCTGTCTAATGATGGCATTCTCATCGTGGTCGTCGGGATGGATGCCCAAAGTGGACTCTTAGTGTCGGGGCCCGATATTGTGTCCCGGGGCTTTGTGTATGTTCGCGAATCGGAGGCGTTGTTGGACGAGGCGCGCCAACGGGTAAAAGTAGCGCTCAACCAGCTGGAGGGCAATAACTTGTCGGAGTGGTCATCCATCAAGGCTGCCGTACGCGAGACGCTGGGGCGGTTTTTGTGGGAGCGGACCAAGCGGCGGCCGATGATTCTGCCCATTATCATGGAAGTCTAGGCCGAACGATCGCTGGTAAGACGGGTCAAGCTGAGGAGCACGTGAATATCAGGACTTACGAGCAGCGCCTTCACGTCCACCCGATAGATGTGGGAGCCAATGGTGACCCGGCGATCTTGCAATAGATGGTACAGGATTGACAGTTTGATGGCGTCGAGAGGCATGCCCAATAAGGGATCGGTGTAAGGCTGTAGGGCTGCCTCGACGTCAATTAACGGCACTGGGCTCTTGAGCACGTCCAGCGTGACCGTTTTCACATAGGTGGCATGCTGGTGCTGACGGTTAATGGCAGCCAGTTCATCCTGGAGGCGAATGACTTCCTGATGCCAGCGGAAGGCGTCCATTTGGGCGTGGCGCATGGCCTCAAGGGCCTGGGTGCGGCTTATCCATGTTTTAGCTTGTATGAGGCTGGCGCCCACGAGCAAACCCCAGGCAAAGATGATGCCTTTAACCCATCGACGCGCCATCAGGAGATCATCCACCAGCGGATGAGCCAAAACCCTAATTCGGCCCCGGCGTACGCCGCAAAGATGGTCAAGCTGCCTTTGACCAAGTCTGCCATGGCGCGCCTGGTCAGACTTTGTTCGATGTGTTCGAGTGCGCTGATAGTGCCGCCAATGGCGATCGCGACCGCCCAAATGCGAATTTTAAAGGCAATCTGACTAGCATCGGCGGATGCTGCATGTCCTGCCAGCCAGTTCCCTAAGGCCCCAATGAGCCCTCCCCCGACGGTCACACCCAGCGCCAGAAATAACGGGGGCGCTATTAACGCGCCAATTTTAGGGGCGACCAGCCACCACCGCATGTGCATTCCCCCCGTTACTTTTATGCGTGCTTAGAGCGAATAACACTAGCAATTGGGACACACTAGCAGCAGTGGACCATAGGGGAGGAGGCGAGTCATGGCGGCCCGACCACGACTCAACATGCAAAACGACCACGAACCCGAGTCGCGACGCAAGGCCAAACAAAACGTGGCGGAAAATGTCACGGAATTTGGCACAACGCGTGTTCCGACACAAAAGTCGCCGATTCACACCTTAGTCATTATTGGCCAAATTGAGGGGCACATGGTCTTGCCGTCTCAAAACAAGACCACCAAGTATGAGCACGTCATACCACAACTGGTCGCCATTGAAGAGAATCCGGACATTGAGGGGCTGTTGCTGGTACTGAATACCGTAGGAGGGGATGTGGAAGCAGGGTTGGCGCTGTCAGAAATGATTGCTAGTCTCTCCAAGCCGAGCGTGTCGCTCGTGTTGGGTGGCGGCCACTCGATTGGAGTGCCCGTGGCCGTGTCCACCCGCTACAGTTTCATTGCCCCCACGGCAACCATGACTATTCATCCCATTCGCATGAATGGCCTCGTGATTGGGGTGCCTCAGACTTACGAATATTTGGATAAGATGCAGGACCGGGTGGTAAACTTTGTGACCCAACATTCGCGCATCAAAGAAGAAAAGTTTCGCGAATTGATGTTTCGCACGGGGGAGCTCGCGCGCGACATTGGAACGGTGCTCGTTGGCCAAGATGCGGTGGACGTGGGGCTGATCGATGCGGTGGGGGGACTGGAGGAGGCGTTAGCCAAGCTCTACAGCCTCATTCCTACTCGCCGGGGCGAAAAGTCCGCCGAGCGACCGCGGAAAGTATCCCCACGAAGGGTGCGACACGCGCCATGATTCTTTATACCCCCTTAGCCCTTGAAGACATTTTTCCACCGTCCCCCAATGAACCGGCGGTGATCGCGGTGACACTGGCTGGTCGTTTATGCTTGGCGCGCCAAGAGGCCGACGGCTGCTGGGTCATAGAGCGGCTCTTATCCACCGACCCGGCCGATTATCTCGATGCGCGGTTTCAACCGCACACCGTGCTGCACCTGACACCCGAATAAGGCATGTTTATCGGTCCCCCGCGATACCTTGTGATCGGGGGGGAGTGCCGTGTGGGTGTCGGTTGTGGCGCTTGGGGTGATGCAAGGGCTTACCGAGTTTTTGCCGATTAGTTCCTCAGGACACTTGATTTTGTTAAGGACGCTATTTCACCTGGCCAGCGCCGGGGCTCAGTGGGAAGTGGCGCTGCACCTCGGCACATTGCTGGCGGTCGTCTGGGTCTATCGTCAGTGGATTCGCGAGTGGGCCGTGCAATTGGTGCGGAAAGATGGCACCGCGTGGCGCCTCATGTGGGGTCTTGTAGTGGCCAGCGTGCCGGCGGGTATCGTCGGGTTTGGCTTGGGTCACTGGCTAGAGCAGCTTTATATCGTGCAGGCAGCGGCCCTCGGGTGGCTGTGCACGGCCGTTCTGTTATGGGTTACACCCAGCGCACCAAAGCCCGAGAAAGGGCGCTCGCTTGACCAGCTCACGCTCTGGGATGCGTGGCTAGTCGGCCTCGCACAAGCGTTGAGCTTATGGCCAGGGCTGTCGCGTTCCGGCAGCACCATTGCCATGGCCCGCGCCCTGGGACTTGATGGGGAAAGCGCTGCCCAATTTTCTTTTCTCATGGCTATTCCTGCCGTGCTAGGGGCTACCGCCTTTGAGTGGCCCCAAGCGCAACAGCACGGTCTGCCCTGGACGGCCGTGCTGGTGGGCGTCTTAGTGGCTGCGATTTCCGGGATGATTGCGATACAATGGGTGCGGAAAGTTGTCCAGCACCGCTGGGCGTGGCGTGGATTTTCAGCCTATCTGGTAGGATTGGCCGTGGCAGCGTTGCGGTTTGGGGGATAAATGGTGCGAGCGGGAAGACGGCGAACAGTCAGTCGCGAAATGCGCCGGGAAATGGCCGGCGTGATCCTATTGGCCCTGGGCTTGTTGGGCTATTTATCGCTAGCCTTTCCCCATAGCGGGGTGTTAGGCCGGGATTTGGGCCGCGGCCTTGTGGTTATCTTCGGTATCTTGGCCTGGCTGGTGCCGTTGGCGATTATGGTGAGCGGCCTTTTAAGAATTTATGCGCGGCCCACGTTGAGTCGCGAGCCTCGTGCCTGGGGAGCGGGGCTCCTCTACCTGGGTGGGGCGCTTCTGATGGGTTTTGGCGGAGCAGCGTGGGGCGGCTGGATTGGGACCCACCTGTTAGGGTGGGCAGCCATCGTGTTGGGCCGACCAGGCAGCGCGATCTTTGGGGTGTTGTTGCTGGTGCTGGGGACCATGTTGCTGACTGGGGGCAGCGTGCGGCAGGGCGCACGAGTGCTCCTCCAGGGCTCCTGGCTCGCCGGGCGGTGGCTCGCTAACCGGGGTCAAACGGTAGGCCGGATTTTGAAAGATTGGGTCTATCCTGAAGCCGAGGAGGTGATGAGGCCGCCTGCACCGCCGGCAGCGCGCGAGCGAGCCGAGACCAAGCGCCCACGCCCGCAGCGATCCCTGATTCAACCCGAGGTGGAAGATAAAGGGGAAGCGGTGCAGGAGATCGCCCCAGAGCCTTCGCATCGGCAGCCGCCCGCGATTTCCCGGGGACCGAATCCGTACCTTCCGCCTCCGCTAGCCCTACTGACGGCGCCTTCCACGGTGCGCAATAATCCACGGGGACCGAGCGCCGAAGAGCGCGGACGGGTCCTGGTGGAATCCTTGCGGCAGTTTGGCATTGACGTCAAGCTGAGTGATGTCAGCCAGGGGCCTGCGGTCACCCGTTTTGAAATTGTCCCACCCCCTGGGGTGAAAGTGTCTCGCATCGTGAACCTCGCTGACGACATCGCGTTGTCCCTGGCAGCCACGGGGGTCCGCATTGAGGCGCCAATTCCCGGCAAGTCGGCCATTGGCATCGAGGTCCCCAATGACCAAATTGCCACCGTGTTGTTGCGCGAGGTCCTGGAAAGTGCGCCATTTGCCGAGTCCGATTCACCGCTGTTAGTCGCGTTAGGGCGGGATATTGCGGGGGCGCCGGTCGTGGCGCGATTGGACCAAATGCCGCATTTGTTAGTCGCCGGCGCGACGGGTTCCGGCAAAAGCGTGCTCGTGAATGTGCTCATTACGAGCCTTTTGTATCGGTCCAGTCCCGACGTGGTGCAACTCTTACTGATTGACCCCAAGGTCGTCGAATTGTCGACCTATAACGGCATCCCCCATTTGATTTCGCCCGTGGTGACCGATCCAAAGAAAGCCGCGGGGGCTCTGCGCTGGGCGGTGCAACAAATGGAACACCGCTACCGGCTGTTTGCCAGCGAACAGGTGCGGGATGTGACCCGCTACAATCAGGTCGCGCGGGAGCCACTGCCTTACATTGTGATCGTGATCGACGAACTGGCGGATCTCATGATGGTGGCGCCGCAAGATGTGGAGGAGTCGATTGCCCGCCTGGCGCAAATGGCGCGGGCAGCCGGGCTGCATTTGGTGGTGGCGACCCAGCGGCCCTCGGTGGACGTGATTACCGGTACCATCAAAGCCAACATTCCCTCGCGCATTGCTTTTGCGGTCTCCAGCCAAGTGGATTCGCGCACCATTTTAGATATGGCAGGCGCCGAAAAACTCATGGGACGAGGCGACATGCTGTATGCCCCCGTGGGTGCTCCCAAGCCTTTGCGCATTCAGGGGGCCTTTGTGTCTGAAAAAGAGACCGAACTGGTGGTCAAGTTTTTAAGAGAACACTATGCTCCTCTGCCTCACGATGCTGTCATTGAGTTTTCCACGGCCAATGACGATCCTCCCGTGGCCAATGAGACCGATCCCCTCTTCTTAGATGCGGTGCGCCTGGTGGTCGAAAGTCGACAAGCGTCGACGTCCATGCTCCAAAGGCGCATGCGCGTAGGATACAGCCGCGCGGCACGCTTAATTGACCAAATGGAACAGCAGCACATTATTGGCCCTGCTGACGGTGCGCGTCCCCGCGACGTTTATTTGACCCCCGAAGCCTTTCAGCGCATGCTGGACAGTCCTTCAGACGGTTCCCTCGAGGGTTAGCCACTACCTCGCCTCTAACCGTGGCGACTGACGGCGGACAGGCGCAATTTTTGCCGCTCTTAAGCAAAATTGCGAGGGATCCAGCATAGGATGGATTACTCTCACCAGACGGGAGGTGTCCATCATGGCTGGGTTCGTACCCGATTGGTCACTTGAACGGCGCGGTGCCATCGACCAACGTCGGCATTTGGAAAAAATTAAAGAAGCATTACGAGATCGGTTGGGCGATTTGGTCTCAGATGAGAGTATTATTGCCTCCGACGGCAAGCGCGTGGTCAAGGTTCCCATTCGATCGCTAGAACAATACAAATTTCGCTTTCACCCGTGGCAAGGTGATCGCGTGGGTCAGGACCACGGTCAACACCAACCGGGCGATGTGTTGGGACACGTGCCCGATGGTCAACGCGGTGCTGGGCCAGGGCGCGGTCAACAGCCTGGTGATGTGCCGGGCGTTGACTACCTGGAGGCAGAGGTAACGTGGGAAGACATTGCGGGTCTCTTATTTAGTGAGCTGGGTTTGCCGTACTTAAAGCCAAAACCGCTCTCGAACACACCGGAGCCCACCTGGATTTTCAAGGACATTCGCCCTAAAGGATTGATGGGTAACCTCGACAAGCGGAAAAGCCTCAAGGAGAATCTCTTGCGCAATGCGCGGGCGGGCCGCCCCCGTGTCGGCCGCTGGCGCGAACAGGATTTACGGTTTAAGACCTGGATTGACGAGCCGCAGCCGCAGGATCACGCCGTGGTGATTGCGATGCGCGATATCTCCGGATCAATGGGCGATTTCAAGAAACTCATGGCGCGCACCTTTGCGTTTTGGATGTTAAAGTTTCTGCGCACCCAATATCAAGCGGTGGAGGTGGTCTTTTTAGTCCATCATACCCAGGCACGGGAGGTCAGTGAGGAAGAATTCTTTCAACTAGGGGAGAGCGGGGGAACCAAAGTTTCGTCAGTTTACCAATTGTGTGATGAAATTATTCACTCGCGCTATCCCCCCGAGCGGTGGAATATTTATCCTATTCATTTTTCAGACGGCGACAACTGGTCGGACGCCGATAACCGGCGAACGGTCGAATTGCTGCAAGCCATGCTGCCGCTTGTGAACGTCTTTGGCTACGGGGAAATCCGCGAGGGCGGCTATACCAGCACCTTGATGTCGGCCTTTAGCCGCGTGCAGCATCCCCGTTTCAAGATGGTGACCATAACCCAAAAGCAAGATGTCTATCCGGCGCTCAAGACCTTCTTTCCGCGGCAAGGAGGTTAGCCATGAACAAGCGCTATCCGACGGATGACGAATTGTGGCAATTGGCCAAGGACTGGGGCCTCGACCCATACCCCGTAGTCTTTGAAAGCGTGCCAGCCTCAGTTCTCTATCAGTATGCGGCCTACCTCATTCCCGGCCGCATGTCACACTGGACGTACGGCAAGGCCTATCACGCGATGAAGACGCGCTACGACTACGGACTGAACAAACTCTACGAGATGGTGATTAACTCAAATCCGGCTTACGCGTTTTTACTGGACACGAACTCAGAGCTGGAGAACACCTTCGTGCGTTGCCACGTGATGGGTCATGTGGACTTCTTTCGCCACAATCACTTGTTTCAGCACACGATGCCCGATGTGGTCGACGTGGTTGCCCAGCACGCTGAACGCGTGCGCCAATACGAGTTTGACGTCGGTCGTGAGACGGTGGAGCGGTTTCTGGATGCGGTGCTCGCCATCGAAGAGCACGTGAGTCCCCCGAGTCCGGTGACGCCAGCACGGGCGCCAGGCCAAGCGCGGCCCGCATCGCGCACGGCCTCCTTCGCTGATTGGGACTGGAGTCCCCGCGATCTCCCGGCGCGCCAGGTAAAGCCGGAAACTGAAGAGGCGGATGACCTGTTGCTGTTTTTGATGACCGAAAGTCGGCAATTAGAGGATTGGCAACGCGACATTATTGGCATGGTGCGGGATGAAATGATTTATTTATGGCCGCAGATTCGGACGAAGATTATGAACGAAGGATGGGCCAGCTATTGGCACGTGACCCTGATGCGCACGCTGGCCTTGAGCGACGATGATTACGTGGATTTTGCGCGCCTGCATAGCCAGGTCACGGCGCCGTCGCCCTACCAGGTGAACCCCTACGCGCTGGGATACGCGATTTTTTCCGATCTTGAACGCCGTGAAGGGCGGGACGCCATCTTTTTGGCGCGTACCGTCGACGACGACGTCTCGTTTGTGCGTAACTATCTCACCGAGTCTGTAGCGCGAGACCTCAACTTCTTCGTGTACGGCAGAGATCAGGACCAGATTGTCGTCAAAAGTCGGCAATGGGAATCGGTGCGGCACCAGCTGATTAACGAATTGGTGCACGGCGGTATCCCCGTGATTCATGTCAACGACGGGGATTTTAATCAGCGCGGCGAACTGTATTTGATCCATCGACACGAAGGTCTGGACTTAGACATTCCCTACGCGGAGCGTACGCTGCACTATGTCCAACAAATTTGGGGGCGCCCCGTGCATTTGGAAACCCGACTGGAGGGCAAGCGCTTAGTCCTTAGTTACGACGGCAAGGTAGACAGCAAGGTGGCGCTGTAGGCACGCTCCGACTCCGAACCAGGCTCGTGTGCAACAGCCCCTGGACAACACGCGAGGGATCGCAAAAGGAGGGACATCTCATGGATTTGTGGGAACGCCTGAAAGCCTTTCAAAGTCAAGAAAGCGAACTAAAGTGGCACGGTACCTTTCGCGAATACTTTAATCGCGTGCGCGAAGAGCCGCGGATTGCCCGGCTTTCTCATGCGCGTATATACGACATGATTGCCGAGCAAGGCGTTGACGAGCTACCCGACGGCACGCGCCGCTATCGATTTTTCGATGGGGAAATTTTTGGGTTGGACCACGCGTTAGAGCAGCTGGTCGAGTACTTCCATTCGGCGGCACAGCGGCTGGAAGTGCGTAAGCGCATCTTGTTATTGATGGGTCCGGTTGGGGGCGGAAAGTCCACGCTCGTCGCGCTCCTCAAACGCGGGTTGGAATCGTACTCGCGTACCGAAGCCGGCGCGACCTACGCGATTCGTGACTGTCCCATGCACGAAGAACCCCTTCACTTGATTCCCGACGCGCTGCGCCCGGAGGTTGAGCGCGAGTACCACATTTACATTGAGGGAGACTTGTGTCCGGTGTGTCGCCAGCGGCTGGAGGAGGTTTACCAGGGGCAAATTGACAGCGTGCCGGTCGAGCGCATCGTGTTTTCGGAAAAAAACCGCGTGGGCATTGGGACCTTTTCCCCTAGCGATCCGAAAAGTCAGGACATTAGCGAACTCACCGGATCGATCGACTTGGCCACCATTGGCGAATACGGGTCCGAGTCCGACCCCCGTGCCTATCGCTTTGACGGGGAGCTGAATATTGCCAACCGCGGCCTCATGGAATTTATTGAGATGCTGAAAAGCGACGAGAAGTTTCTCTATGGCTTGCTAACGCTGTCCCAAGAGCAAAACATTAAAACCGGCCGATTTGCCATGATTTATGCCGATGAAGTCATCGTGAGTCACAGCAACGAAAGCGAGTACCTGCGTTTTGTCGAAAATCGGAAGAACGAAGCGTTGCGCGATCGCATGATTTTGGTCAGAGTTCCCTATAACCTCAAAGTGTCCGATGAGATGCGAATTTACGACAAGCTGATTCGCGAGTCAGGACTGCGCGATGTCCATCTGGCCCCGCACACACTGCGCGTGGCGAGCATGTTTGCCGTGCTGTCGCGACTCAAGGAATCGAAGAAGCAGGGCATGTCGCTTATAAAGAAAATGCGGCTGTACGACGGCGAATCGGTCGAAGGCTACACCGCCAAGGATGTGCGCGAACTCCACGACGAGTTTCCCATGGAAGGGATGGACGGCATTTCGCCCCGCTACGTCATTAATCGTTTGTCGACCGCGTTGGTCAAGCCAGGCGTCAAGTGCATTAATCCGCTCGACGCGTTAAAAACCCTCAAAGATGGGTTGGAACAGCATACGGGGCTTAGCGAGGATGAGCGCGAGCGGTTGTTGAACCTGATTTACGAAACGCGCAAAGAATTTGACGAGATGGCAAAAACCGAGGTGCAAAAGGCCTTTGTCTACTCGTTTGAGGAGTCCGCCCAGGCGTTGCTCAATAACTACCTAGACAACGCGGAGGCCTATGTCAACAAAACGAAGCTCACCGATCCCATCACCGATGAAGAGGTGGAGCCTGACGAAAAATTGATGCGTTCTATCGAGGAACAAATTGGCATTACCGAGAACGCCAAACGCGCATTTCGGGAAGAAATTCTCATTCGCATTTCCACCTTGGCGCGCCACGGTCAGCGCTTTGATTACCGTTCGCATAGCGGACTAAAGCAGGCCATCGAGGCAAAGTTATTCAACGACCTCAAAAATGTGGTCAAAGTGACCACGTCGACGCGGACTCCAGATGAAGAACAACTCAAGAAGCTGAACGATGTGGCGGCACGACTGATGGAACACGACGGCTATTGCGCCGAGTGTAGTCAGGCGATTTTGCAGTACGTCGGCACCCTCTTGAGCCGATAAGCGGGCGCGGCTCCAAGCGTGGGGCCGCGTTCGGATTACCGACGCATTGTCACGCCGCATTGATGTTCTCCCCGGCGCGAAAGCGCGGGGATTCGTTTTCGCGCTGCGCGGGCGCCACTGCCCCGGCTGCTAGGCCGGCGCGCTGGTCATGGCTCTGCTGGCCGGCGAGCGATGAAGAGTATTTTCCCCATAACTGGGCGGCCAATCCTCCCCGCCACCAATGTTGCCTTGATATGACATCGCCGCTTTCAATGAGGCCTGGCACCCATGCCCCGCATATGCGAGCGGTCCGTTTGGCGGGGATCAAAGCGCCTGAGTCGGCGGCCGCATGAAACGGGCTACTTGGTCGC
The DNA here is from genome assembly GCA_026627385.1 of Bacillota bacterium. Lineage (GTDB taxonomy): Bacteria > Bacillota > Sulfobacillia > Sulfobacillales > Sulfobacillaceae > JAPNUR01. The sequence goes on along the minus strand of JAPNUR010000005.1, from coordinate 26,575 downwards.
GGGACGCCTGACCCATCGCTCAGGGCACGTGCGCCATTGGCGCGTGTGCCGGGGCCTGACCAGCCTTGAGACCGTCTTTTAGCGGCAAACCCTATCGGGACGATGATCCCGACGCACGGAGCGTCTTCCGACCAGGTTCTCGGCCGATGCCGGGCAAAGGCAGAAACCCCGCTCGCGGTCTCGGCGGTGTTCGCGCGCGTGTCAGGCGACTGCGGTAAGTGGCGGCGCCTCCCGATCAGATGGCTCCAAATCTCCCTGAAGTCGACAAAGGCAGCAGCCGGCAGACGGTGGTTAACGACCACCACCACGACAGTTTTTTCGTTGACGGCGTGTGTGCCCTAGAAAAATCGGCTATGATAGAGCAATCAATAGTGAGGTTGGTAGTGATGCGTTACCTGGCACAATTTTCTGAGGCTCCGCGCACTCATGTGCGCTCATTTTGGCACGATGCCGTGTCGACCGAAGAATGGCTGGCCGCTGAAGGTAAACTGGTGGCAGACCGTCGCATCGTTTTGCGATCCCGCGGCCTTAGGAGTTTGGAGCCGTGGCTGTCGTACCAGTCTCAGCCGCTCCTCATTGATGCCTGGTTGGATCCTATGGAGGCAGCCGTGACCTGGCAATACTTAGTGGAATTTTTGGCGGAATTGGGTCCGGAGCGCGTCTGGATTCCTTGCGGCGAGGATGCCTGGGTGGGATGGACGCCGACGCAAATTACTTTGCGGGCCGCGCGAGCCTCATGGTTGTGGGCTATTGTGGAAGATGTCTGGGATCCGGCGAGTTGGTCTCCGCATGACGAATTGGAATGGTGGGCCGAGGGTCGACTCCAACATGCAGTCAAACTCGATGAGCTAATTTCCGAACAGCGATCATGGATGACCGGCTGGGACGAATGGACGTTGATCGGTGATCCTGAGGGATCCTTAGTGACGCTTTGGGTCAAACTGGTCCAGCGCTTGGGAGCGCGTCCCGTGCGAGTCCAGTGGCGCCAGGAGCTGCCGCTTGCCCGCGAACAACTCTTAGGCATCAAAGCGCGCTTTGTCAGCTGCGATCTGGTGGTCGGCCAGCCAGCCGGTGGCCATTGGCTATCCTTTCTCCAAACCTTGCCCGAACCCCGCCATGTCAGGGCGCAGATGAGCTGGATGATTCCCGAATGGAATGCGGACTGGTCCACGGTCATGACTTTGCGCCGCGTTCAGCGGGGCAGCCGCTTGGAGGCGACGTACTCTCCGCGTCATGATCTGACGCCATCCTCTTGGAAAATATTGCAAGGCGAGCGCCGGCGCATTCCCATCTTACAAATCCGTCCGCTGATCCGAGCCACCCACGGCATTGAGCGCTGGACCTCCCTCTGCCAAGAAGCATTGAGCTACCAATATCGCGATAAGATTGTTGGGCAATTGGTGCAGAGGTCGTGGCCCGTGCTCGTCGGCAACGCCCCGCGCCGGCTGCGTCTGCGCCCTGGCTGGACGCTATGGCGGTGGGCCTCTCAGCCCGGGCTGTGGGTGGTCCGATGGCAGGACATCATTGAAGTGCACGTGGAATGGCCCACCCAGGCCCATCCCGGAAACATCAGCGTTATCGTGTACGGGCTCGCGCCCATCGCGATGAGCGACTGGGTTCGGTCAAGCCGGTTTGATCGCGTTCACAGCGATTGGCGCTATTGGGCGTATTGGATAAACGAAGTGTTGTTGCCGATGTTGGAAGATATTGTCGTTCATGGCTCTTAGCCGCTGTGCTCCGTTCTTAGCCCATCTAACAACGTGCGCATGAGCGAGATTTCCTTAGCCAAGCGCCCGCGACTGGTTGGAATTTCCAACAACTCCTGTTGTGTCGCCGCGTTTAACGGAATATGAGCCGCAATCCAGTACGATAAAAGAGGGGCGCTTTGGGGGAGAATCACCCGGCTCCCCGACTCATTGACCGTTGCCCACAGCTCGGACGCTAAGGCCCACGCCTCTTCCAAGAGCAGGGGCGGGATGGATTCTTCCGCTTCGTTCGCGTAACGAAATTGTCCCACCATGGCGCTCCCTTGGTGCCGGTAAGACAGGATGTGGGTGCGCTGGATGCCTGCGACCTCCAACTGCCAAGCCTCAGCTTGCTCTATCATTTCGAGGACACGGCCCACCGTCGCTACCGTCGCCGGTTCACGATCGGCCCGCTCCAAGGCAAACACGAGGCTATGGTCCTGAGAGACTGCAAGGCGAATCAGACTCCCTAGCGCTTTGGGCCTCACCCAGACCGACGAGATGATGCCCGGGAATACGACTTGCGGCACCACTATTAACGACATCGAAAACGTCTCGCGACTGGGCATGGGAAGTCACCTCTTGAGAATTATTGTATCATGGAAGTTACCGACAAGAATGACGCATCGAGGGTAAAACACAGGAAAGCGTTGGCAGCCCCAGGCCGCTGCGCTGTGCTAAAGGGGTCAATAGGAGTCATGAAAAGCATAAACTATGCGTTAACTGATGAGCAGGAATTGTTCCGGCAGACAGTGCGCCGCTTGGCCATCGAACGCGTGGCGCCCCGGGCTGCCGAGATCGATCGTTCGGGAGCGTTTCCGTGGGATATTGCGGCACTTTTTTCAGAATACGGCTTAATCGGTGTAGGCATGCCGGAGGAACTCGGCGGTGGCGGCGCGGATCTCCTGACATTTTGCCTGGCGGTCGAGGAGATTGCGCGCGTGTGCGCGACCTCGAGTCTCATTATTGCAGCCCAGCATCTGGGGGCGATGCCGATCTTAATTGCGGGCAGCGCCGAACAAAAGGCCCAATTTATTCCCGACATCGCCAGCGGACGCAAGCTGGCCGCCTTTGCCCTGACCGAACCGGAAGCTGGATCGGATGCCGGCAGCGTCCAGACGCGGGCGATTCGCGAAGGGGACGAATATCGCTTAACCGGGACCAAGGTCTTTATCACCAACGGCGGGTTGGCCAAGACCCTGGTGGTGTTCGCCACCACCGATCCCGGTCAGGGCGTGCGCGGCATGTCGGCATTTGTCGTTGATGGAGAGTCGTCAGGCCTGACGGTGGGCCGGATCGAAGACAAGATGGGCATTCGTGGATCGCAGACAGCCATGTTGCAATTTGATCAGGTGCGGGTCCCGGCTTCCCACCGTTTGGGCGAGGAAGGGGACGGGTTTAAGATTGCCATGCGCACCTTGGACCGTACGCGCCCGGGAATTGCCGCGCAAGCGCTAGGTATCGCCCAAGGGGCTCTAGACGTGACGCTTGAACACTTAAAGGCGCGGCATCAATTTGGCCGTCCGCTGATAGAGCAGGAGGCCATTCAGTTTATGCTCGCCGATATGGAAACGAGTATTGAAGCCAGTCGGCAGCTTCTCTACAAGGCGTGCGCCATCGTGGATTCCGCAGGGTTTGAGGCCACGTCATCGCCCGAGGTCACCCGGTTTTCCGCGATGGCGAAACTCATGTGTTCGGACACGGCGATGCGCGTCACCACCGATGCGGTGCAGTTGTTTGGCGGGTATGGTTATGTCCGCGACTACCCAGTGGAACGCATGATGCGCGATGCTAAGATTACCCAGATTTACGAGGGCACCAACCAGATCCAACGGCTCGTGATCTTTCGCAACCTGATGTTGAAGGAGACGCGGTAATGTCCACCGTCAGCATTCGTGAATTATCGGATCATGTCGGAGAAACGGTAATCCTACAGGGATGGTTGACCCATTTTCGGTCGTCCGGGAAAATTCATTTCCTCGTCGTGCGCGATGGGACAGGCGAAGTGCAAGTAGTCGTGCGTGCGGGTAAAACGGTCTGGCGGGGTCTCGAGAACCTCGAGGAACTGGAACAAGAGTGTGCCCTCACCATTGAGGGGGCGGTGCGCTCCGACCCCCGCGCGCCGTCAGGCGTCGAGGTCGATGCGGTGGAGCTCGTACGCCTTGCGCCGAGTCCGCATTACCCCATTCAACCCAAAGCGCACGGGGTAGACTTTTTGATGGAGCACCGCCACCTTTGGGTGCGAAGCCCCCGACAGGCCGCCATCTTGCGCATTCGCGCACGCATTATTCAGGCCATCCGCCGCTTTCTCGACGACCATGGCTTCATCTTGGCGGATCCGCCGATTATCACGCCAGCGGCGGCCGAAGGCACCACCACGCTATTTTCCCTCGACTATTTTGGAGAACCCGCGTATTTATCCCAGTCGGGCCAACTCTACATGGAAGCATTGGCCATGGCCCTAGGACGCGTGTATGCGTTTGGTCCCACCTTTCGGGCCGAAAAATCCAAAACGCGTCGGCATTTAATGGAATTTTGGATGGTCGAACCCGAAATCGCCTTTTGCCAGTTTGAAGAAAACCTGGCGTGGCAAGAATTACTCGTGAGCTTTGTGGTGCAAGATGTGCTGCAACATATGTCTGCGGAACTCAAAACCATCGGTCGCGATACCGAGCGGTTGTCACGGGTAGAACCGCCGTTCCCCCGCATTACTTATGACGAGGCCTTAGAGCGGTTACGCGCGGTGGGGTTGCCGTTAACCTGGGGAGAAGACTTAGGGGCGCCGCATGAGACGGCATTGGCGGAAATGTTCGACCGCCCCGTGTTCTTAACGCACTTTCCGAGTACCATTAAGGCTTTTTACATGCAACCCGACCCCGCTCGACCAGAGGTGGTCCTGGCTGCCGACCTGTTAGCCCCGGAGGGTTATGGAGAAATTGTGGGCGGCAGCGAGCGCATTCACGACCTCGACCTCTTGCTGCAGCGGATGAAAGACCATAACATGGATCCGGACCACTATTCCTGGTACCTAGACTTGCGACGGTATGGATCCGTGCCTCACAGTGGTTTTGGCATGGGGGTCGAGCGGGTGGTGGCCTGGGTGTGCGGCCTTGACCATGTACGGGAAACGATTCCGTTCGCCCGCACCCTGAATCGCGTCTGGCCATGATGAACTAATGTCTAGACGAAAGGAGGGTACCCATTGAGTGACGAGGCGATGAGTATAGGCGAATATCTGCGGCAATCGCGCCAGGGGCGCCGGCTCACCTTACGTGAGGTGAGCGAGGCCTTACACATCCGTGTGGAGTATCTGGAAGCGTTGGAAGCGGACGCGTGGGATAAATTGCCGGGAGACGTGTACGGGCTTGGGTTTTTGCGTAGTTACGCCCGTTATTTAGAATTGGACGCCGACGCACTGGTGGAATACCGTAAGCGCCTGATCCAGCGCACCGCGCCAGCAGCCAAAGACAGTGCGCGCTTACCGTCGGTGCCGAGCCGCCGGGAGCGCCGCTTGGCCAAGGCCAAAATGCGGCCCCAGGGTTCGTCACGTTCCCGCCGAAGCGCGCGAGGCCTCCGTCCCTCGAGCCCAGAACCACGGGTCTCGAGTCGGTCGGTCTGGGGAGCGGCGATTGTCCTAGCTGCCCTGTTTGCCATTGGGCTTTATAAATTGCCGAAGGCGCCTAGCCATGATGCGGTGGCGCCGACCCACCGCCCAGTCCCGCATCACCATCATGTCAAAGCTCCTCGGGGGCCAACGCGCCCGCGATCCATCGCGTCTCATCACGCGCATCACCCATCAGCTCCGCCGATTGCCACGGTGCGTCTGGCCGCAAATAACCCTGCCACCGGCCAATTAATGTACTCGGTCAATCAGACTCCCGTTAGCGTGACGGTGACCTTTACCGGCCCTTGTTGGACGGAAGAATGGATCAACGGGGCGACGAGTAACCCGTACGGACACGTCTATACGGCGGGTCAACGTCTGGCGATTTCTGCCACTCACAGCGTGGCCTTGAAATTTGGCACGCGCTTTGTCAACCTCACGGTGAACGGAACCGCAGTGTCCTTGCCAGATCCGACCATCCACGTACTCACTGTGACCTTTCGGCACATATCTTAACGCGCCTCGGATATGCTATGGCTAACTCGGTGGAGGTGGCCAAGCCGTGGCATGTCACAGGGCCCGCTGGACGATCACTGTATTTGCTATTGGGAGCGCGCTGTGCAGCGCGCCGTGCAGGGCAGCGTCAGTACCGCCAGTATCTCCGGCGGTCGGGGCTCGGGCGGCGATTGTCATGGACGCCCGGACTGGCACCATTCTCTATGAAAAGCATGCGTTTCTTCAACTCGACCCAGCCTCGCTGACAAAGATGATGACCGCGCTGGTGGTGATTAGCCACGGCCATTTAAATCAGCGGGTCAAGGTATCGGCCAGGGCCGATGCCACCCCTGGCTCGTCGTTGCACGTGCGCCAAGGCGAAGCATATACGCGGCTCGACCTGTTAAAAGGGTTGCTCTTGCGATCCGGCAATGATGCGGCTGTCGCGTTGGCAGAGAGCGATGCGGGTTCCGTCGAACGGTTTGTGGCCTGGATGAATGTCAAGGCCCAAGAGCTTGGCGCGTTTAATACCTCCTTCGAAAATCCGCATGGCCTAACTCGGCCAGGACACTACAGTTCGGCGTATGATCTCGCGCTCATTGCACGGGCCGCGTTGCAGCAGCCGTTATTTCAAGAGATTGTCAAATCCCCGGAAGCCACCATTACGGAACAGCGGTCATCGCGAACGCGGACCATTCACACCACCAATCAGTTACTATACAGCTTTCCTGGTGCCGATGGCGTTAAGACGGGTACGACCTCGGCGGCCGGAAAATGCCTGGTGGCCTCCGCCACGCGCGATCACTGGCAATTAATTGCGGTGGTATTAAATAGTCCGGATCGCTGGGATGATGCGAGCCGCTTGCTCAATTGGGGCTTTCAGGCCTGGCGGCCCGAACGCATCATCACCGCGTACCATGTGCTCGTACACCGCACGGTTGAGGACGGGCGCCTAGCCACAGTGGCCATTGTGGCCCATCGAACCCTCTGGATCGACGTGCCGCAAGGGGAAAACGCGGCCGTGGTGCTGGCGCTGCCGTCGAAATTGAGCGCTCCCCTTTCACCCCGAGACCGCGTGGGTTTTTATCATGTCCTCGTGGCTGGGCAACCGGTCAAGACGGTGGGACTATATCCGGCGGTAGCCATTGCCAAGAAACCCTGGTGGCAACGACTAGCGGCTAAGGTGTTTCATCCTCAGCCGCGATAATTGGGGGTGCCTTCTTTCAATAGCGTGCTGAGGGTGACCAAACGATACCCCTTAGCGTGCAACTCGCGCACAATGGCCGGCAGCGCTAAGTCCGTTTGCTTGCAGGTGTCAGACGCATGCAAGAGCACAATATCCCCGGGGTGAATGCGGCTGACCACGCGGTGAATAATGGTGGAGACGCCCGGATTCATCCAATCTAAGGAATCGGTGCCCCAGGTTACTGTCGTGTAACCGATGGCCTTGGTTGCCTGAATCGTGCGGGGACTAAAGTCGCCGTTGGGCGGACGGACAAATGTCGGATGCTTTCCGGTGATATCGGAAATCACGCGGTCTGCCTTGAGAATATTGTCTTGCACCCCTTGATTGCTCAGGCCAGTGTAGTTCACGTGCGCCCAACCATGGGACTCGACTTCATAGCCGGATTGCGCAAAGGCTTTCACCAATGATGCGTTTTGCCGTGCCCAAGGCCCGGAGACAAAAAATGTCGCCGCAACATGGTCGCGCTTTAAGAGGTTAAAGACTTTCTCCGGCATGACCGTGCCCCACGAGATATCGAAGGTCAGAGCCGCCACCTTCTGATCGGTGACGACGTCGCGCAGCGAATAGCGGTCGGCTGCTGGTAACGTTGCTGCAATGGCAGTAGGGGGATAGGCGGGGAGGCCGGTGAGGCCCAAGCCCAGGAACGTTGCTACGATAGCTAACCATCGGCGCCACACGGCCAGATGGCCCCATTTCGTGCGCATGAACACCTCTCCTTGTCGTAGCATAGTGGCCTAACCATGTCGTGGCGCCGCAGCGCTCATCGACTGTTCAGTGGTCGCTTTATTTTCCCCCAGGGGTAGGCTATGATATCCGCGAGGTGATCGGATTGCCAGTAAAGGTGGGCATGGTCAGTCTTGGCTGCCCCAAAAACCGTGTGGATTCGGAAGTCATGTTAGGTCTACTGGAAGAGGCGGGCTATGAACTGACGTCGTCGGCAGAAAACGCCGACGTGCTCATTGTCAATACCTGCGGATTCATCGAAGCCGCCAAGCAAGAATCGATTGACACGATTTTGGAAATGAACCGGTATCGCGAACAGGGGCAACTGAAGGCCTTGGTGATGGCCGGCTGCTTATCCCAACGCTATCAAGATACGCTATGGAATCAACTGCCAGAAGTTGACGCCATGGTGGGCACCGGGGAATTTCAGCGGATCGTGGAAGCGGTTGAGGGCGCTCTTCAGGGACAGCGGCCGCATTTTTGGGGAGAAATGCCGGTGAGCGGTCGGACCTCGCGGCGCAAGCTCACCACCCCGTTTTATACCAGTTATCTTAAAATTGCCGAGGGTTGCGACCACACCTGTGCGTTTTGTGCGATTCCGCAAATGCGCGGGGGATACCGTAGCCGGCCGCTTCAAGATATTGTCTCGGAGGCCCGCCAACTCGTGTCCGACGGGGTCCGCGAGCTCATCTTAGTTGCCCAAGATTCCACCATTTGGGGCCACGACCTTTATGGGCATCCTGCGTTGCCAATGTTGCTGTATGCCTTGCAGGAAATCCCAGACTTGGTGTTTGTGCGCCTCATGTACAGCTATCCGACCCAAATTACGCCGGATCTCGTCCGCGCTATGCGGGATTTGCCGGTGGTTGCCCCTTACCTAGATATGCCGTTACAGCATGCGCACCCAGACTTACTGCGGCGGATGGGGCGACCTTTTCGGCGGGATAAGACAGAACGCGTGATCGGCATGATCCGCGACGCGCTGCCAGACGTCACATTGCGCACCACGTTCATTGTCGGTTTTCCGGGCGAAACGGAAGAACATCATGCGGCCTTACTGGAATTTGTGGAGACCATGCGATTTGACCATGTGGGCGTCTTTACCTATTCGCCTGAAGAGGGTACGCGCGCAGAGCCTTATGGGGACCCGGTGCCCGCTCACGTCAAGGAGAAGCGGCGACGTGAGGTGATGGCGCGCCAGCGAAACCTGGTGGAAGCCATACGGGGTCGGCATATTGGCCGCACGGTGCCCATCCTCATTGAAGAAACCGGAGACTCGGTCAGCGTGGGGCGCGGGGCGATGGACGCGCCGGATATAGACGGCGTGACGTACATCAAGGGACGCTATCCCGTAGGGGCCATTGTCCCCGCGCGCATCGTCGGAGTTCGCGGCTACGATCTCTTGGCGGAATTAGGTCAGTGAGGATACAAGACGCCCTCACTATAAGCCGCATCGTGTTTGTCCCCCTGGTGATGGTGTGTTGGGGGGCAAACGCCACCGTCTGGCGGTGGGCGGGGTTGGCGTTGTTTGTGGTGCTCGCGATCACCGACTATGCGGACGGACGGATTGCGCGTTATCGGCATGAAACCAGTCGCTTTGGTGCCTATGTTGACCCCTTTGCTGATAAGTTATTGGTTCTCGGTGGGGCCAGCGTGCTGGTCGGCGATCATCGCCTCAGCGTCTGGTGGTTTTTTTTCGTGCTAGCCCGTGAACTGGGAGTCAGCACCCTGAGGGCGGTGTTGCGCCCGGGGGCGACACTGCCGGCTAGCGTTGGTGCCAAGTTCAAGACCCTGAGCCAACTAGTGGCGGTTGGGGCATCCAGTGTCTTTTCGGGTTGGGGTCCCCATCTGTTGCTCGCTGTATCCTTGGTACTCACGCTAGGAACAGGGATCGACTATCTACGCCGAATGTGGCATGCCATTGACTTCTGATGCGGCAGGGATTGCCAAGCGAGACAACCATTGACGCGGCCTAGGCCGCGTTCTTTATGTTATACTGCGTCGCGACGGAACCATCGGCGGGAGGCAGGTCTTATGAAAGTGTCGGTCAAGCAAGTGGTGGTGACAGTCATGGCAATGGTGATGACTTTAGGCGTCCTGTTTCTGGGCCAGCGCCTATACCAGTCTCTGGCCGTGAAGTCGCCGCTCTTGACCAGTTTGGGGGCAATTACGGGAGTGCGCCAGGCCAGCGTGAAGGAGAATGCGGTGACAGTGACGCTCGCCCCGGATGCCGATCTCATGGCCGTGTATCAAGCGGTCAGCCAATCCGCGACCCGGTTGTTAGGCCATCCACCTGCCCGCATCGTGGTGGTCAGTCATCCGGACACGACTTTGACCACTTTAGCCGAAAATGTGGCCTTTGTGGTGGCCCAGGGCGAAGCAACCGGACAATTTGTGGCCATGAAGAACACGATTCTCAGTATGGCGCAACGAGACCACGTATCTGCCCGTGTAGAGTTAGGAACCCATCACTTGTACTTGACCTTTCGAGACGGCCGCGATGTCCTTTACGACGTTTTGCCGCTAACAATTGGAGGGGTGAGCCGTGCTTAAGGAAGTGGCCGTGGGCGTGGCGCTGGCCGTCCTCATCTTTTTAGGCATTCAGGGCGTTGATATTTGGCCGTTGCTGTTGTTAGCAGGATTGGGCGCGGCGTTATTTTTCACCGGATTTATGTCGCGCATCAACTGGGGGCCGCGCAGCCGCGTGACTTTTGGCACTCGGTCAGCCATCACGTTTCAAGACATTGGTGGTCAAAACACCGCCAAAAACGAGTTGATCGAAGCGCTAGAGTTCGTGTTGCGACCTGATGACATTCAACGACTCGGCATCCGCCCCCTCAAAGGGATTTTGTTGACAGGGCCTCCCGGTACGGGAAAAACCTTATTGGCCAAGGCTGCTGCCAACTACACGGATTCGGTGTTTCTCTCCGCCTCCGGTTCGGAATTTGTGGAAATGTATGCCGGGGTTGGCGCCCAACGCGTTCGTCAGTTATTTCAAGATGCGCGGCAGGCTGCCCGTCGCGAAGGTTTAGAATCCGCCATTATCTTTATCGACGAGATTGAAGTCATGGCGGGACGCCGTGGACAGCATCATAGTCATTTGGAGTATGACCAAACCCTCAATCAACTCTTAGTGGAAATGGACGGGATCAACACGGACGACGATATCCGCGTACTGGTCATGGCGGCCACCAACCGGGCCGATCTCATTGATCCGGCGTTGCTGCGCCCTGGCCGTTTCGACCGAACGGTGCGGGTAGATTTGCCCGATCGGGCTGCTCGCGAAGCCATTTTGATGCTGCACACGCGCAATAAGCCGCTCGATGTTGGCGTCGATTTAGGGCGCATCGCCCAAGAAACATTTGGCTTTTCAGGGGCGCATTTGGAAAGCGTGTGTAATGAGGCCGCTATTTTGGCTATGCGCGAACACGCCATGGCCATTCGCCAGGATCACTTTAAGGCGGCCATCGACAAGGTCCTTTTGGGTGAGCGGTTAGACCGTCACTTAAATCGCAGCGAGCTGTTCCGGGTGGCCATCCATGAAAGCGGGCACGCGGTGGTGGGCGAGTTGGTGAAGCCGGGGTCGGTATCCTCGATCACCATTGCCCCGCGCGGAATGGCGCTCGGCTTTGTGCGGCAAGCGCCGGACGATGACCGTCTCTTGGAGACGGTGTCGGAGCTAAAAGCGGATATTGCGGTCGCGTTAGGGGGATCGGCCGCCGAGCGCATCCTCCTCGGCGAACAAAGCACGGGAGCAGCCAACGATTTTGAAAAGGCGTGGGAGGTAGCTCGGCGCATGGTGACGACGGGCCTGTCCTCTTTAGGGGTGGTCCAAGAGGAAGCACTGTCCCCGGAAGTGCTCTATAAAACCATCCAAGAGATTCTCCGAGATTCCCAGGAGCTCGTCGACGAACTCATTACGGAGCATCAAGAGGTCATCCGCCAACTCGCCGAACGGTTATTGGTCGAGGAAACGCTGCCCGGTGACGAGGTGCGTCGGCTGGTCGCCTAGAAAGGCCCCCGCGAGGTCGTCCCGTTCAGGGCGCTTTCAGGAGGTAAGCGGGGTGCGGCAGGCGTTGAAATCCTATTACCTGGTATCCACTGGCCAAGGCCTTCATAAATTGGCGGCGCACGGCATCTTGATAGGCGGCGGCTTGGTGGGGACGCATGGCCTTTAACGCATCGAGGTCTTCAACAATGCCAATCGTCATGCTGGCATCCTGAGGCGGCGGGGTCGGCACCACCGGAGGCGCCGGGACGGCCCACCGCACCAAGAGGCGATCGCTGGGCAAACCCTGGTTGAGCCGGCTGGTCAAGGTTCCGTAGTAATTGGGTAAATATTGCACGACTTCGGCGCCCAGCACAGCAATGTTAAAATACGCATTCATCGCCCTCAGCGGGTCAAACGTCCACACAATGGCCCGATATTGATGGTGATAAGCCCACTGATTCTGGTGGCGTTTGAGCGCCCGACCAACGCCGCGGCCCTGGTACTCCGGCAGCACACCGGTTTGATGCGAATACAAGGTGGTTCCTTCTCCCCGAAACGACATGGTAAACCCTATCCATTCTTTAGGGTGATCTCGTCGTGCCGCAACGGACACCTCGCCCCCGTGGTCGACAAATGCCTTTAAGAGGGACGGAGGGACGGGATCGCGATTGCCCCAAATGGCCATTTCCAGGTCGGGGATGCGACAGAGGTCGTGAGCGTCCATAATGGGGTAAACGCTAATCTCCTCCACGCGACTCATATCAACCGTTCCTTTCGGGGGGTGCTCCCGCCCACGCATCTTGTGAAATCCGATTTATGCTTACAATATGGTCGCGGTTGGGGGAGGTGACTGATGGCGCCGGTGGGGTTTCACAGTCATCTCTTGTCGGGGCGACAGGGCGGCCCCGGCCTGCACCGATTCTTGATTGAACGACAGGAGGCCTATTGATGAGGGGCCGACATGAATCGCAGCAGCTAGTGTTGCAACCCGCGGCCTTGTCCGTTGGGTGATCCTTGGATTCCCACCCTGATCGCGGCGGGCATCGCCGCCACCTGGGTCATAAGCATTTGCGACGGTCCCAGCCCCAGCGTCCGGGGCAATGAAAACGGGCCGGCTCGCTGGTGGCGCCACGGTCAGGCCCTGTAGCACGACGCGGTGCACAACCCGTCCCGAAGGGCCACGACTGCCAGGACCGGGTGAATGAGCGGCGCTAAATGCCCCGGCGAGCCGTAGCCCGCGGCGGAAATGGGCGGAGCGGCCACTACGCCGCCGACCGCCCAGAGACGGGACCCCGAGGGGTGTGCATGATGGCCATTCGCCCGATACTCCAGGCGCCTTGGGCAGACGCCGGTGCTGCCGGGAGAGGAGCGGGCCATGACCACCGGCGTTCTGTGGCGTTCTGAAGCCGGATTAGTGCAGCCTGACCGGTGGGGGTCTCCTTGGGGCCCATGCGCTGCGGCGATTGAACGAAATGGCGGTGGTCACCTGGTGCAGCTGCTGGCGTCCGTTCGCCCACAACGGCCCAGTGGGCACGGCAACCCACTCCCACTGCCGCGCTGATTGCATGACAGCGGTTGCCTGGCTCATGTCAGCAAAGGACAGAGTGGGATGGGGCAAAGGCCAGACGGCGTACACGTGATAGGGGGACAGGGCATGGATCCCTAGGGTCTCGCCGGTGAGCGGCCACGATGCAGACCGCGAGACTGGGCTGCCGCCGCAGGCGGTGAATCACCCAACCATGCCGAGCATCACCCCTGCGCGCCCGATTCGAGCGGCGGGGAAGATCCTGCGATGGTGCGTGTTCATCCATGTCATATCTCGAGTCCTCCTTTGAGACGCTATCCATCAACATCCACCATCACAATTCCTGGCGACATGCGATGAAGAGGTCAGTGGCTGTTCATGGGATGGCGACCATCGCCTTGCTACCCGGTGAATCGGCATTCGAGGCTAAAGCGTCACCCGGGATGGATTGGTTTCCCCAGTTTTTGGCCCGCAAGGACCAGTGCTTGCCAATTTGCGGATTTTGGGCTAACATAACTTGTTATCGCATCAGGACAGGTGATTTCATGATTCGGGAAGCCCACATTGTTGCAGTTGGAGACGAGGTGCTGTGGGGCGAAACCATCAATACCAATGCGGCCTGGATGGCCCGCTTTTTGATGTCTTTGGGTGTTCGACCGACGTTTCAATGCGTGGTGCCTGATGACGAAACAGCCATTAGAACCACTGTGCAGCAGTCGTTGGCCAACACTGATCTGGTGGTGGTCATTGGAGGGTTAGGACCCACCGCCGATGATCGGACGCTCGATGCGGTGAGTCACGCCCTTTCATTGCCTTGGTACCTGGACGAAGCGATTTTAGAGCAATTAAGTCAGCGGCATACCCGAACGGCCGGATGGGAAACTAGCGTGCAGCGGCAATCGCGGGTGTTGACGGGCGCGGAAGTGTGGCCCAATCCACGGGGACAGGCACCCGGTCAACGGGTCACCTGGCAGGATCGCCAGGTTGTCTTATTGCCCGGCCCCCCGCGGGAAATGCAGGGCATTGCGGAAAAGTGGATGGCGCCTTGGCTGGAAACCCAACGCCCGCGCGTGATTCACCGCGACACGTACTCAATCTTTGATTTGGGAGAATCAGCAGTGGCTGCGCATCTCTTTCCCCTGTTGAACGGCCAGCACCCGCGCGCAGGCATTTACGCCCAACCGGGCCGTGTCGATATTCGGGTGGAGACTGATGACAGCCTTGCGGGCCGCGTGCAACGCCAGCGGGTGCGAGCGTGGCTTAAGCATAGGGTGCCAGTCCCCGTTTACGAATTGGGGAACGACACGCGCGAGGCGTATTTGGTGCGCTGGCTCGTCGCCCATGGCATGACAGTGGCCGCCATGGAGTCACTGACGGGAGGCATGATTCTGTCTCAGCTCATTGCGGTACCGGGGGCATCTCAGGCCGTCCTCGGCGGGATTGTCGCGTATCAGGATCGCATGAAAGTGGAGCACGGGGTGCCCGACCGAGTGATTCGCGATTACGGTGTGGTGAGCGCTGAGACCGCGTTGGCCATGGCTCGCGCCGTGATGAGAGAGTTCGGCGCCACGGTGGGCATAGCGTCCACAGGGTATGCTGGCCCCGATGGCGGCACCCCAGAAGAACCGGTGGGCACGTTTTACGTAGCTGCTGTCCATGGTGAACGCGATGTCGTGCGCCGCCGCTATAGCCCTTTGGACCGTGAGGCCGTGCGCCAAATGGCCTGTCACACTGCCGTGAGCGCGGTATGGGAGTTGTTATCCTTGCCGACGCTATTGACACCTGTTGCAAGACAAGACTAGAACGAAGGAGTTACTCATGACCGAACAAGAGACCACATTTCAGTCCATGAATTTGTCCCCTGCAGTGTTGCGGGCGTTGCAAAGCATGGGCTTTGAAGAACCCTCGCCCATTCAAAAGCGAGCGATTCCCGTCATCATGGAGGGACGGGATTTAATTGGGCAGGCCCAGACTGGCACCGGGAAGACAGCGGCGTTTGGCGTGCCGATTGTTGAGCGCTTGGACCACCGTTCCCGCCGCGTTCAGGCGCTGGTGCTTACGCCCACGCGGGAATTGGCTATTCAAGTGGCGGAGGAAATTACCAAAATTGGCAAATTTGCCGGAGTCAAAGTGGTGCCCATTTACGGCGGCCAATCGTATGATCGGCAGATCAGAGCGTTAGAGCATGGTGCTCAGGTGGTCATTGGCACTCCCGGGCGCGTCATGGATCACATTCGCCGCGGTACGCTCAAATTGGATCATGTGCGCATTATGGTGCTCGATGAAGCCGATGAAATGCTGGACATGGGCTTTATTGAAGATGTGGAGTTCATTTTGGAAAATGTGCCCGCTGATCGCCAGACGCTGTTGTTTTCGGCCACAGTCCCCGATCCCATTGCGAAGTTGGCGCGCCGGTACTTGCGGGATCCCGTGCATGTCAATATCAACCCAGAACGGTTAACCGTGCCGCTGATTGACCAGGTCTTTTATGAAGTGCGCGAATACGAGAAACTCGATGCGCTCACGCGCATTTTGGACATGGAAGGGGCGGAACGCACCATCATCTTTTGCCGGACCAAAAAGCGCGTGGACGAGCTGACCGAGGGGTTGCAGGCGCGCGGATATACGGCGGAAGCGATTCATGGGGACTTGAATCAGGTCCAGCGCAACCGCGTGATGAAGCGGTTTAAGGAGGGCGGCAGCGAGATTTTGGTGGCCACCGATGTGGCTGCTCGTGGGCTTGACATCGAAAATGTGAGTCATGTCATCAACTATGACTTGCCACAAGACACCGAAAGCTACGTGCACCGCATCGGGCGCACAGGGCGAGCCGGCAAAACGGGTACGGCGATTTCCCTCATCAATCCCAAGGAATTTCGGCAATTACGGCAAATGGAGCGCATCTTGCGCGTGCGTCTTCAGCGTCGGCCGTTGCCTACGGTGGCTGACGTGGCTGAAAAGCAGCGAGAGGCGTTGAAACAACGCTTGACCGAGGAAATTCAGCGCGGGGTCTTGCCGACGTATCAAGATTTAGTGATGCAGTTGGCGGAGCAGTTTGATTCCGTGGACATTGCGGCCGCGGCCATTCGCCTCATGGTGGAGAAGGGCCGGGAAACAGCGGATGACACGGAATTTGGGGAAACCGGAGCCGAGCCTGGGATGGTGCGCCTGTTCTTAAACTTGGGCCGCATGGATCGGGTTACGCCCGCGGACATCGTCCGCGGCCTGGCGGAGGGCGCTGGCATTCAAGGGAGCGTCATTGGCCTCATTGACATCTACGATCGTTTCACCTTCGTAGAAATGCCCAAGGATGCCGTTAAAAAAGTGATGCAAAATGTGGGCTCGATTATGATTCGCGGAAAAAGTGTCAATCTCGAGCCCGCCCGCCCGCGTTAAGCAGGAGTTCCGACCCGGAGGGCGAATTCAACGCCTCAAGTGAAGTGGGGGAGGAATATCATGGGGATGGATCGGGAAAAGGCCTTGGATTTAGCCTTGGCGCAAATCGAAAAACAATTTGGCAAGGGCTCGATCATGCGTTTGGGCGAAGCATCGAGTCGTTCGGCCATTGACGTGATTTCTACGGGATGCCTGACCCTGGATTTGGCCATGGGTGTGGGCGGGCTGCCGCGTGGACGCGTGGTGGAAATTTACGGCCAGGAATCATCCGGCAAGACCACCGTCGCCCTACATGCGATTGCCGAAGCGCAGAAATTAGGCGGCGTGGCGGCGTTTATCGATGTCGAGCACGCGTTGGATCCGGGCTACGCGGCCCGGGTCGGCGTGAATTTAGACGATTTATTAATTTCCCAGCCGGATACCGGGGAGCAAGCGCTAGAGATTGCCGAAGCCTTGGTGCGCTCAGGGGCGGTCGATATTGTCGTCGTGGATTCAGTGGCTGCATTAGTTCCGCGCGCCGAAATTGAAGGCGAGATGGGCGATGCCCATGTGGGCCTGCAGGCCCGGCTCATGTCGCAAGCGTTGCGTAAGCTGACCGGGGCCATTTCCAAGTCGCGCACCGTGGCCATTTTTATTAACCAATTGCGCGAAAAAGTGGGGGTCATGTTCGGTAATCCGGAGACTACGCCAGGCGGTCGCGCGTTAAAGTTTTACGCCTCAATCCGATTAGAAGTGCGGCGGGTCGATAGTTTGAAGCAAGGTAATGACGTTGTGGGCAGCCGCACTCGGGTGAAAGTCGTGAAAAATAAGGTGGCTCCTCCATTTAAGCAGGCGGAGTTTGACATTTTGTACGGGGAAGGGATCTCGCGGGAGGGCAGTATTTTGGATTTGGCGGTGGACCTGGGCTTTGTGCAAAAGAGCGGGGCTTGGTATGCGTATGGCGACACGCGCCTGGGGCAAGGTCGCGAAAACACGCGTGACTTTTTAAAAGCCAATCCCGAACTGGCCGCAGAACTCGATCGGCGCATCCGTCTTAAAGTGCAGGGACAGCCGGATCTTGAAGCGTCCTCCGGGTCTGGCGATGCCGACGGACATTGAGTCTGAGGTGCTCCGCTGGCTCAGTTGGCGGAGTCTGACGACGCATGAAGTTCGCCAGCGCTTGCTTCGACGGGGGACACCTTTAGAGGAGATTGAGGCGCTTATCTCCCATTTCGTGGCCTCGGGATATCTCGACGACCGCCAGGTGGCTGAGGCGACCGTAGCCGATGCTTTGCGGCGCCTAAAAGGGCCGCGTTACATCTGGGCTCGCCTGATGCAGCGGGGGATTCCCCCCGCTTTCATCGAGGAGATCATGGCGGATCTTGAAAGACAAGTTGATTGGCTAGCGATTGCCGAACGCTTGCGTCCGCGGTACGATAGAAGCAATGTGTTGGATCCTACGCGCTGGCTTCGTCATCTAGCCCGGGAAGGGTTTCCCACAGCCGTGATCCGCCATGAGGCCGAGGTCGGACAAAGGAGCGACGGGAATGGCGTTGAAGATTGTTGACGAGTGTATTGCCTGCGGGGCGTGTGAGCCCGAATGCCCTAACAACGCGATTTCCGAGGGGCCCACAATCTACGTGATTGACCCCGGCCATTGCACCGAATGTTACGGCTTTTATGCGACCCAACAGTGCGTGGAGGTCTGTCCGGTCGAGTCATGTGTCGAGGATGAAGCGCATGTCGAACCGGAAGACGCCCTGCGCCGTAAGTTTGCCGCTCTTTATCCAGAGCGAGCTCCGGTCAACACTGAGCGATGGAGCCCACCGGGGGACCCCAACGCGCGACGAACCCGGTGATCGGGCCACACGCGGGAGATGAGGAAGGGGTGGTTCTTTGCCTATCACATCCTGGAGTTGGGGTGGAAGCACCCGGGGACTAGGCACCTTAATTGCTGTGCTGATGCGCTACCCAGAAGTCTCGAGCGTGCAGTATAATCCGGAAGCCAAGACAATTCAAGTCACGTTTGTGGTGCGGGGCGCTATTGCCGACGATGCGTGGAGCCGCGTGGTGGATGAGGTCACGACAGCGCTCGTCGCCTATCGCGACATGACGCGTCGCCCGCTGACTATGCTCGAACTGAGTGCCGATCGCGCTGAACCAGTGACGACGGTGGAGTTGACCCGTGATACGGACACCGTGTCGGTTGAAGAAATCGGGATGACCATTGAAATCTTGCGCGATCAATTGGAACTCACCGTCCTCTTTGATCCACACGACCTCTTGGACGAAGACTTGATGGTGCAAGAAGAGACCATCCTGGAGCAACTCGAGGCCTTAATTGCCGAAGGCGGCGGCCAATTAGTCGCATTGCGGGACGAAGGGCGCGTCTTAATCTTCAACACGTAATGCGCCAATTTGGGGCCGCCGGTTAGTCCGCCGCGCGATGCCCCCAGATCGTGACCAAAGGAGGCCAAGTATGCGGGTGCTATTAATCGGGGACATCGTAGGCAAGACCGGGCGCCGCATGGTTGGTCAACATACTCGGGCTCTTCGCGATGAATTTGGTATTGATCTCGTCGTGGCCAACGGCGAAAATGCGGCCGGTGGCAATGGGCTCACACACGAAGTGTTAGATGAACTCCTGAGCTCCGGAATCGACGTCATTACCTCTGGCAACCATATATTTGACAAAAAAGAAATATTTCAGTTTATTGATGATGTGCCGCACGTCTTGCGGCCTTTGAATCTTCCCCCGTCGACCCCTGGTCGTGGCTACGTGATTGTCAGCCCCCGGGGGATTCCCGTGGCGGTCATCAATGTGGCCGGACGGGCGTTTATGCCTTTTCAATACGATGACCCCTTTCGAGCAATGGACGACGTCTTGGAGTCGCTTCACGGACATGTTGCGTTTAGCATCGTGGACGTGCATGCGGAAACCACGTCGGAGAAGGCCGCCCTGGCGTGGTACCTTGATGGCCGCGTGGCGGCGGTCGTGGGTACCCATACCCACGTGCAAACCGCGGACGAGCGGATCTTGCCCAAAGGAACGGCCTTTTTAACGGATCTCGGCATGACGGGCCCGCATAACTCTATCATCGGCGTCAAAACGGAATTGGTTATTCAAAAACTGCGCACCCAGCGCCCCGTGAAATTTGACACCGCTCAGGGCCCAGGCCAATTTGGTGCCCTCTTGGTGGAGATTGACGTGGCCTCGGGAATGGCAACGGATGTTAAGCGTTTTCTCATTTACGAATAGGAGGTGGGGGCGTGGAGTTTCATGGAGAGCAACTAGTGGTCGTGGATACACACGCCGATAGCCTTGGAGCGGTCTTGCGGGGCGAACGGCATTTATTCGAACGCTCCCAACGCGGCCAGTTAGATTTTCCGCGCATGCGCGAAGCAGGCCATACGTTGCAGTTTTTCTCGCTGTGGGTGGAGCCGGAGTACAAGCCGGAGCGCGCGATGCAGCGCCTCATGCAGTACATCGACGCGTTTTGGCAGGAGGTGGGAGGCCATCCGGAGTGGATTTCCGCGGTGACGGATCAGGCGTCGCTGGAACGCGTCATGCAACACGGTGGGTTGGGTGCCGTCATGTCCATTGAGGGATCCGAAGGGATTGGCACCGACCCCGCCATGGTGCGCATTTTGCACCGACTGGGTGTACGCCTGGCGAGTTTGACCTGGAACGAACGCAATGCCTTGGCCGATGGCGCTGGTGAAGACCCTGGCGGTGGTGGTGTCAGCCGTGCTGGACGCGCCATCATTCGTGCCATGAACCAGGTGAATATCGTCGTTGATGTCTCTCATCTAGCCGAAGCAGGATTTTGGGATGTCCTGGAAATCTCTGAGAAGCCGGTCATTGCGTCTCACTCCAACGTTCGGGCCCTAGCCCCGCATCGGCGCAATTTAAGCGACGCGCAAATCCGGGCGCTGGCCGCCAAGCAGGGAATCATGGGCATCACGTTTGTGCGCGACTTTTTAGGGGGCGAGGCCAATATGGACCGCGTGATTGACCATATGATTTACGTTCTGGATCTTTTGGGCAATGACCAGCACATAGGCTTGGGGTCTGACTTTGATGGGGTGGAGACACCGGTGCCCGGGCTGGAGGACGTAACGAAATTGCCGCAGCTCGCATCCCGGATGAGCGAGCGCGGTTTGTCGGATACGACCATTCGGCGGATCTTTGGCCAAAACTACATAGAATTTTTTACGCAAGCCTGGGGTTAAGAGTAGAGGAGGATGCGCATGAACGTTCTGCAAAGTGACGTAAAACCTTGGGATTACGATGGGGATTTGTTAGTCGTCGGGGTTTGGCAAGATGGGGACTTCAGTGCGGAGGTGGCGGAATTAGACCGCCGGCTAGCGGGAGCGATCAGCGCTGCGCGCCAGCGAGAACAATTGGGGAGCAGCTGGCTCGAGACCTGGAGCACGAATACGTTTGGGTTTATTCGCGCGGGCAGGATTGTGGTATTGGGGCTCGGCCGTCGTGAGCAGTGTGGGATCCGGGAGGTGCGCCTGGCTGCGGGGAAAGCCGCTCAGGAAGCACTGAAATACAAGGCACGGCGCATGGCCTGGCTCGTGCCCGATACGATGCTTGAGATGTCCGTGGTGGCGGAAACGGCAGCCGATGGACTCATGGTCGGATCCTGGGCCTTTAGCACCTATAAATCGTCGCCCCCTGAAGATACGCTGGAGGAAGCCACGCTCTTGGGTCTTGCGTCAACGGCGGACAACGCCATTCAGCGCGGAATCATTTTAGCGGAAAGTCAGAACTTGGTGCGCGATCTCGGAATGCGACCCTCTAACAAGTTATATCCCGAACTGTTAGCGGAAGCGGCCGTGACGGAAGCGAAGACATACGGCATCGCGACCGAGGTGTTTGACGAACAGCGGTTGGCCGAACTTGGCATGGGTGCGCTCTTAGGCGTTGGGAGCGGGAGTGTCTATCCGCCGCGCTTGGTGATATTGCGCTATCAAGGCGGTGGCTCGCGGACACTGGCGTTGGTGGGCAAAGGCATTACCTTTGACTCCGGGGGCATCAGCCTCAAATCAGCGGCAGGCATGGAGGAAATGAAATTTGACATGTTAGGGGCCGCGGCAGTATTAGGTGCCCTCATTGCGATTGCACGCCTGCATCTTCCCATCAATGTGGTGGGCTTGATGGCGTTGGCCCAGAACATGCCGTCGGGATCCGCCTATAAACCGGGCGATGTCGTCACCGCCTTTAACGGAAAAACCATTGAGGTTATCAACACAGATGCCGAAGGGCGGGTCGCGCTGGCTGACGCGGTCAGTTATGCCGCGCATCTCGGGGTGGACTGGATCGTCGAAACCTCCACCTTAACCGGAGCCGTACTGACAGCCCTAGGTCATGAGGCGACGGCTTTAGTGGCCACCGACGATCCGTTGGCAAGCTTGGTGCTGCAAGCCTCGGAGGCGAGTGGGGAACGCGTTTGGCGTTTGCCGGTGTATCCCGAATATCGCGAGTTGTACCGTTCGGACGTGGCGGACTTGAAGAATGCGCCGGGGCGCGACGCCGGAACTATTACCGGGGGGCTCATCATTTCGGAATTCGCGGGAGAGGTGCCATTTGCGCACCTTGATATCGCGGGTACTGCGTGGACAGCGAAGAGTGCTCTCAATCGGACAAAGAACGGGCCCACCGGTGTAATGGTGCGAACCTTTGTGAAATTGGCGGAAATGTTAAGCCGCTAAGGTTTCCGGAAGCCGTCGCGCGGGATCGGCGGCGGCTTCTGATGGGTCAGACGCGGCGCAAGACCCCTATGAAGAGGGGTGCCCAATCCTGGTAACCGCAGTGTGTACCACGGCATATTGGCTAGCGCGGCATGGGAGGGTCATGAATGTCTGTAGCAATGCCTCGTACACTCGACGAGGTCGAGGACGCCATGAAAACCTATGTGGCGGCCGAGTTTCTAGCGCAACCGTTTTTCCAAACATTGTCGGCCGGTGCCTGGGATCGGCAGTTCTTGCAATATTTTGCAGCGCAGTATGCACATTATAGCGCGCATTTCCCGCGGATTTTAGGAGCTGCGATAGCGGCTATGGAACCTTGCGACGCATGGTGGATACCACTCGCCGACAACCTCTGGGATGAGGCGGGCAGGGGACGTCCGGGCGCCTCGCACGCATGCCTGTATCGCACCTTTTGGGCGAGTGTGGACCCGTCCGTCACCGGATGGTACGAGGACATGTCCCGGTGGCCGCCCATCTCTTCGGCAGTCCGAGGGGCGGTCGACGCGTTTCTGGAATTTTTTCGGTCGGCACGTCCGCTGGAGGCCATGGCGGCCGTGGGGTTAGGATCAGAATTTTTTGCTGGGGAAGTGATGGGGGCGATTGCCCAAGGGTTGCGCCACCCTGCCTATCAACGCGAGGGCGTGATCGATACCACCTTTTGGGATGTGCACGCGCAACATGACGAACCGCGGCACTATGCGCTCTGCCGTGACGTGCTGCTAGACTATGCGACCGAGGATGCCTGGCCACACCTGCTAGCCATTGGCAAAGAAATTGCCCACACGGAAGCCAACATGTATCGCGGCCTCTTTATTCAGTCTGGGCTCGCCAGATGAGAGAGGCGCCCTTCTTACGCGCGCCGGCGGTGCCGGCCGGCGCGCGCCTCGGTGTCATCCCGGACCACCGCTGTTAAAGCGGCGCACAGAAAGACTATCAGCCCGGCCGCTACCGTAACAGGTGTGTCTTTCCAGTGGCGCTGAAAAGAAAAAATCCACGGGGAGGCAGCCATCCAGAGCCCTAAATACGCGAGCGCAATAACCCGGCATACGGCCCCGCGGGGAACGACGGCCATCCAGAGCCCTAGCAGTCCAATAAGGAGGCCGCCCAGGAGAAAGTTTCCCCGCACGTACGCGGCTTCACGTGCGGCCGACAGGAGCCAGCCACTGGCAATATCCCAAGCAGCCACTGCTACAACTAACCACCATCGCCAGCGCATCGATACCCTCCTCTTCGCTGGCCTCGACGATCGGGGACGCGGGCCAACGTCGGGGAAATTATAGCACATTGCGCTCTTGGGAACAGGACATGCATTCTGAGGGGCCCCGTAGTGACCAGGATTTCAAGGGAGGACGGGAGACTGCCCAACGCGAGGGGCCCTGCGCTAAACCAGCGAATGTCTTTAAGAGCGTGGGCGGATTATTGGTCGTCACGCAATGGATTGATCGACAGGACCACAACGGCCTGGACAATGTGGCGGGCTCACGATTCCACGATAAATCATTGGTGCACCCTTGAGTTTGAGATTTTGCGAGCAGCTAGCCAAGGGTTTTCGAGTGGGACGGTTGATGGCGATGGCCGGGCGAGCCTTCGGAAATCGTGTCACAGCTCGTAACGCGAGGGCTCGCAACCGATACCGAACCTTGGGCATGACACCGAATGAACGGATTGTACCTTGCTCAATGCGAGCGTGCCACGAAGAGGCCATGCGACGGCTGCCAAGCCCTATGCCGGGATGGAACAAGGAACTGAAGAGCGGGAGACGGGGTGGGTACCTGATATCCCCGCTATTTGAACGGGATTTAGGTGCGTCTGATAAAATGTATGATGGGGAGGAAGGGGTCTAAGGCCAGAAAGTGTCGATAACGTGCAGCACCGGTTTTAACGCGCCAACGTGAAAGAACACCAGTACTTTGCTTTCGACACCGCATCCTTAGCCAATGCGGCAAAGGGAGGGGAGCGTGTGAATCCAATATGGGTGGCCCGGATTGGGACCGTGGAGCGCGGGGCAGTGCATCGCGTCTTGGTGGACCGGCTCTGGCCGCGTGGAATTCGTAAGACGGATCCCCCCTGGGACACGTGGCTCAAGGATATCGCGCCGAGCACCACTTTGCGCCGATGGTACGCGCACGATCCCGCGCGCTATGCCGTCTTTCGGCAACGTTATTGGGATGAACTCGCCGCTATGGTGGATTCGCCCGCTTGGGAGATGCTAGAGGGCTTTTGGCGTACCGGACCTATTGCTCTGATGACTGCAAGCCGCGACGTGGACCTGAGTCACGTGCCCATTTTGCGCGACTTTTTGCAAGCGACAACCGCGCGACCACTATCCGACTTATGACCTGCCGGTATCGGAACACCATCGGCTGCCATACAACGCCCCAATCCGTGCCGCACGGATGGTATCCTGGGACCCGTGGGGTTCTTATTCCGATTTTCTGGCCCAGACCACCTTGGATCTCGCTAGCAGCTACAGGTTCAGGTAGGGCGAGCGCCCGATACGCATGTAAGTTGGGAGGTCATGCTGTCGCCACCTTGGACGATGAAGTACGAGCCGTGCGGGTGTGAACGGGGCAGAGTAGCAAACGAACGCTGTGTCCTCATGTGAAGCAACATTGGCTCCATGGTGGGCGGAAAATCCGTGTTAGTGTAGGTGCGAAATGCTGAGACATTCTGCCGGTCTCCGTGCGAGAGTAGGTAGTCGGCGACTTGGTGAAAGAGACTCTAAGAAGCGATGTCGCGATGAGGATGGAAGGACAAGAGTGACCATTTGTCTCACATCAATCTTGCACCAGCCCGCCAGGACGACAAATTGCGGGGTCAGGGAGGGGAATACGGCAACCATGGAACGCGATGATCCGGATCAGGCACCGGGCAGAATTCTAGGGATTGTAAAGTCTATCCACGTGGGTACCCCGCGGCAGTTTGTGCGTGGTCGTCGCATATTGGTCGGCAATCAGTAAGGCCTCCTTAAATGGGCCCGTGGCGGTGGATGCAGGCGGCTTGGCAGGGGATCGGCAGGCCGATCGTAAAAACCACCGAGGGGTACACAAAGCCATTTACGCCCACTTTCAAAGCAATCTAGACAGTCTGGCCCGTCTTGTAGGAGGAGATGAATTGGATCCCGGGACCATCGGGGTCAATCTAGCGTTTGCCGCCGGAGGTAATGTCGCCTTTGACGAAACGACAGCAGCCTTGGGTGACCGGTATCGGATCGGCACCGTTGTCGTCAAAGTGACCTAACCGCGAATTCCCTGTGGGAAGCAGGCACGCCAACTGGGCGGAGGGTCAAAGCTGGTTTCAGCGATTTTGCGCAGCGGTTGGACGGGCCTCTATCTTCGGGTCGTGGAAGGTGGCCGGATCCAAGTCGGGGACGCCGTGCAGTTGGTGGCGCGTCCGTATCCGGACTGGACAGTGGTACGGGTTACTGAACTAGTGGCGAAAGGGGGATCACCACCGGACTGGATGGCCCTTATTAGCCTAGCCAATCTCGGGGCCGAGCTTCGTAAAACCGCGCAAAGGTACCTTTCCCATGTCGCAGAAAACGGGGGGATGAGCGGATGAGCCTGACGGTTTGGAAGTAGGGACGTCATCCTGGGCGACCGCTCTCGCATTGACGTACACGGTTCCTCAGGTACCGGGCCATGCGGTTTATCCGATGCCTATTCTCAGCAGACTCTCAGACGACCAACCAAAACAACTGTAGGCGCGGGAATTCTCCGGCTACGCGCACCGCGGGCCCGATATGTCAGTCTCTTTTCCATCCCTCATGCATTGGTCGACATCTTCTTCCCTACAGACCTTTTGTGATGGCGGGTAATCAACCCGGCGGTAGCGCACGATGGCGTGTCTTTCCCTCGGACAATACGCTGGTCGCGTAAAAACACCGGAATCCCTGAGCCGTCATGATCCATAGCATGTGGCACACCGATATTCGGCGGACGTCTTGGCATCGCCTTCTCTGCCTTCTCTAGGCATCGCTTATGTTGGCCACTGTGCGAAAAGTGACCCTGGGTATCCCCGGCATTGTTCGCTAAGAGCTTTTTGCGCTGTTCTAGGGACCGCACCGTGACTGGCGTTGAGGATGCCCGCCAAGAAACTTTACCCCAGCCCT
>JAPNUR010000059.1 GCA_026627385.1 Bacillota bacterium | reverse complement strand
TTTGAGCCACGCTTGCAGGTTCCCCGGACTGGTTTCGGTCACAATAGCCGGATTGAAGCCTTGTCCTTTGAGGCGAGCAAGGGCCTCAGGCGTCAGGTCATCGACCAGCACCAAGCCGTGCTCCCCAGCCGGTTTGACGTAAATGTCGTTCCCTTTGGCATTCATCCGCTTGAGCCAAGCCGCACTCTTGAGTACTTCATCCGGGGTCCAAAGTCGATTCATCATCTTCCCCTGCTGCCCGTCCCGAATCCCAACGTCGAAGCGGTCTACCCCGAAGGCTTGAAGCTGGCGCTGGATAGCCTGAGCCGTCCGGTCCCGCTCGGCTTGCAAGGCCGGGTAAGACGAATCCGCGTGAGTTACAGCCAATGCCACAATCCGATGGTGAGCATCGCGCCCAAGACCCCGGCGGTTATCGTCAGGGCGTAGTGTTTCCATCCCAGCCGCCACGTGGCTTGGTTCACGATGGCTGTTACGGTCTGCGTCAGGTGTTGGCTGGTTTGATTCAGATTCCGGGCCGCCTCGTCCATCAGTTGGGTGCTGTGTTGCCACGTGTTTACGATATTCCGACTCTGATTCTGAAAGTCGTCCATCTGTTGGACGCTCCGCTCCCGCAATTGAGCCAACGTCTCCCGCGTCTCGTCCGTTAGCGCGGCCATCGCTTGGGCCAAGGGTTCCAGCATCGCGGCCAGCTCCTCCACGCTCTGAACCTTCGCTTGGCGCAAGGTCTCGATTTGTTGCGTCAAATGCTCGACGTGCTGCGCGTTCGCGGCATTGGTTAACTGTCGCAAAGTCTCGGTTTTGCTCATAGGTCACCCCTCTCTTGGCAAGTCCGGCTGGGCTATACGCTTTGCCGAGGTCACTCCCCTTCATCACCGTGCCATCCAACCGATACATCAATCCCGAGACTTTCGCCCCGTTTAACTGGACGGTCGGAATGACGTCCACTCCGGTGACCACCAGTCGTTCGATATAGTCTGAGAGACTAGTACAACCCTGCATAGCCGCATCACAAAGACCCTGTAACCGTTGTTTGATGCTAGCTTGTCCGGTCCGCAGCGCATACTCGATTTCACCTTTCGTAGGCGCCTTGCGCTCGGCCTTTTGACTGGGAGAGTCGGCGATAAGGTGATAATCCCGTTCGAGTGCGCGCATGAACGCTTCTTGCCGTTTCCAATCCTGACTGTCGCTCACGACGTCCCCCGCCAAAGTAATACGATTCGCCAAAATATGAATGTGCTCATGAGCGGTGTCGGTATGACGCGTCACCACGTATTGGTTATCCGTAAAGCCCATTCTCATCAAATACTGGTGGGCAATATCCCGCCATTGCGCATCGGTCAAATGCTCGCCCGCATGCAGCGAAAGCGACACATGGACCACCGCTTTGCCTAATGTCGGTCGCAATTGCCGAACTTCGCCAAATTCCTTCGCCATAGCACGTGGCGTCTGGCCGGCAAGATTAGTCTCCAAGAGGACACTCTTACCCGCTTGCAGGTCGTATTCCAATGCCCCGCGAAAACCGCGGCCCTTCACCATTTTCGCAATCATACGTCCTCGCTTCCGTGGCCCAACAGAGCCAACCGCAACCGTCGTACGTCCTCCGCCAGATCGTGCAGCAGATCCTCGGAAATCGTGACCGAATGACCGTGATGCGCCAACTTCACTAATTGGTTCAAATTGGCGCTCAACCGCGCCAATTTGCCATACTCCGCAATATTAATCGCGGGCACCGGAGGCGCCGGCAGCCGGCGTTTCAATGCCGCATCGCGCAGCCATTGCGCCGGACGGATATGTAGAGCCATCGCTTTTTCCTGCAAGGCCGCATATTCCGCAGCAGTCACACGCACGCCAATCGTCATCTTTCGAACAGCAGCCGGATCTCCTTTAGGACGCGCCATGCGTTTCCTCCTTTCCCCCGCCCGGTAGGGCGAAGGGGGGTGTGTAAAACAACCCATCGTAAATGCACTCAGCAAGGATGAGCGTCACGAGTGGAACGAGAGACCAAGCCGGTAGGCGAAGGTCGGTGACGCCATCCGTCAGAGCCGAAGCATGTCCAAGCGTTAGCGCGGACTGCGAGGCTCCTTCCCGCGCCCGATCGACCGAAGGAAGAACGGCGCGGGAAGGAATTCGGGAGAGATAACTCCCGCAGGCCGTTTGAGCGTTAGCGAAAACATGGCCTGCTCCTTACCTGTTATCACGTAAGATACTGCTTTTGGAAAAGGAATACAAGCGTGCTCGAACAGTCGGTTATGCAAAGCAGTCGCAGACCATCGATCACTCGCAAAATTAGCCCTGATCGAGGTATAAATACACATATACATAAGGGACCCGCTGAAAACCCAATAAAATCAATCCTTTCGCTTGACGATAGTTCCCTCTAGAGGTAACATAGTTACTCGTAGAGGGAACTATTTTTTAAGGGGGTACACTAATGGGGAAAATTACCCGATTTCGAACAATCGACATGGAGACCGGAGAGTTAATTGAGGGCGTGCCGATCTACATAGCACCAAAAATAAAACTAAAAGAGGGATGGTTTATGGGCTTTCAAGATGCCTTCGTCGTATTAGCAAAAGATCGAGAAATTACAATGGAATCTCGTCGTGTTCTAGACTATCTCATGGGCAATTTAGGATTTGAAAATTACATCGCACTACCACAACGACAAATTGCAGAAGATTTATCAATGCAAAAATCTCATGTCAGCGAAGCAATAAAACTTCTACTCACCAAAGGAATCATCATCGAAGGGCCCAAACTCGGTCGTACCCATACCTACCGCCTAAGTAGTACATTTGGCTGGAAAGGTAGCGTGAAGAACCTCACTAAAACACAAGGAGAAATCATTGCCATATCAAACCATAAATCATCAAAAAAGCGAGAATAACAACGGCTCGGCCTCAGTCCGCGCTTACGCTTGGACATGAGGCAAGTAACAAATTTACGAACCTACCCAAAAAATTACACACCCCCCTTCGCCCTACCGGGCGGGGGAAAGAAATGCTTAGCGTTCGTATTCGTGGCCCTGAGCCTGAGCTACCTTCTGGGCTCGTTGTACTTGCACCTCTGGGTCTTGCCAAGCTTTCAGAGCTGTCCGGTGCGCATAGTCTTCCAAATGTCCGGTCTTGCGCGTTGAAAGATTGAGCGATCCACCGAGAATCGCCCGTTCAATGTCTCGGAGGTCATACTGTCCCGACCCGGCCATAGCCTTGGCAATCATCCAATCCAACCGCGACCAATCAGGCTCCGGATACTGTTTGAGCAAAAGAAGCGCTTGACGGCGATACTCGGCCACGGGTTCCAGAGCCGTTTTAAGGCCCCAAGGAGCCGCGTATTTGACACCGTCCGTATGAATGGCTTCGAGGCGGCGTTTTTGCTCTTGTCGGGCGTCCTGAGCGTCTAAGAAACGGTTCACCTGATCCAAGAGTTCCTGCGCTTTCGCCATCACCCGTCCGCTCCACTCCCGCAAGAGCACATAGGGGTGCAACCCATTCTCCAGCAGGCGATTGGGCTTCTGGTTCGTGAATCCGGCCAAACGGCCATAATGCGCGGCGTCCGCGCTATTCTGGTCGCCACCGAAGTCTTTCGCAAAGCTCCGAGCCAACACGGTGCGCACACGGGCCTCGACCGGCTCCGCCGACAATTTGAGCCACGCTTGCAGGTTCCCCGGACTGGTTTCGGTCACAATAGCCGGATTGAAGCCTTGTCCTTTGAGGCGAG
>JAPNUR010000058.1:2526-3914 GCA_026627385.1 Bacillota bacterium | reverse complement strand
AGAGTCCAATTAGTTGGTGTAAATTCGGGAACATTCCCTGCCCCGAAGGCGTAGCCGAGGGGCAGGGACGGGCCGCCAGTCCGTTGCGGCATGCCAGATATTGTCTGGACAAGCCGCATCCCATTCGGTTTCCTTGGAATCGACAACCATCAACAAAGGAGGACCGAATGGGATGACTACTCCTAGTGTGCCACTGCTCGACCTCTTACGCAACGCGGAGGTCAAGGATGTCGACTTTCTGCGGGAGGCGACAGAATGGCTCTTGCAGCAACTCATGGAAGCGGAGGTGAGTGCCCAAATCGGCGCCCAGCGCTATGAGCGCTCCGCCGAGCGGACCACCAGCCGCAACGGGCATCGCAGCCGCGATTGGGAGACCCGGCTGGGCACGTTGCACTTGGACATTCCCAAGCTCCGGAAGGGATCCTATTTCCCGAATTTCTTGGAACCGCGCCGTCGGAGCGAGCAAGCGCTCGTCTCGGTCATCCAGGAAGCCTATGTCGCGGGGGTCAGCACGCGCAAGGTGGACCAACTGGTCCAAGCGCTGGGCATGACCGGTATCAGCAAGTCGCAGGTTTCCGCACTCTGTCAAGGACTCGATGAGCGGGTCGAGCAGTTCCGCAACCGCCCCATCGAGGGGCAACACCCGTATGTCTGGCTCGACGCCAAGTATCTCAAAGTCCGGGAGGATGACCGGGTCGTGAGCATGGCTTTTGTCGTCGCCACCGGTGTCAACGACGCCGGGGATCGGGTGGTTCTCGGGTTCGATATCGGGCCCAGCGAAGACGCCGCGTTTTGGACGGCGTTTCTGCGGGACCTGGTGGCCCGGGGGCTCCGCGGCGTGCAGCTCGTCATCAGCGATGCGCACACCGGGCTCCAAGCTGCCATTCGGCAGGTGCTGCAGGGCGCCACGTGGCAGCGCTGTCGGGTGCACTTCATGCGCAACCTGCTGGCCCACGTCCCCCGGTCCTCGCAAGCCTTGGTCGCGGCGCTGGTGAAGACGATCTTCGTCCAACCGGATCAAGCTATGGCCTGCGAGGAACTGGCGAAAGTGGCCGCCGGCTTGCGCCCACGATTTCCGAAAGCCGCCGACGTCCTGGAGGCCGCGGCGGAGGACGTGCTGGCCTACATGACGTTCCCGAAGGAGCACTGGCAGCAGATCCACTCGACCAATCCCCTGGAACGGCTCAACAAAGAAATCGGGCGCCGCGCTGACGTCGTGGGGATTTTCCCTCATCGGACCGCGGCTTTACGGCTAGTCGGGGCCGTGTTGATGGAGTACAGTGATGAGTGGGCCGCCTTTCCGCGGCACTATTTCAGCCAGGCGTCGATGGCCAAACTCCGGCGTGACCCCACGCCGGAACTCACGGGATCTGCCTTGCCGAGTCACT
>JAPNUR010000058.1:0-2518 GCA_026627385.1 Bacillota bacterium | reverse complement strand
CGCCTTTCCGCGGCACGATTTCAGCCAGGCGTCGATGGCCAAACTCCGGCGTGACCCCACGCCGGAACTCACGGGATCCGCCTTGCCGAGTCACTCGGCGTAACCCGCGTTCCAAGGAGGCCGAGTCCGAATTTACACCACTTGACAGGACACGATCTAAAACGTACGTCTTTTCGATTTGCGGTGGATGAGGTGCAACTGAACTTCTGCATGGCCACTGGCTGATTTTGAAATTTTGCAGGTAGGATTTGGATTACCCTGGAGTTGAGTCCAGTATCGTGTGTGGGTATGATGGGAATCAAGCCCCGGGGTACAGGGCAGGAATCGGCGGGCCATTTGTCGAACTGCTTGATACTTCGTGGGTGAACCGTGCGATGTCGTGAGGCGGAACGACTCGGGTTTTTACATGGGTCTGCTCTGGCTGCAGCGGCTCGCCTGCTGTATGAGGGAGTTCCGCCCAGCGCATCGCCCACATGAGCCGGCAGCGACCGGAGACTCGGATACGTGAATGCCAACCAGCACGGAAATAGCCTCGACATCGCAAGGAGAAACCAAACCTGAAAGGAGGAGGCACCCCATGACCCGGTTTATGGGGTTGGATTTGCATAAAAATTATATCCACGGCGATGTCTTTCGCCCCGGCCAAAAAGGGACCCATTTCCGGTTTTCCAACACGCCCGACGAATGGGCCCGGTTTCTCGCCACGCGGCTCACCCCGGAGACCGCGGTGGCGATCGAAGCGACCGGAAATGCGTTCACGATTTATGATCGCCTGGTCCGCCATGCCCGTCAAGTGGTCGTCATTCATCCGGCCGGCCTCAAAGGGCTGGGGGCCGGACGGCACACGGATCGGATCGATGCCGAACGGCTGGCCCAGCTGCTGGCGCTCGGCACGTACACCCGAGTCCAGGTGTGGGTGCCGCCCACGGAGGTGCGGGCCATTCGGGCGTTGATTACCCACGTCCGGGCTTGCCAGCAGCAGGAGACCGCGTGGCGGAACCGGGCGCGGAATCTCTTGATCCAGGCAGGTTACGCGGTCCCGCGGTCGGTGGCCTTGCGGGACTGGCTGGCGGCCCATGCGGCGGAACTGGACGACACGCGGCAAATCATCTTCACGAGTGCCTTGACGATGGCCGAGCAGGCCCAGCAGGAAGGCGAACGCTTGCGGGGCGAGATTCTCCGGCGCTTGCAGGACCGACCCGAGATGGCCTGGCTCTGGAGTGTGCCCGGCCTTGGGGCGTGGACCGCAGCCGTGGTGTGGGCCTGGCTGGGGGATCCGCTCCGCTTTCGGTCGGCCCGCCAAGTCGGGCGGTATGGCGGGCTAGATCCGAGCGTCCATCAATCGGGGGAAGCCGATTGGCGCGGGCATATCAGCCACCAAGGGCCAGCCATTCTGCGCCAGGCCCTGGTCGAGGCCGCCTGGTGGGCGATTCGGGCGCAGCACACCCCGCTCCGCGCGTTTGATGACCGGGTCTTGCCGCGCCTCGGCAAACGGCGGGCCATTGTCGCTGTAGCGCGGAAGCTGCTCGTGGCCGCGTGGCGCGTCTGGCGCGAACAACGGCTGGCGCACGCAGTCGACCGGCGGCGGTATCAGAAAAAACTCAGTACCATTCGAGTCTCCCTGCGCTCCCTCCCGCCGTATCCGTTGACCGACCGGTGCCACCGATGCGGAGGTCCCCGCGCCGGACCACGCGGGGACGGCGGCTCGCGGACAACCCGCCGTCCCCGCCTAACGGGCCGCGCGGGCCGAGCAGCCGGACATTATCGCGGACGACCGCCCGCGGGCATCACATCAAGCCCGGCCCGAAGTTTTTCAGCCCGGGTCTTGACTCCCACCATACGTGTAAAACGTGTTGTTCCGCACCTTATTGTTATGATAATCAATCACCCAGTATCCAGAAGTGGTACAATTCGCTCAAACAACCCAGCGCCCGGTCCATTGGAAAACAGCGGGATGACGGGGTGTCCGTAGCGGCTCGGGCAATCGAAGGTTCGTAGCGTTACAGCGTAAGGGGTGACATGATTGACATGGAGCAAAACAACGGCAGTACGTGTGTGGCTGACATTGGCGGCACACACGTTCATGTAGCAGAGATCTTGCCTAACGGTACCATGCTAAATAGCGGGCAATTGCAGACGCCCCGGGACCCGGACGTAGAACGCGTATTGGATGTGGTTGACCAGGCGGTGGGCGCATGGTCTGGCGCGTGGCAGCGGGTTGACCGAATCGTACTAGGGGTTCCCGGGCTTGTCGATCCTGTGGGTGGCATTGCGCGCTTTAATGCCAATCTTGGATGGTCTAACATTCCGCTCCGGGAGTTGGCGGAACGACGGTGGTCCCGTCCGGTGTTCCTTGACAACGATGTCAGGCTACACGCGCTGGGGGAGCTTCATTATGGGTGGGGGCGCCACATCCAAGGACCGTGGGTTTTGGTTGCGATTGGAACTGGCATTGCGGCAACCTTCGTTCAAGATGCAAAGGTGGTCTATGGTTCGCATTTTGCGGCGGGGGAAATCG
>JAPNUR010000057.1 GCA_026627385.1 Bacillota bacterium | reverse complement strand
AGCGCGACGCCGCGCTCGCGCCTCTCCCCGTGGAGCGCCGCGTCGACGACCTGCCCGAATCCGAACCGGGGTGCGACACCTGTCACGGGCGGTGGCCTGGGATGAGCGCGGAAATCCCCCGCGAGCGGCAGGTCATTCCGGCGCCAGTCACCGTCATTGAGCGCGTGCAACAGGTCTATGCCTGTCGGCCGTGGGAGCAGAACGCGCTCACGCCCCCCTCAAAACGGCGTCCCTGCCGCGCCCGGTCTCGCCGGGGAGTCTCGCCTCCGCTTCGCTCCTCGCCGTCACGCGCCACCAACAGTTGACGGCGCACCGCCCACTCTACCGGCAGGCACACGAGGGGGCCCGGCTGGGGATTCCGCTGTCCCGCCAGCCGTTAGCGAACGGGGTGATCTATGGCACTCAGACTGGGCTGAAACCCGTGTATGAGGTCCTCAAGCAGACGTTGGTCGCCCAGGCTATCATTCAGGCGGATGAGACCACGCTGACGGTCATCCACGAACCGGGCCGGCAGGCGACACAAAAGTCCTACATGTGGCTCTACCGCAGTGGCCGCGAGGGGCTCCCGATCGTGCTCGACGAATATCAGCCAGGGCGCCACGGGGCGTATGCCCGCCGATTTCTCACGGGCTTTCAGGGTTATCTCCAATGCGACGGCTATGCCGGCTACCGCGAAGTCCCGGGAGCCACCTTAGTCGGGTGTTGGGCGCATGCGCGGCGGCATTTTGTGGAGGCCCTGCAGACCTTGCCCGCCGCGGCGCGCGATGGGCCGAGTGCCATCCGGGAGGGCCTGGAGTTCTGCAACACGATTTTCCGGATTGAGCGGGAACTCCGGGACCTGACCCCGGCGGAGCGGCAGGCCGCGCGCCAGACCCGCAGTCGGCCGGCCCTCGCCCAGTGTGCCCGATGGTTGCGGGCCCAAAAACGGCAGCCCTGGCCCCAGAGCCCCTTGGGCAAGGCGGTGACCTCTTGCTTGAATCAGGGGAACCCCCTGACGCGGTTTCTCGAGGACGGGCGCCTGGACGCCGACCACAACCGAAGCGATCGCGCCATCAACCCCTTTGTGACGGGCCGGAAGCACGGGCTCTTTGCGAACACGCCGCGTGGAGCCCCGGCGAGCGCCATCGCGTTGAGTTTCATTCAAACGGCCACAGAAAAAGGCTGGGAACCCCGGTCCTATCTTCCATACCTCTTCGAGCCACTGCCGCAGCGGGATCTCGCGGATCCCGCCCGCTGGGCCGATGGCTTGCCCTGGTCGCCCCCGTTGCCGGCCCCTGTGAAAGCGCCGGGGCGCGCGTCCCCCACTGCCGATTCAACAGAGGCCGCCCCCAGTCAGAACACCCGGGCTCCCCGCTGTCGAGGTGGGGAGGATTTTACACTTACGCAACGCCTACTCGGGTCCGCCCGAAGGAGGAATTTTTTTGCACCCGACCCCACCGCTCATCTGTCGCGGAAGCACCGGCCTTCGCCGGTCAGCTCGGCTCCTCGGTCTATGACCTATAGACATTGTTTATCCTTTTTTCTACCATGTTCCTAGATGGATTCATGCTGGTCAATTACCGACTACACAAGAAGCCGGTTCTTTAGTTCGGCCTGGCGGATTCCCCGATCCGCCGCGGAGACTACACCGTGCGCAACACGTGGTCGTAACGGCGCGTCACCAACTTATACGAGGGGGACATGTCGATCATGAAATGCCAATGGGTTCGAATAACAACGATAGCCACTAGTATCCTAGGACTAGGATTAGTAATATCAGTCGGTCCGGAAGCATTAGCTGCCCTAACTCTTAAAAGCCCACACCACTTACACCGGCACTTTAACTGGAACCATCGTACTAGATAGTGATAACTCTTGCTCAATCATTCCGACATCAACTGCAGCCACAACACGTTAGGAGACACAGAGCATGGACAAGGTCAATACCTTAGACCCAAAAATCCGCGCAACCGTATCGGCACCAGCCATCCTTAACCTAGCCTGCTTCGTTCACTATGCCGCAGGGTTAATATCCGCCAACGGATATCATTCCGGAGAAAACTACCACTGGCCATACCAGGAAACTCACTTCCGCCAAAGCGGCAAGTCAATCACATTCCTGGAAGCCGCATTTCAATGGTCCTCTTGGTGGGACGATCTCGTCGACGCACACGCTCAAGCTGCCATGAACGGCCATGACGTCGAAGAAGACACAGACCACAAATTACCGCCCTCACTAGACCCCTATCCAGCACTCCGCCAAGCCGTCGCGGAGATATGGCCAACATTCTGGGGATGGTGGTTATACCCGTACATTGGAGGAAAAATGGCTCTGGAATCGGCCATTCAGAACCGTCTTCCCTCTCTTTACGCCCAAATCACAAAAATCGCTCCCGGACATTGGCAATGGTATCTCATCTTCGACGATCAAATTTCCCCCATCCTCCATTACAAAGCACCCACCGGTTGGGGCATCTTATCCCCCCACTACTTTTGGCAACTGGATTGGATAACCCCTAAAATATTCAAATAAAGGAGCGGCATCAGCGAGAACAACAAACATGAATGCGACCCGAGGCGCTGCAATGCCCGGTTGCTGGCGGCAGCGGCTACTCCCCGCTCCCGACCTGGCGGCACTACGATAGCACAAAGGCCCCCAGGCGGGCGATCAGTTCAGTTCTGACCGTCGCCCCAGCGCGGGCGTGACAGGCCCCGCATCGTACCGTCGCCGCCGCGCCGCATGCGATGTCACCACGGTAGTCCGAATCATCGCTTTGCCTGCCCTTAATCATCCCACGCTCCCAGCCATTCTGGGGGCCCTTCAGCTGTCGCCGACGGTCTTTACCGAGCCGCCGGTCCGTGCGGGCCCGCTGTAACTTCTTCTCAGCGCGGGACAGCTGGGCCCATCGCACGGCGTGGCCGTGGCAGCCCTCCTCCCGCGACGGGCACAGACTGTCACATCCGCGGATCCCGCCGCCGTCCGCGTCACCACCGCGGGAACTGAGGGACATCACACAGGGGGGAGAAGACAGGCGGCAGGGAACCGCGTACGAAGGTCAAAGACCGTCAAACTCTGTAAAATTTACAGAAATATATTCCTCTACGCGTACCGAAAACGGGGGGGGCGGATCCGAGGCCCGAAACCCAGACGGGGCGGGCCTCCTTTTTTTGTGTTATGCTGTACCGGAAAGGAAATCTTTAATGATCCAATCTACATGGATAGTCTGTCGTGGTTTAGTAGCTAGTAGCCTGCATCGGTCATAACCAAAGGTAAAGCCTGCCAGAAATGTGGTAATATGTTTTCGATCATATTTTTCACCGTTGCAAACCATGCTGGCATCTCGATGGAATCCTGTTGTGCGATTAAGGGTTGAAATAAGGGATTGTACTGAAGTTCTGGCGGGATAGGTTGCCGAGGAATTTTGCTACGTTTGTGTTTGGAGTAATTATTTAACGCAATAAGTTCTTTTCCGTAGTTGGTGTAAATGGCCATTAGCGTATTGATAAGTTGAGAACTGAGTTCGGGTCGGATGTCGTCCCTTATTAACTCCGTCTCGGTATCAAATAGCTGGTTGAACGATGCTGGGTAATAGTTCCCGGCTGGTTGCGGGTGCTTAATCAACCATACTGCATGCCCCAAGTTGTCCAAGGCCGAGTGCATTGACCCTTGTGCGCTATCGATGATTCCCCATAGAATAACATGTTTCGGCAGCTCTTCATAAGAATGTGATACTGGTTCGCCCCGCCACAACTCATAGTTTTTTATCCCTGATAAAGCATTTACACTTTTTGCATATGCACTCCATACTGTCAACAATAAGTTCCATTGAATATCATCATTTTCGGGAGGGACTCGACCGAGGATCGGGCTCAAATCCTGTAA
This sequence comes from Bacillota bacterium, assembly GCA_026627385.1. Lineage (GTDB taxonomy): Bacteria > Bacillota > Sulfobacillia > Sulfobacillales > Sulfobacillaceae > JAPNUR01. Next base: position 94 of record JAPNUR010000057.1, on the reverse strand, counting down.
TGCTTTTGTAGTATCCGGATAATGTCTCTATTTTGATGTAAAAACCGATTGAGGTCTGGCTTACGCAACATCCGACGTTGTTTCACCGGATTGC
>JAPNUR010000056.1 GCA_026627385.1 Bacillota bacterium | reverse complement strand
TGATGGCCGTATGGCAAGCCGGGGCCGATGGCATCGCGGTGATTTCCGCGGTGATGAATGCGGATAACACGGCGGAGGCGTGCCGGCGGTTGGTGGAGCGCAAGGGTTTGAAATAGACAGAATAAATCCTCATACATGGGGGGTAATTGTCTGCCCCATTTTCGACACCAGCGCGCCATATGGAGCCGTACGCGCCATTTTTCTGAAACGCTGGTAACTTGCCCGCTTTGATCCAGCGGGGCAACGTTTTGGGTAATGTCCTTTTCCCGCTTGATGGACGTTCGGATCCAGCCCGGCATACCGCTCGACTGGGAGGGCTGAAAGCGCAGCGGATCCCCCAGCCAAGCCCAGACCTCACGCGATAGGTCCATCCCCGCGTGTGCGGGGGAAACCCCGATGGTGCGGTTTGTCCCGCTGCGGAGCACGGATAATTTCCACCACCCTTTTCGGTAAATTGCCGCCACCTCTTTCGGAAATTCGCCACCACCTCTTTCGGAAATTCGCCACCACCCTTTGCGGAAAATCGCCACCATCGTCGCATGATTCGACCCACCCTTCGGCGAATGACGACGTGGGCGTTCGTGTGCCCGTCATTCCGTCGAGGAGGAGGGGGTGATGTTGACATCAAGGAGGGTGTCCATCCGCATGGTGCGTGACATTCTGCGCCTGCATTTTGACCTGCATCTGTCATTTCGGCAAATTGGGGAGTCGCTGGGCTTGCACCATACCACGGTTGCGCAGATTGTGCGCCGGTTTTTGGCGAGCGGGCAACCGTGGCCCCGGCCCGAGACCGTGCGCGACAGTGAGATTGAGCGCTGGGTGTATCCGACCCGCCGGGGACGCCCGCGGCGCGCGGTGGAGCCGGATTGGGCCGCCATCCACACGGAACTGCAGCAGCCCGGGGTGACCCTCCCACTGCTGTGGCTCGAATATCGGGCGGCTCATCCGGAGGGGTCTGGGTATACGCAATTCTGTGCGCATTATCGGGAGTACGTCAAACATCTCACGGTGACCCTGCGCCAAACCTACACCCCGGGGGATCGGTGTGTTGTCGACGACGCCGGGGATACCCTGACCATCTACGAGAACGGCCGGCCCGTGCTCGGGTATCTGTTTGTGGCCCCGTGGGGGTACAGCCACTACCCCTTCATCGAGGTGCATCGGGATCTGAGCACCCTGTCGTGGATTCCAGGCCCTGTGCATGCCCTGGAATTCTTCGGCGGCGTGCCCCGGCTCATCGTGCCGGATAACCCGAAAGCGGGCGTGTTGCAGCCGCATCGGTATGAGCCGCGCCTGCATCCCGCCTACCAGGAAGGGGCCGCCCATGACGGGTGTGCCATCGTGCCCGCGCGGGTGCGCAAACCCCGGGACAAAGCGAAAGGGGAGGCGGCAGTGTTGATCGTAGAACGCGGGGTTTTGGCGGCGCTGCGCCCCGTGCCGTTGACGAGCTTTGCGCCAGCGCAATCCGTCGTGGCCGCCTTGCGGGATCGGCTCAATGCCCGCCCCTTCAAAAAGGTCCCGGGCTCCCGGCAGGAACGATTTGCCGCGGACGAGCAGGCAACGTTACGCCCGCTCCCCGATCGGCCCTACGAATATGGCGACTGGCGGACGGCGACGGTGCAGTCCGATTGCCATATTCAGGTGGACCGGGCGTTCTACAGCGTCCCGGTGCAATGGGTCGGCCATCGGATCGACGTCCGCCTCACGGCTTCGACCGTGGAATGCTTTGCGGATCATTGCTGCATCGCGAGTCATCCGCGGTTACGGCAGCCGGGGGCCGTCCATACCATGCCGGATCAGCTGCCGCCCGCGCATCGCGCCTATCTCGCAGGGTGGGACCCGGATCAGGTGCGCACCGAGGCGGCGGCTATCGGCCCCCAGACGCGGGCCCTGATTGAGGCGATCATCGCACACGGGGGCGTCCCCGAGTCCATCCAGCGCCGCTGCCAGGGCATCCTGCGCTGTGCGGCCCGCTATGGTCCCGCCCTGTTGGAACAGGCGGCCGCGCAAGCGCTGGCCGCCCGGACCTATTCGGTAGCGCCTGTGGAAGCCTATTGCGCCGCCGCCCGGCAACCCACGGCGCGGCCCACGCCGCCCAATCACGCGAATATCCGCGGAGCGGCGTATTTCCAGCACAAGGAGGAGACTGTCCATGTTAACGCACTCGATTGAAGACCGCCTGCATCAACTGGGCCTCGATGCCATGGCGGCGGCATGGCGCCGTCAGCAGGCGGATCCCGCCTGTCTCGCCTTAGCGTTTGACGATCGCTTGGGGCTGTTAGCGGATGCCGAATGGGCCGCCCGCCGCGATCGCCAGCTGCGTCGCCGCCTCACCGCGGCCCATCTGCGCCTCACGGCGACGCCCGAAGATTGGGATACCCATGCCCCGCGCCCTGGGCGCGGGGCTACCCGCCGGGATCTGGCGCGGGGGGCGTGGATCCCGGCCCACCCAACGGTCTTGATTACCGGCCCGACGGGGGTGGGCCAAACCTACTTCGCCGGTGCCTTGGGCCATGCCGCCTGTCGTCAGAATTCTCGGGTCCGGTATGACCGTGTGGCGCGCTGGCTCGGGGATGGGGTACTCGTCAAACAGCCAGGCACGTGGACCCGCTGGTTACGGCAACTCAGTCGCTGGGATGTCCTCATTCTCGACGATTGGGGGGGCCAACCGTTTACGCTCGAAGACGCGCATGATCTCCTGGAAATCATCGATGACCGCGTCCCAACCCGGGCCACCGTCATTGCCAGCCAAGTGCCCTGGGAGCAATGGCATGGGCTGTTTCCGGACGCCACCTTGGCCGATGCCATGGTCGATCGGCTCGTTCATCAGGCCCATCGAGTCGTGCTCCAGGGGGAATCCATGCGCAAGATCTTGTCAACATTACCCCAATCCGCTACAACCGAGGTAACGACGCCTGGTGGGGAATAACCGGATTCCCTGGTGGGGCTTTCTCCGAAATACCCGGCTAGATATTTCCGAAACACCTGGTGGAATTGACCGAAATACGCAGGGATCCCTTACCCTTCTGACCAGTTGTCTCCTTGTAGATACTGCAGCCCCGAAATGCATAGGATCCTTTCGTCCGGATTTCCGATCTGCGGATGCATGCGAAGCCTGTAAGGCTCGACGAAGTTGTCCTAGGGCAACCACGGTGAATTCTCATCAATGTAGAAAGGTGTACACGCTGCATGGATGGTTCCATTCTACCGATGAATAGGGGCCCATATAACTTGCACATCGGTTGCAGCCTAACCGGGGTCAGTGGGTGACCATGGCGGTGTGGTGGCCGTGTCGGGATGCGGTCCGTTGGGCGTTGCCCCACGCCTCGATTATCGTGGACAACACCGTGTGCAAATGACCAGGATGGCCGATGAGTTCATTGTCCTGATGCATGGCCGGTTTCTCCTGCTCTGGCGGGCCAACTAGCTCGAGGATGGATGAAATGTGGGGCAAGAAATGGACAGAAAACCGTCGGTTGTTGGGTTGAGCGTAGCACGCAAAAGTGGCATTTTTCGTGGTATACGAGATTTCGGACGGTCGAGAGGCAGAATACCAATAGGGCGGTCCCGTTGCCCAGCGTTCTAGACTGCGTTTGAGTCATTGACGGCACTCTACATAACTGGTGCGATGCCATCCTTCGCATACTTCGATTCTCCGCTCACCAACGCGTCGACCCCAGACCGAATCTGCCAATAGCCGTATGCGGGCCAGGCAAGCATAGGTCGCGGTACTCATTCATGGCGTGTAACCTATCTCATGAATCAAATCGTTATGCCGAAATGCCGCCATGACCTCACCAGTCACGGGTGTTGGCATCTGCTTTCTTAAAGTAATGGCCGTAGTTGGGTAAGAGCGACAGCCCGGCAAAAGTTAAGGATCTCACTCACAGGGACTCGATCATGCGAAATGCGGCCTGTTCAAAATGTTTATTGACAACCGAAATGGCGAAACCCATTAATGATTACCATTCCTGCCATTGAATTCGTTGGTGTCCTAAAACGTACCCTACAATTCGGTGAAGGCCGAATGATTCGCGTGTTACCCTCTTCGTGCACGGTTTGCTTCGCGTATT
>JAPNUR010000055.1 GCA_026627385.1 Bacillota bacterium | reverse complement strand
AACAGTAAAACGCTACGTTGAGGCCCAAGGCACGACAGAAAAGCCAGGCAAGGCGGCCCAGAGGCCGCCGCCCGCTTGACCCCCTCCCGGCTTCGCCTGGGAAGGGGAATGCGCGGGCATTATGTTCAATAAGCGACGCCTCTCATGTCCTTCTGGCAATATCCCGCAAATCGTTAGCCGTGGCGCTCTAGCAAGGATCCCATATGCTGGCCACGAAGCAATGCACAACATCGATTGCCTGCCTTTGCCGAACAGCGCTTTCTCCAATCCCATCATATACCCCATGGTAGAAGCTAACCTAGTGTAAAATAACCGGCCACCATAGCATCGGTGCCGTCCAATGCCGACGTATGATCGTGACCCATCATACCATTAAACCGCCCGTCACAATAAACCCTCAGGCATTCGACCAACCTTCATCAATAGACGATCTTCACAACAATCCGGGCTACTGGAAACATCCCGAAAACGGACACCGCGCCGCCCATTCACAATCTCTTCATTGATGGGGCTACTCTTCAGTATGGCACTAATTTCCGTCACAGCCCGTCGATAGGACTCATCAATAGTGACTAGGATTGGCGCATAAGACGATGGTCGTATGGGGTTCCCACGACTAGTAGACTAATTCAGAATTAGATCGCTGTCTCAAAACCACCGCCAATGATTAATGAAAGTGCTGAGCACAGCCTATACACGGGGAGTCACGACTACGTCCATGTGAGAATCGACGTCATCCGCTATCGGCTTCCCTCTGGGACAGATTCTGACGGCGTTGCACTTTGGACAAAAAGGGCTTGTTCAGCCAAACACCGCAACAAGCCCTTTGTCTATTATTGTTTTTCCGACATTACTGCAGCTCGCAAGCCCTCAATGAAGCCAATCGCGTGAAGACGTCCAAGCGTCGAGTAGCCTGGCACCTCTGCATCATCGCCGGCGAGGGTCGGCGTATGATCCGTCCGCATAATGCCGTCAAATTGTATGTCCCGGTACGCCCGCATGCATTCCGCCAGATCCGTCTTGCCTTCGTCAATAAACGTCTCGACAAAGTGATCCGGAGTCCCGCGTACATCTCGGAAGTGTACGAAATACACGCGACCCGTTCCACCCAACTCGCGAATGACCTGCGGCAAATTGTCCGTCATCAGGGTAAAGTTTCCCTGGCATAGGGTAATCCCATTCATGGGACTTGAATGCAAACTTAAGAGCCGCTCAAAGGCAGGAACTGAATTCATAATCCGGGCAACCCCCCGAATTTCTGGCAACATCGGCGGGTCATCGGGATGCAAAGCCAACTTGACCCCAGCCTTTTCCGCTACAGGCACAACCCGCTGCAGAAATTGTTCAAGCGTTCGCCATAAAACATCGGCACCGATTGGGCCCATCAAGGGCGGCGGCGCCTCCGCCAACAATCGATGGTCGTAGCCGGAAACAATCGCTCCGCCACGCCCCCGGAGTCGAGAGGAGGTGCGTTGCCACCCGAGACCCGCCATCCAGTTGTAACACCAGAGCGAGATGCCCAGTCGGCCCATGTTTTCAATCATTTGACACACAATGTCGATCTCTTCCTCCGCCCCCGCGACGCCGTAGCGAATCCGATCCATGGGCGGGTTGTCCTCAATGGCGGTTAAGGTCAACCCTTCTTCTTCAATCATTTCTTTATAAATCGCCAGCGCGGTATAATCCCAGGGATGATCGATGGGGGTCTGACGCCAATCGGTAAATTGTCTTGGTAACACTCCGACAACCTCGGTCACTCCCACTTGCTTGAGCATGGCCCACAAGGGTGTAGGCCGAGGGTTCGAAAGAAATTCCGCTAAACGAAACATGCGTCCACTTCCTTTGCCAATTTGTTTGAGCCACGTTCACACGCCCGCATAGGCAGAAAACCCGCCATCCACGGGAACGGTCACACCCGTGACGAATCCCGAATATTCCTCGTCTATCATCCACAGCAATGTGCCGGAGAGGTCACTCGGTTGGCCCAGTCTTCCCATGGGGGTGTGATCGAGAATGCGCTGGGCCCGCTGAGTCCACTGACCACGTTCGTCAAGTAACAAGGTTCGATTTTGCTCCGTTAGAAAAAACCCAGGGGCCAGGGCATTAACCCGAATGCCCACCTTAGCCAAATATACGGCCAACCACCGGGTGAAATTTTCGACGCCCGCCTTGGCAGCGCTATAGGCTGGCACCCGCGTCATCGGTCGCGAGGCACTCATTGACGAAATATTGACAATAACCCCGGGCGGATGTTGACCCGCCATGTGCTCTGCAAACACTTGCGACGCAATAACGGTTCCGAGAAGGTTCGAACCCACAATGTCGAAAAACTCCTCGGACACCAAATCAAAAAACGTGGGCCCAATCGCAGCCTCGGGAGACCATACCTCATCGCCGGTTGTCGCCCGGGGATGATTCCCTCCCGCAGCATTAATCAGAATATCGCAACGTCCCCATCGTGTGAACACAACATCACGGGCCGCACGAACGCTCGCCGCATCCAAGACATCACACGGTACGTATATTACCTCCGCCCCCAAGGCAGCCAGATCCCGAGCTACCGCCTCCCCCTTTTCTGGCGTTCGCGCCAATAACGCGAGGCGCACTCCCACTTCTGCCAGGGTTTGGGCCATCGCACGGCCGAGAATACCGCTTCCGCCGGTAATGGCCGCCACGCGGCCCTCCAAGCGGTGATGCCCTGTCATCACGTCGTGACTCCCCCTTCTGTTATAACCACGCGTTTTCGCAAGGGATCGCAAACAACAGTTCCGTAGCCGCGGACGTTGAGCACGGTGTACACATGGCGGCATGACGCAATAACCAACGGGAAAGGCCTGCGCATGTCATCCTTAGACGTCCGACTAATGGATCGACCACGTAACGGCCCCCTCTCTTCCAATCCGCCCCATGATCATCATGACGCTATAGACTAAAATAGTGGGGGAACCGTTCTTGCACGACGGGAATATCCTCAAGGAGGCGCCGGACATGGTGCTTCATCGTTTCGACCGCTTGCGTGACATCATGGAGTTCCATACTGCTAACCAAACGCCGGTGCTCGTCAATAAGTTCATCGAGGTTGTGACGCTCGCGCATAGATAAAAGCCGGATGCGATTCAAGTGCGCCCGCATTTGCTTCACCACCGCATTCAAGGTTTCGTTGCCGCCTGGCCAGGTAATCGCACGGTGGAATGCCTCGTCCGCTGCCAAAAATCCTTCAATATCCCCCTGAGCAAAAGCGGTCTCTTGTTCTGCCAAACAGGAGAGCGCGCGTTGAGCCGTCTCGGTCCATAACCTCGGATCCTCCTTGAGCACGCGAATCCCTTCCCGCACCGCCTCGATTTCGAGCACTTCCCGCACCACACGTGCCTCGCGAACCTTTTTAACTGAAATCAGGGCAATTTTCATGCCACGTTGGGGCATCACTTCGATTAGGTCTTCACTCTGCAGCGCGTGGATGGCTTCTCGGATCGGGGTACGACTCATGCCCAGCATCTCAGTCAGTTCTGATTCCGAAATCCATTGCCCTGGTTCTAAGCGCAAAGACACAATCGCACGTCGCAGCTCGTCATAGGCGTAATGCCCTAACGTAAAATAGTCGCGACGCGTCGCCGGTCGATTGGACACATCCGCACCTCCAGCACCTGAAAGCGGTTAACACGTATGTCTCAGTGCGTCATGGATTGTCAACGTAATTCATGCCCCTCATTGTATACTTGTATTTTAGTTTCGGCAATGGCGAATCGTCTTCTCCTGTTATTGGGGAGCCAGGCAGGATTCGGGAGTCATCCTTACTTCCAGCCGCGGATGGGTTACTCACAAAAGGTGCACTGGCACGCCAAACCCAGGGACACAAACACCAGACACTTCCCGCTATTCACACGTCTTCAGCACCGATCGCTTTCCGCATAAAGGCCATGTTGGCAGTCAAGGATTAGCTCACTCCGACACTAGGCTTGCCGTTATAGGCATCAATAGCGACAAGACGCTCCGACTCGCGCCGGCGCAAGAGCCCCACAATAAACGGCGCGTGAACTATCGTTGTCTTTTCGACCATCAAATTCACCAGTGTCTCAGGAATACCCAGGTCCGCCAGTTTTTCCCATACCGCTCTTTTGTACTCTCCCTTGTCACTTCTTGATATTTCAATGTGGTAATAAGGGTCGTCGTCAATGATCGAGTGTTCGTTTTTGGCGGGATGACAATACTAGCTTGAAGCTCTGAATGAACTCTCCCGCCGCCTAACCCTCACGGGTTGAGGCGGGGGTTTCCGGGATCGCTCCCGAAAGTTCCTGGCTCAT
>JAPNUR010000054.1 GCA_026627385.1 Bacillota bacterium | reverse complement strand
AGGCGTTCGACCAGGTTGGGGGTCCGCAGGCGCTGCCGCAAGGGCTCGGGATCCGCCAGCACCGCCAGCCCGTCGTCGGTTTGTAGCCTACCTATGAGGATTTGAAACCGCCATCTGGCCGCAGTCGCTGGAAAAGCTCGCGAAGTTTGTAGCCTACCTATGAGGATTTGAAACCTGCGCCGCCTGCTGGGCCTGCCGCACGTCGGCTACGTTTGTAGCCTACCTATGAGGATTTGAAACCACCGACCACCGCCGACGATTCGAATCCCCACCACGTTTGTAGCTCAAGTTTGACAGTACCCTTGATATGACGCGGATTGTAGGGACAAGTTTGTACCACACGCACTTTAGCCCCGCGTAGCTGCGGGGCTCGTGGGAGAGCGATTCGTCTTGTGACATCGTGTGCCGTCACTCGGCCGGCATCATGGATGGGGCTGTCGTCACCGACAAGGTCTTAGTCGGCGTCGGGATGCCCAGGCTCGCGAGGATGGCCTGCGCCCGGTCTGTCGCTTGGGTCACACTGACGAACTCCTTGCCTCAGCACGTGGCGCGCACCGCGTTCCAGCGTCTTAATTCCCGTACGATGGCTTCGCCGGTGTACCACCGCGACTCGAGTTCGGCGAGCCCCTGGGTCCGTTCTTCCAGGCACGCAAGGCTTTCCGCCGCAGCCGTGTCGCGGGCCCATTGGCGGCGATAGAGCACTGGCATCGCCTGCTCGAAGAGGTAGGCCAACACGCAGACGACGAGGTGCCCACGTACCCGCTGCTCATTCCAGTGGTAGACCGGCCCGACATCCCGGAAGTCTTTGATCTGGTGAAACGCCCGTTCGATCCCCATCAGCGTCTGGTACGATGGGACCACATCCGCTGCCGACCAATCCGTATGGGTTCGAATCAAGAACTTGCCGTCGCGCAGGGCTTCCTTGTTCAAGGCGTCCTCATCGCGCCGATACGTCAGGATGCCGTCCTGGTCGTCGACCTGAACGAAAGCTTCAACCCCTTGTCGGGTCAACCGGTCGGCCACCTGGAGCATGACGCCTTTGTCAGTCGGCTTTCGGCCGCGTTTCGGTGTCGCCAAGCTCTCCGCCAAGGCTTTCAGGCCCGCTTCAGCCGCCTCCAGCGCGCTCTCCCGAAACGCAGCATCCTGGCACGCTTTCGCCGGGTTGTAGCAGAGGATGTATCGGACGCCCTCGGCCTGTTCGATGTCGTCCACGCTTGCGGCGGGCACCTCGAGGTAGCGCAGGTGGTCTTTCAGTTCGTGGTAGGCGTTGACGTCTGCCAACGGTTCCAGCAACGCGTCGCTCACGAGGCGTCCGCGCTGGTGGAACCCGACCATGGACGGGAATCCCGCCTCCGCCATCAGGGCCCTGGTCGCGTCCGTGACCATGCCGCGGTCACCCACGAACACGCACTGCTCGACCGCAAAGTCTTCCTTCAGACGTTTCACGATGTCCGGCACGGTTTGCTTGTCGGACATGTGGCCCGCGCACACTGCGTGCGTGATGGGAATGCCGTCAGGGGTCACCAGAAGCCCCAGCTCCCCCGGCTCGAGGTCGGGGCGATGCGTGCGCGAATACCCCTGCTTTCCTCAGGGACAGGCGTGCCCGTGGAGATGGGTGCTGGTCAAGTCGTACAGAACCCACGAGAGCCTGAAGTTCAGCAAGTCTGTCAGTCGCCCGTACAACATGCGTTCCCGTGGAGGCTGGATGTCGACGAGCGAGTCAAGCGCTCGATAGCAGGGCTGAAGCTGCCACGGCTCCCCGCCCCAGTCCGGCAGAGAGAGATCCTCCAGGGTGCAAAAGAGGCGCAGCTGACTCGCGGGATCGACGAGCCGCTGAATGACCATGGCTTGGACGTACCGCGCGACATCAACGGTGACCGCGCGGTCACGCAGGGCGTCACGAATGGCCTCGGTGAGCCCGAGTGGGTTCCACAAAAATTGCACCACATACGGAACGCCGAAAGGGAGCACCTGCTGGGCCTCGAAGTCCTCGAGCGACCCGGTGGTGCGATGCGGTCGGAGGGACTCGAGGGTCCGGATAATCGGTTCGAGTTCGCGTTCGGAATATTGACCGATGTTGCCCAGGCTGGCGACACGCCGCTTCTTGACCGGTCGTCCTTCACGGTAGGACTCCACGATGTGGAGATACTGGTAGGTCTGACCGTCGGGCTTCTTTGTGGATACAATTTGCGCGAACACGAGGATTGTTAACGCCGGGCTAAAATTGACCCGCAAACGTCGGAATGAAATTGACCCACCTGTGGCGAAGTGACCTTTCCGAAACCGCCAGGTTTGGAAAGGAGCCAACATTCATGTTGCGAGGTGGGTCTGTGTTAAGACGACAAGGTTTAAGAGCCGAAGGGAAGGGGTGGCGCACCATCGCTCGCGAGACCGGCCATTCCAAAAACACGGTCAAAAAGTACCTGCGGGATGGGCACCCGGTGGGTCGGCGTCCGCGCCGTAAGCGCCCCACGAAACTCGCTCCGTTCATTCCATACATGGAGCAGTGGATGCAGGACGGGCTCTTCAATTGTGCCGCCATCCCTCAGCGCCTGAAGGCCAGGGGATACACGGGTGGAGTCACCCCAATCAAAGACTTCGGGCGGCCACATCGACCGCCCCGCGTGGTCACCGCGAAACGGCGGGATGAAACCCCGCCTGGGGAGCAAGCCCCAATCGACTGGGGTTCGTGTGAGGCGGGGGACGCGGCGGGGCACGCCCACCAGTGGCCCGCCTTTGTGATGGTGCTCGGGTATTCCCGGGCGATGTCTGTCGAGTTTACCCGTCGCTGTGATATTGACAGCTTCTTGCGCTGTTTCTTGCATGCGTTGGAGTATTTTGGGGGCGTGCCTCCGTTGGTCTTGACCGATCACATGAAAACCGTGGTCCTCGGCCGCCATGAGGATGGGAGCCCGCAATGGCATCCGTTGTTTGCGGACTGTGTCTTGGCCGTCGGGCTAACCCCCAAACTCTGTCGCGTCCGGGTGCCGCAAACGAAGGGCAAGGTCGAACGGAGCATCCAGTTCGTGAAGAACCACTGCTGGCCCGGCCGACACTTCACCCGTCTGGAGGACCTCCACCGCCAGGCCCGCGCGTGGTGCGCGGAGCAGGATGAGCGCATCCATGGGACCACGGGCGAGCGCCCGGTGGATCGGCGGGCTGTGGCATCTCTCCGGCCGCTGCCCCCGCCGGACCGTCTCCAAAAATTCCTGCGGAAAGAGCGGAAAGTCTCGCTGGATGGCTTCGTGAGCGGGGATGGGGGGCGCTATGGGGTCCCCTGGCCCTCTAGGGGCCGCCTGGTTTGGGTGCGCCAAATCGGCGACACGGTGGAAATCTGGTCCGACCAGGAATGCCTTGCTCGCCATCGTCGCGCCGAACCATGGCATGGTCAGGTGCCGTTACCGGACCAATAGGGGGGCCTCGCCGCGGCCCACGGCCGCTTAAGCCCGGTCCCCACCGCCCGCGAGGTGGCGGTGCCCGTCGTCGAATTACGGCCGTTGGCGGTGTACGCCCACATGGCGGAGGGAGGCGTGTCATGCTCGAGTTAGACCGAGCTCAAGCCCAGTGGGAAACCTTGCAGCGCCATGCGGCCGCGGCCGTGCTGGAATCCCGGCTGCAACGCGCCGCGCAAGAGGACTGGACCTCCGTGGCCTTCCTGGCCGATTTGTTAGAAGCGGAGGTCCAGGAGCGCCGGCGCCGGTCGATTCCAATGCAAGGCCGCCGGGCGCGACTCCCCTACCCAAAAACCTGGGAGGACGTGGATTTCGGGTTCCAACCCAGTATCGACCGACGGCTTATGGAGGAACTGGCCACCCTCGGCTTTATAGACCGGGCCTATCACGTACTGCTGCTCGGACCACCCGGGGTGGGCAAAAGCCATCTGGCTGTGGCCTTGGCCCTCCGCGCCCTCCAGACCGGCATATCGGCGTACTTTGTGACCGTCCGGGAGCGGGTGGCCGATCTCCCGCACGCCCAGGCCGAGCTGGCCTTCTCTCGCCGCATGCGCCAATATCTCCGGCCCAAGCTCCTCATCATTGACGAGATGGGATATTGGCCCCTAGGACGTGAGGAAGCCAATGGCTTCTTTCATCTGGTGAATGCCCGCTATGAACGCGGGAGCATCATCATCACGAGTAATCAGAACTTCACTGAATGGGGCGAACTGTTAGGCGACGCAGTGCTCGCGTCGGCCGTGCTCGACCGCCTCTGACATCACGCACACATCATCAACATCCGCGGACAAAGTTACCGGCTGCGGGAGAAGGTGCGAGCCGGCGTCTATCGCTCGCCGCCGTCCACAACACCGTAGCAAGTTGTCAGGGTGGGTCAACATGAACCCGGCGAAACGGGTCAAAATCACTCCGGCGTTGACAGAATCCCCGCCACAGCAATTTATACCCACCATCATGGTACATACGTGCTTATATATCAACGATTCCAAGAACACGGTTTGACCTACCTTTTCGCAAACAAAACGCCCCCAAACGACGAAAAAACCGCGCTGTAGCGCGGTTCGGACCTTCTGATGAGGCGTCTTACTGTCAAACTTGAGATTTAGACACAGTTTGTAGCCTACCTATGAGGATTTGATGTTAACGCCAGAATTAAAATGATCCGAATCGCCAGCGGAGCGTTTCGATGACCATGCCGCCAATTCCTGCTCCGCACCCCGGGGCTTGATTCCCCTCATACCCACAGCACAAAATGGGCATAACCTTGTGCAGCCGGAGATCGGCGTGAATCCGGGGCCAATCTGGCTCCGGCCGCGTCCGCGGCCGCCCCTGGTTCCCGGG
>JAPNUR010000053.1 GCA_026627385.1 Bacillota bacterium | reverse complement strand
CCTGGGGTATTGCCTTCATCCCCTGTCACCCGTCCTCCTGTGAGTTATCCACATCATTGACATAGACCGTCTTTCTTGTCGCCTGCCTGCGGCCTTATGATAACAAAGATTGTTCGCCGTCCCGGCACCAATATCTGGGGGGAGACTCCCCTTACACGTGCAGCACTTCTCGGAACATCGCCTCTGCGTACCCCATCGCTTCCGACCAGGTAATGCGCGGCGGCAGCGGTTTCACGTCGGCATCGGTATACACATCCACAATCGAAGGCCGCGATTCCGCTAACGCCTCGCGAAGCGCGGGCTCCACGGCGTCCGGGTCGTCCACCCGAAACCCCCGACCACCGGCGGCATCGGCGTAGGCGGCAAAGTCGGGGTTGAAGAGATGGGTGCCAAATTCGGCAATACCGTGAACCTCTTGCTCAAATTTAATCATGCCTAACCGCCGGTTGTTAAACACCACAACGGTGATGGGCCATCCGTATTTTACCGCGGTGACGAAGTCCGCCATCAGCATGGCAAATCCGCCGTCGCCAACTACCGCCAGCGATTGCCGTTCCGGTTGCACAATTTTGGCCCCAATGGCGGCTGGCAGTCCGAATCCCATCGACCCCAGCCACGCTGAGACGAGCCATCCGTGATTTCGGCTGCGAAAATTGCGCGCCATCCACACCAAGGTATTGCCGACATCAACGGCGATGTTGGCATTGGCATCCACCAATTTGGATAACCGGTCTGCCACCCACAGGGGATTGATGGCTCCTTTCGTTCCTTGGTGCTCGGCTTCTTTTGTTAAATTGCTTAACCAGGTGCGGCGCTCCTGCCCAAGGCGCCGGACGAACGGGGTCGCGTCGCGCGGCTCTATGCGCCGTATGAGCTCTTTTAGCGTCGGCTCAGCCGAACCCACGAGGCCTAAATCGACGACGTGTCTAAGCCCAATTTGGCTCGCCTCCCAATCAATTTGCATGATCGTCGCGCGTTTTGGCAGAAATTCGAGATATGGGTAATTGGTGCCCACCAATAGACAGAGGTCGCACTGCTCCATGGCCATATGCGCAGGTTTGGCCCCCAAGAGCCCTAACCCGCCTAAGGCCAGGGGATGCTCGTCAGGGATTACTCCTTTGGCAGGCAAGGTGTTGACGACAGGAATATTGGCGCGTTCAGCGAGCGCGATTAAGCTCTCGCGGGCACCCACGGCTCCTCGGCCCGCCAAAATCACCGGCCTCTCGCTGGTGTTGATTAAGCGGGCCGCCTGGTCCAATAGCTCGGCTGTCGGGACGCTGTCAAGCTCGTGATTGACGACCGTATACTCGCGAAAGGCGGCGGGCGCAGCCATCCGCGGCACTTCAAACGGAAAGCTTAGGTGCGCCACCCCGCGCTTGGCCAGAGCTTGGCGGCAGGCTCTATCGGCCATGACCCCAATTTGGCTGGGATCAGTCACCTGGTAGTTGTAGAGCGCGACGTTGTTGAAGAGGCTCAGTAAGTCAACTTCTTGAAAGTAGTCGGTGCCGATATAAGGTAAGCCCACCTGTCCGGTAATGGCCAGCACCGGCGCATGGTCGAGCTTGGCATCGTAGAGCCCATTTAACAGGTGAATGGCGCCGGGACCGGCGGTCCCCATGCAGACCCCCAGCTTTCCAGTCTTTTTGGCGAGTGCCGATGCCATAAATGCGCCCGCCTCCTCGTGACGCACTTGAACAAATTGAATTCGGCGGTCCTTCCTTAACGGCTCCATTAATAAGTCAATAGAGTCTCCAGGTATCCCAAAAATGTGCCGCACGCCATGGGCGTACAACACGTCCAGCAACACTTCCCCCACGGTTTTGGCCATGAGCTTCCCTCCCTTGCCGTAGCATGGCTCATCAGACGCCGACTATGCAGCGCATGACCCGTCGGAAATCTCATGCGTGCGAAAGGAATCTCTTATTCGGCGTCGAATCTATCGGTCATCCGGCGAGGAGCGCTGAAAGGAAGTATCAGTCATGAGGACGCATCGGGTGTGGGCAGGACTTCTATCCGTGGCGCTAGGCATGGTCGGAGGATGGTCAGCCGCTTGCAATGCCGCCCAGCAGTCGATCGCGATGCTAACTCGCGCCCGGACCGCGGCCTTCCCGTCTACCCCCGCTTATCAGCCCGCTGCCGTCGCGCGGGATCTGGCCGTCATCCACCACAGCATCACGGCGCACACGGTGGAGGTGGTCGTTGACTCCGCTCGCCGCATTCAGGCCCTAAGCGCCTATAGCCAGGCGGTCAGCAACCCCCAAAGTCCGTGGTTTCACCACTTTTTGACGCCGCAAGAATTGGATCAACGCTTTGGCCCCACTCCCGCTATCTTAAAGGCCGCAGAATCCCGCATGACACAAGCCGGATGGCACGTGCTTTCCCATCAGGGACTCATTGTGACGGCACGCGTGCCGTCGCGGGCCCAGCATCCAGGTTTCCCTGTGTCGCCCGACATTTGGTCCCTGTCCGGGTTTCAAGATCATGGCGTGGTTCCCGCTCCCTTGAGCGTCCGTGTCCACCCACCCGCGCCTACCCTATCCCCCGTCAGGGCCAGTGTGGCGCACTCGGCGATAAGACCAGATTTTAGCCTGGTGAACGAAAAGTTTCACAAACCGCCAGTGGTGCTTCAGCAAACGACAGAATCCAACGGTGATGTCGTAAGCGTCATGAGTTGGAACCCTTTTGTGGCAACGAAAGTTCCGGCAGGCCTGCCGATTAATCTCTTTGTCACCGTCGAGGACCCGCAGGGCAACTTCTTGCCCATTGCCAACATCAGTAATCTTAACGACTCCGATAACTCCTTGGTGTCGTACGGGGCCCAGGCCATGCCGGATAGCTCCAACACCTTGTGGCAGTTGCCCCTGGCCGCCTGGCGCGATGTGCCCCCGGGGGATTTGCTAACCCTGGCCGTGACCCTCAATAGCGGCGTCAATCTTAACGCATCCTTTCCCCTGCCTGCCTTCACCGGGCCGGCTACCGCGCTCACGCCGCTCGACGGCCAGCAAACGAACTGGCTCTCAGGCCTGGCGACCATGCCCGCCGGCCCCGCTCCCGTGGCGTTGTTTGCCGTAGGCACGCCCCCGAGCCTCAAGGATTTAGCTTTGTATTTAGCACAAAATAACCCCCGCACGCCAATGCCCAAGGTCACCTTTCATTATGAAGACGGGGCTACGCCGACGGAATACGGCGCCACGGGAGACACTGACGAAGCGGAACTGGATCTGCAGGCGCTGGCGGGCGCCGCCCCCGGCGCGCCTATCGAAGATTACGTCTTTCCCGAAAACGATCGCAAAGATCCGCTGATTTCCTACTTGACCGATCTCAGTCAACAAAGCCAGGTCAAAATCGCCAGCATTAGCTATGGGTTTTTTGGCGAAAACCCAACCACGCTCGCAACCCTCATGGACGCGTTGACGGCCGAAGGGATTACCGTCATCGAGGCCAGCGGCGATCAGGGAGCGTGGAATGGCGGCAATGACCCCGGCCCGGTAGGGTTGTCCAGTTTAGAACAAATTCCGTCGGTGCTCAGCGTAGGCGGTCTCGATATTGCCGCCCCAGCCACGACCAATTCCTCGGGATCCACCGTGACCCTCACCGGGAAACCCATTGTCAAAGCCTGGGGCGGCGATTACTTAAACGGCATTCCACTTGCGGTGGCACAAGCGTACACCAATCAAAATGCCGCCAGCTCGGGCGGATACAGCACAAAAACGCCGGTGCCCAGCTGGGAAAACGGATTTCTCCCCGCGTCGGCGCCGGGCTTCGGCGTGCCGATTTTATCCTCCATGGCTGGTTACCCCGGCCTGAGCGGGTATTTAGACGGGCAAAACGTTGTCTACGGGGGCACCAGTTTGGCCGCCCCGTTAACGGCTGGCTGGCTCGACGATGTGGAAACCTTGCTCAACCTGTCGACCACGGGGGTAGGGAACCTCAACCCGCTCTTATTCTTAGCAGCCAAGACCACGCCCACGGCGTTTACCCAAGCCGAATGGGGCGCGGACGGCGTCTACACCGTCACCTCGAGTCAGGCGGGCACGTGGAACCCGATCACGGGACTCGGCCTCATCAATTGGGGAAGCTTTCTCACCCACTACAACGCCTTAGTTCCCGAAGCTAGCCCGTCGGTCACCCTGGTCAACCCGCGCAACGTGGTCATTAACCATCCAGCCACGCTCCATGCCTATGTGCGGGGGATGGTCCGCCCCACCTTCCAATTTAGCTACCAAAGCCCTGAGACGGCGGCATGGACCACCTCCGGCCCGTTTAGCAGCCAAAACCAGTTTGTCTTCACCCCTAAGGTGCCCGGCCTCTATCTCACGCGAGTGGTAGTCAAGAGCGCTACAGGCCGCGTGCTCGTGCGGGAATCTTTTGTGCGGGCCACCACCACGCAACCCATGGTCGAAGGGTTAAGTGTCAACTCCTCGATCCACATTCACCGCAACAGCCCGGGCGAGACAGTCACAATATTGGCCCGCGCCCAAGACGTGGGCCATCATCCCCAATATCAATTTCTGGTGACGGATCCGGGCGGACACGTCCATCTCCTGCACCCTTGGAGCGCGTTGAATGTGATCAAGCTTTCCCTCGTCAAGCCCGGACGCTATGTCCTCACGGTCGAGGCACTGGACCAGGCGGAAGTGTTACAACATAATTGGGCTGCCACGTTCCGCCGCACGCTGACCTTTGCCGTTGGCCTCTCCATGACCACCGCCAGCCTCCCGCCCGCGCGATGAGGCGCTATTAGCGCCACCAGGCTTCGTTGGCTTGGGCCTGCGATCGCCACGGCTCGGGGACCGATGGCTCGCTTAGCACACGTGCATTAGCCTCGCGGGCTTCATCTAGGTGACCGGTGTAGTAGGCGGCGAGACTCTGTTCAAACCAGAGTCCCCATCGATAAATCCACGATTCGACGAATAGCAAATCACCCGGTTCGGGAATGGCGAGCCCCTGTTGGGTGCGTATTCCGGACCTAATCCACCACCCATTCCGATAAATCACCACCACGCTGTCCGATAATTCGCCACCACCGATT
>JAPNUR010000052.1 GCA_026627385.1 Bacillota bacterium | reverse complement strand
GGGAATGGTTCTTGAAAGAACTCACTTCGACTTGGACGACAGCCATAGCCAGCGATTTGGATTCGCTCGGCTATGTATCCGAGATCAATGAGCAGCGCCGCTTCTACAACAGCTATGTTTCCCCGAACGTGAGCAAGGGTACTCGCGTATTTGTTGTGATTTCTGATGCCCTGCGTTACGAGGTGGCAGCCGAACTGTCCGAAGCCCTCGGTCATAGCACTAAGGGCAAGGCGACGCTTGAAGCCGTTCAATCTGTATTCCCAAGCGTCACAAAGTTTGGTATGGCGGCGCTTCTACCTGGCAAAGAGGTATCAGTCAATGACAAAATGGAGGTATTTGTACACGGCAAGCCCACAGCTAGCACAGTACAGCGCGGTATGATTCTGAACACTGCCAACTCTGATAGCGTAGCCGTAACCTATAAAGACTTGCTTCAAATGCGACAGCAGGAACGACGAGACTTAATAGCGGGCAAAGACATCATCTATATTTATCATAATACGATCGATGCAATTGGTGATAAGCCAAATACAGAATCGAAGGTGTCTGAGGCTTGCGGCACGGCGATTGATGAACTGACAGCCATCGTAAAGATTATCGTTAACGACCTGAGCGGAGTTAACATCTTCATTACTGCTGATCACGGCTTCCTTTACACATACAAACCTCTTGAGGAAAGCCAGAAAATCAGCCGTCAGACATTCAGCGGTGAAGTGTATGAACTCGGTCGCCGCTACGCGCTCGTATCGCCAGAAACGACCGCCGATTACCTCCTGCCTATCAAGACTGAGCGAACGCTTGGAGGCGTCCCAATGAAAGGATTCGCTCCACAGGATACCGTTCGAATCAAGGTGCAAGGTGGCGGTGAGAACTACGTTCATGGAGGCATCAGTTTGCAGGAGATGGTCGTGCCGGTTATCGTTTACAAGGGTATGCGGACTGGCTATAAGAAGTATGTAGAAGTGCAGAATCCAGGGTTGTCACTGATTTCTGAGAGTCGCAAGGTGTCAAATCTAATGTTCTCCCTCGACTTTCTGCAAAAGCAGGCCATCGACGATAAAGTGCAGCCATGCAATTACACATTGCATTTCGCCGACGATGTGGGTAAACCCATCAGCGACTTCCAAACGGTTATCGCTGACAGAACGAGCGGTAATGCTTCCGAGCGTGTGTTCAGAGTACGGTTTACCCTCAAACAAATGGCTTTCAACCGCAACAAAATATACCGTCTTGTTATTGCAAACGAAACTGATGTTCCCGAAGAGGTGGAGTTCCGCATTGACATAGCGTTTGCGGATGACTTTGGCTTTGACTTGTAAGATGAGGAGGATTTTGCGATGAATTTAGGGCAGACAGGCTACACGCCGGAAATGGATGACGCAAATGAAGTGATCTATCGTAAACTGCGTGAGCATTTCGACGGTAAGATTGTTCGCAAAGACCTGACTAAGGCGATTAAGGAAGGTGCGAACGTGCCTGTCTATGTCTTAGAATTTTTACTTGGGCAGTATTGCAGTTCCGACGACCCGAAGATAGTAGAGGACGGCGTGAGAAATGTTAAGCGAATCCTCTCGGAAAACTTCGTGCGCCCTGACGAAGCGCAGAAGGTACTGTCCGGACTGCGCGAGCGCGGCAGTTATACGGTCATCGACCGCATAACTGTTGGCCTGAATATTAAACTCGATCGCTACGAAGCGGACTTCTCAAACCTTGGCGTTAGAGACATCCCAGTATCGCCGGACTATGTGTCGAAGTTCGACCGCCTGCTCTGCGGCGGTATTTGGTGCATTATTGGGCTGGAATACGAGTACATCGAGGAAGATAAGAAATCCACACCGATTCGTATCGTGAAACTCACGCCCATTCAGATGCCACACATTGATATGGACGAGATTAAGAACGGTCGCCGTGCCTTCACCAAAGACGAGTGGATTACCGTCCTGCTCCGCTCCACAGGAATGGAAGCTGACAGATTCAACACACGGGAGAGGTGGCTTCAGCTTGCTCGTATGCTCCCACTCATAGAGAATAACTTCAACCTATGCGAACTTGGTCCGCGTAGCACAGGAAAGTCTCACCTATACAAAGAGATTTCGCCAAATAGCATCCTCGTTTCTGGCGGACAGACCACGGTGGCCAACCTCTTCTATAATATGTCAAGCAAGACCGTCGGACTTGTCGGATTGTGGGACTGCGTTGCTTTCGACGAGGTCGCGGGCATCACATTCAAAGACAAAGATGGCGTTCAGATAATGAAAGACTATATGGCTTCTGGTTCCTTTGCCAGAGGCAAGGAGGAAAAAGCGGCATCTGCTTCTATGGCCTTTGTCGGGAATATCAACCAGAGCGTGGACGTACTGCTCAAAACATCACACTTGTTTGATCCATTCCCCGAAGCGATGGCCTATGACACGGCGTTCCTTGACCGGATGCACTGCTATATCCCTGGTTGGGAAATTCCGAAATACCGCCCCGAATCGTTCACCAACGACTACGGTTTCATCACAGACTACCTCGCGGAGTTTATGCGAGAAATGAGAAAAGAACCGTTCGGCGACGTGTGCGATAAGTACTTCCGTTTTGGCAGCAACCTGAACCAGCGTGATGTCATCGCCGTCCGCAAAATAGTGTCAGGCTTCGCCAAGTTGCTTTACCCAAACGGTGAGTTCAGCAAGGAGGACATGGAGGAAATCCTAACCTTCGCCCTCGAAATGCGTCGCCGTGTTAAAGAGCAGCTGAAGAAAATCGGCGGTATGGAGTTCTACGATGTGAATTTTTCTTTTATTGACAATGAGTCCTTTGAGGAGCGCTACGTCTCCGTACCTGAACAAGGCGGCGGCAAGACAATCCCCGAAGGACTGACAAACCCAGGCAATGTCTACACTATCTCGCAAGGCAGGACCGGGATGATAGGCGTGTATCGCCTGGAAACGCAGATGCTTCCCGGCAACGGAAAGTTCGAGCGTACGGGTCTTGGTTCTTACCGCGATGCAAGGGAAGCCACGAACACGGCGTTCAACTACCTGAAAGCAAGCGGAAAACAGATAAGCGGCTCGATAAGCATGACGACAAAGGATTACATTACGAACTACCAGGACCTTAACGGCATTGGAATGACTAAGTCCTTAACCCTGCCGACCGTTATTGCCCTTGCTTCCTGCGCCCTCAGTAAGCCGACGCTGTCGAGCCTTGCTGTCTTGGGGGAAATCAGTATCAGCGGAACAATTCTCAAGGTTGAGGAACTGGCAAGCGTCTTGCAAGTCTGCCTCGACAGTGGCGCAAAGAAAGTGCTGCTACCGATAACGTCCGCCACTGAACTTGGCACAGTCCCAGCAGACCTCATAGGCGCGTTTAGCTTGATATTTTACTCAACCCCGCAGGAAGCGGTGTTTAAGGCTTTAGGCGTGGAATGAGGACTTAATTTGTTAATTCAGCCCTCGGTTAATGAAAAAGATATAGGGTATTCCCTGTGAAAAACATTCAATACCTATGCCCCAAGCAATACCATTAAGTCACCGATTTGCAATTGATTTGCAAACTCTCGTATTCAACACAAAACGCGGGACCTCATAACTCCGAGATCCCGCATCATATCAAGCTTTTCTGGCGCACCTGGAGGGACTCCAACCCCTGCATATAAATGCATAGCCTCTCGGCAACACTCCGCGAGGTGCGCAGGCGAGTGCAACGACGTATAGTATCGTGGAGACGGCAAAGGAAAACAAATTACATCCGTTCCACTATCTCCAATACCTGTTCGAACAGGTACCGAATATAGACCATTCAGATCCGTGTGCACTGGACTCATTGCTACCCTGGTCGGAAAAGTTGCTCGATACAGTACCCGCCGGTCACCGTTCTTAATTCCTATCATGGACTATCCTCACCGAGATTGATAGGTGGGGATTATTTGACGCTTACGTTCTTTCAACAGTCGCTTTAGTTGTGGACGCTCCATTGTCGAATCAGAAATTTCCTCTTCGTAGAAGACGGTGCAACCAGCAGCCTTTAACGCCTTGCGTTGCCGTGCAGTGTTTTGACCTTCTGACAATACACGTATGTAAGCAACCGTGCATCCTGTTTGTTTCATGATGTCTGACCTCGTTTCATTGTCCGTTGATGTGCCCATTACACCTCAATATATGGTAACGGTCAAACAGTAACGAAAATGAAGTCTGCAAAACCTTGCTGCGACTTCATTTGTAAAGTGTTCCCAATCGTTACTGTACAACCGTACTTAAACAGTAACTACGGTACGTTGTTGACCATCACTGATAGGTGACTGTTTGGACAGCCATAGTTATGATTAGGGGGTTGGTAATGGCAATGGCGTCATGCACGCAGAGGGGTGAAGCACCACAGTGACGGTTGATTCATGGTACAAAGAACATGATGCATTTGAACGGACACTCGAATGGGTAAAAGCCAATCCACCAGAATACCAAGGCTTCATTGAGGCATCGAAGGTTCACCATGCACCAGATAAACTTGAATTGTTCAAAGACTTTTCAGGGTATGTTAAGTGGTTCAACGGGCTGTACAGTGACGGTCAACACGTAGTTAAGCAAGTAGAAAAGATTTGGGGTGAATTGCATCACCTGAAAATATCATGGTACTCACGCACTAGACATATCCGAAACTTACTCGACCAACTTTACTGTCACGATTTAGACATTACAGCATTTCGGTCGGACGTTGCAGAGTTCCAAAGATGTATGATGGCAAGTGGTATTCACGAAAAGGAAGGTTATGCAAATACCCTGCAGAATTTAGTACATCGATTAGATTCTTTAGAATCACGCATTATACTGACAGCAAATTCTCAAGTGTCATCAATAAATACGACACGCTTGACGCTAGTAGGGCTTTTTCTGAGTGCATTAGCAGTTTTTATCGCAGCGTAGTGTGTCGTTCCATGCCACCCTACTTTGAGAGCGACGGTACTTTCCACAACGCACTACGCCTAGTTGTACGCATATACGCACGCCAACATCGAAGGTCACGGGGCGTAGTCGGCAGCGTCAATCACACGTCACCAGATGTCCCCCGTGCTGTACGGAAGCGTCCAGCGTCAAATGGCGTTCCTCCGAAAATTTTCTGCGACGAATTTGAAACATCGAGGGGTCGTCTGCCACGTACCACGGGCGTTGGTGGACTGTTCCCCCGCCACCAGGCACGTTCCACACGCAGCCGACATTCTGACCGATGAAACACGGTGATTGATTTCGCCACTTAGGGGACTTACAATTTGACGTAGTGAACGGTCAAGCGTGATTCTGAACGCTGTAACGCAGACCGCGGAAGCGGTTCAACAGTCAAAGTGGCAGAATACAGTCGTGACGTAGGCTGACGGTACTTTCAGGCCTCAAGTGGACTTGAAAACCGCCGTATCTGCAAGGGTACCGTGGGTTCGAATCCCACCCTCTCCGCCATAGGGAATCCAGTAATGACGCGATTTTCGAGGTTATCAATAAACCTTAAAACCCGCGTTTTTTATGCTCATATCCGCCGTTGTGTGCCTACAGTGTGCTTAATTGTTTTTGTGTGTCTTTTGTGTTTCCTAATAAAG
>JAPNUR010000051.1 GCA_026627385.1 Bacillota bacterium | reverse complement strand
GCCGGTCCGCGCGGGCCCGCTCTAATTTCCCTCGGCAAAAATTCCGGGGATGCCAGGATTTGGGTGCGGAAAGTGTGGTAAAAGGTCGAGACGTTCCGCCCCGCGACATCGCACGAATCCACCCACGAAGTGCCGAACAGTTCGACGGTACTCCTGCCGATTCCTGCTCCGCACCCCGGGGCTTGATTCCCATCATACCCACAGTAGCCAGGAGACGTCTTCGGTCGTGGGCAAGAGTACAATGGCGTGATAGAATGTGGGCAGAGGTGATGCACGTGACTCTGTCTCGAGAACAATTGCATCGTGTCATTGACGATCTACCCGCTGATAAATTGCCGGCCCTGGCCGACCTTATCAGCAAATTGATTGATGAAGATGATGAGCCCGTCAGTGCGGAAGAACTGGCCGAGTACCGCCGGATTCGCGATGAGATGCGTCGCGGTAAGACCCTCTCCTTCGACGACGTGTTTCCCGAGCGGTGATGTTCACGCTCCGGTTCAGCCGTCAAGCTCACAAGTTTCTTGAGAAACAACCTCCGGACGTGCGGCACAGGATACGGATGGCTTTGTTAGAGTTGGCGAAGGATCCTCTCGCCAATCGGCAGGTCAAGCGTTTGGCGGGTTCCGACGAGCTCCTACGATTGCGTGTCGGTGACTTCCGCGTGGTGTTTTCCATCGAGCAGGAAGAGCTGCTCATCCTGATTATCGCCATCGGGAATCGGGGCGACATCTACCGCCGTTTGTGAGCCTTTGCCAAATTGAAACAAAAGG
This sequence comes from Bacillota bacterium, assembly GCA_026627385.1. Classification (GTDB taxonomy): domain Bacteria; phylum Bacillota; class Sulfobacillia; order Sulfobacillales; family Sulfobacillaceae; genus JAPNUR01. The sequence continues at coordinate 5,211 of JAPNUR010000051.1, read as the reverse complement.
CCCGTGCATTCGCCTTCCTTGGCCGAAGGTCAGGAGCGGGGCGTGCGGGTAGCGGACTCTTGGCCGCTTAATCTGCCGTTTTTCTGAGGCTTTTTGCTGGGAAGTCGGTCTACGTTGATGATCTCGAGCGCGGCTTGGAGCAACATTATCGCATCCCTGGGCGATGACTAGCCCATCCGTGGGATGGGCTGTATTATGTTGTCGAGTGGCCCTTAGTGCCCCGATCGGCCCCTTTGGGCGTGCCACGTCTGCGGTCAGTCGCCTTCAGCCAGCGAGCTGAACCCAAAGGGGATGGGCCGGTGAGCATCCATTTCACCCCATCGTCATCAAAAGGCCGCCGCTTTGCCATGGTTGCATCCAAGCCCAGCCCACATGCTGGCTGGACCAGGCCACTGGCCCCACGCGTTCGGTTCCCCCGCGCCGCGACCCGGGCAAGGTGACGCCACCCTGCCGCACTGCTGTGCACGCTCGCCGTATGGACAACGCGCTGTCCGTCGCGAAATACCCTGCAAGCGCAGGAAACGGCCACCAGACCACAGTAGCGGCGCACCCTATCGCCAGGACAGCGAGTATAGCCTAGAAACTCATGCACACTTCCTCCCCGGGCCACAATTCGCCACCCTTGATTTGCGGCTACTCCCAATAACGTCATCGATCCATGCCAGGTGACACACCCTCTCCGTCGGAACCGCGCCATCGTATCCCCCACCGTCATCGTGTGTTCGAGAAGACGGGCCTTGGCAGTCCATTACCCATAGCAGTCGATAAAAAAAGAACCAAATGAGAACAATACACGTTCGACGTCATGGGAGGATCAGATCCTGAACATGCCCCAATACCGAAAGATCATTAAAAGATTGATTCGAAATTCCAAAATCTAAAATCTCATGGGTCACCGGATCAATCGTAAAGTGAATCTGTGTCCCTGTCGGTATTGGAGCCCCTAGCGGCACACGAGCAAGGGGATTGGAAAAATGCCCGTGCAACACTACAAGATACACTTCAGGGTTTGTACGAACATAAACACGAGCTATATACCATTCAGCTGCTTGACGTGTGGTGCGTACACATTGGACTGACGTTGGATTAGAATCCCCCATTTGAATGGCCATAGACTTCGCAATAGTCGCTACAAACGCTGGAGGATCCCCAATATCTGCTTGTTGAGAAGAGGTTCCTGAAGACGATGCCATAACAATCACTCCTCCGAACACCCGCAACTCTATAATCACCGCACAAAGCGCTTTCCCCAATCTTGGATGGATAACGTTGCACCGCTTGACGAGACATTATCCGGGCTTATCCAGTCATCTTAAAAGAAAAGCCAATTGCAGAGACCAAGCGAGACTCGGACGATTCAGAGCGTTTCATGCGAGGGATTGCAGCTTCGACGCCGTGGACCAGTGCTTTGAACCCGCGACTCGACGCATGCCCTCCCCTGACACCGAGAATCACTCTGGCCTCGGGCGCATGGCGGGAGCAAATCATACGTCACGCTGGAAATACTTAAAGGTTTCCTTGAGGCCTTCAGTTAAGGACACTTTGGGCTCCCATTGCAGCAGCGTGCGCGCCTTCGAAATATCCGGGCATCGATTGGTCGGGTCATCAGGCGGCAACGGCCGCCACTCTACCGTTAAGGGTACTCCCGCCACTGCCGCGACGGCTTCGGCAAACTGGCGAATGGTCCGCTCTTCCGGATTGCCCACGTTAATGACTTCGCCCGCCAATCCATCCACCACGGCGGCCCGCCAAATGGCCTCGACCTCGTCGGACACGTAGCAAAAGCTCCGCGTTTGCTGACCATCACCATAAATGGTCAACGGTTGTCCGTGCAACGCCTGCCACACAAAATTAGGCACCACACGTCCGTCCTCATGTTGCATGCGAGGGCCGTAACAGTTAAACAAGCGCAAGATGCGCGCGTCCAACTTGCGGCTGCGCACGTACTCCGCGGTTAAGGCCTCGGCAAAGCGCTTCGATTCATCGTAACAAGACCGGGGGCCCACGGGATTCACATGACCCCAATAAGATTCGGGTTGAGGCGTGATCTGCGGATCCCCATAGGCTTCGGAGGTCGATGTGATTACAAAGCGTGCTCCCCAGGCGAGTGACGCGTCGAGCGCATGCTTGGTCCCCATAGAATTGACCATCAGGGTTTCCACCGCCAAGCGGCGGTAGTGAACCGGCGACGCTGGCGACGCGAGATGAAATACCACGTCCGCGCGAGACGGCAACTGCTCCAGAGGCCACGGTTCAGATACGTCCCAGGGCAACCGGACAACCTCCTCCGACGAGTGATGGGCCAGGTTCTGCCACGATCCAGTGGAGCAGTTGTCGAGCACCCAGACGCGCCACCCTTCTGCCACCAAGCGGTCCACCAGGTGACTACCCACAAAACCTGCCCCGCCCGTAACTACCGCAATTTCCATAATGTCCCTCCTAACGCCCGATGGCACGGTAGCGGATCCCGGCCGAACGCATCGCCGCCGGATCCCACACATTGCGCCCGTCAATCACGACACCGCGCGCTAAACGCGCCTTGAGCTCACTGGGCGACACATCCCGGAACTCCGGCCATTCTGTCACCAGGATGAGCGCGTCGCTTCCATCAAGCGCCTCCATCGCCGACGGCGCATATTCCACACTTAGTTCAGGCGCCTGACGCCGCAAATTCTCCATGGCCACCGGATCGTACACGCGCACCCGCGCGCCTAGACGCAATAGTTCTTCAATAATGGTCAGTGATGGGGCATCACGGAGGTCGTCGGTACCCGGCTTAAACGCTAAGCCCCAGATGGCAATCCGTCTACCCTTGATGGTCTTTAGTTCCTCTTGGACCAATTTCACCGCCAACAACCGCTGTTGACGGTTTACATCCGCCGCTGCTTCCAGTAACCGGGGCACGTAGCCATAATTTTCCGCCATCACCGTCAACGCCGCCAAATCTTTCCCCAGGCAACTGCCCCCCCAGCCAATGCCTGCATTCAAAAAGCGGGGACCAATCCGCGCATCCAACCCGATGCCGCGCATGACTTCAGCGACATCTGCACCCACCCGATCCGCCACATTGGCGATCTCGTTGGCAAAGGAAATTTTCGTCGCTAAGAAGGCATTGGCGGCATATTTGATGAGTTCGGCTGAAATGCGGTCCGTGACAATGAGCGGCACGTGATTCAATCCCGCGGGTCTCAACGCCTCTGGCGGCGGTTCAAATGACTGGTGGACAATGGGATCATAGAGTGCGCGCAATCGGTCGATGGCCCACGGCTTATCAGTGCCGATCACAATGCGGTCGGCGTAGAGGGTATCGTGGATCGCCGTGCCTTCGCGGAGAAATTCAGGATTAGACGCCACTGCGTACCAATCGGTCGACAACGTCTCGCCGCCATGGGCGGTCGCAAACCCATCCTGGATCCAAATTTCCACTAAATTCGCGGAGCCAATGGGAACGGTTGCCTTATTCACAATGACACGGGGCCGATCGGGCAAGAGCGAGCGCCCAATGGCCAGAGCGGCGTCTCGCACGTAACGCATATCAGCCTCGCCATTCGCCATGGGCGGCGTCCCCACGCTGACAAAAATGATATCGGCAAAGGGAACGGCTTCTTTCGCATCACTAGTGACCCGCAGGCGGTTGGCGCCGACCACCCGTGCCAGCATACTATCCAGCCCTTCTTCATAAATGGGTGAGCGGCCTTCACGGATCTGCTCAATCTTTGATGGCGAGATCTCGACCAATGTTACCTGGTTGCCCAGATCCGCAAAGACCGCTCCGGTCACCAAACCTACATAACCCGCTCCAAATACGGCCACGTTCATCCCGTTAGGCCTCCTAGCACGTGATAGAATTCACGGGTACGTTGAGCAATCACATCTTGCGTGTACTGAGCGCCAACGCGCTCCATCCCCCGGCGCCGTAAGCGCGCAAACTCTTCCGGCTCGCGCCTGAGTCGCTCGATAGCCGCTTTTAGAGCCATGGCATCGCCTTCCGGAAATACTAGACCGGCGTCGCCAATGACATGAGGAATTTCCCCGCTGTCCGAGCCAATCACCACATCACCGGAGGCCATCGCTTCCGTTAGTACGCGGCCAAATTGTTCTTTCCACCGGGGTGTAGTCCGTGACGGTAAGACGAGAACATCCATCAAGTTCATGACGTCTCCCATGGCGTCGGAGGCCACCCATGGTACTTGGGTCACTTGTTCGCCCACGTGCTCCTGATCCTTCCAGTGATCCACCTGATCCGCCATGGGCCCACGTCCAACAATCACTAAGCCCATCTCTTTATCTTCGCGAAGCAGCGGGGTCATGGCGGTCAATAGATCGGCAATCCCCTTTTCTTCCACCAGGCGCCCTACATAACCTACCACAAATGAACCGTTTACGCCGTAACGTGAGCGAATGGCGGCTCGATCCCGCGGGTGAAAGAGCGATAAGTCGGTGCCAAACTGGGGGATGACCACGGTCGGCTGACGATATTGCTTGTGCCGCAAAATTTCCTCCGCTTCTTGGTTTCCCGCAATCGCCCCGACAGTATACCGATGCGCATAGCGTTCCATCGCGGAAAACGGATATGGATAGTTTTTGTAGATATTCTGCCATGTAAAAAAAAGACTAGGAATCCCAAGGCGCCGGGCAATCCGCAATGCTTGCCACGTGACCACGCTATACGGCTCCTCATCGATATGCAGGAGATCCGGCCGGAACTCTTCAATAATCCGAGACAACCGGGGATACCAATGAAAGTGGTTATGCCCACTCAAGGGAATGTCGACACGGTAAATAGGGTACTTGTCGTCGCTAGCATCCGCTTCGAAGGGAAGCGACCCCCACCTTGTGGGCACCACGAGCCCCACCGCGAGGTCCGAATACCCATTTAACAGCACCAATTTCGTCCGGTACGCCGCCGTCACGCAAGCTTTCGAAATCATTAAAACGCGCACGCCGCCCTCCAGTAACCCTGCCCCAGGCAACCACTGCGGACGTCAAGACGCATTAGCGCCGCCAGTTCCTCCACGATCCCGCACCCCTCTTTTGCCTGGCAGCAGTTTCGACAACAAATTCCTCAACTCCTGCTCCGATGCGCACACGTCACGGCACCTGCTCGCTTGGCGTGCTTTTTGCATATGTAAAGAAACCCTCGCGGGAGCGAGGGTTGACAGAAGAAGGAGTCGGCACGACGTGGCCTGCCAGCGCCCGACGGCGCCAGTC
>JAPNUR010000050.1 GCA_026627385.1 Bacillota bacterium | reverse complement strand
GACGGTCGCAGAGGTCCCGGGATTGAACAAAAATCAATCAGAACACGAGGATTCACGCAAAAAACTAAGGTAGGAGGGCCAGCAGTTGGACACCTCAATAATCATGGGAACCGAGTACCGTCGCCGCATCAAACATCGCCCAACTCGTGTAGTAGAGATCATCGGTGGCCACATCTAACCATGCTAATTCCGCTTGCCGAATCTGATGATGTTGTGTACGAGGCGGACCACCTCCTTCTAATCCGCTCCACAGGTCAAACTCCAGCTCAAGGGTGGAGCCGACGGCAGTTTTCGGAAGAATCACTTCGGCATGGTAGCTGTCGACCCCCTGATATGGCATCCCATTAAGACACATCAGCGATTCAAATCCCTGAGCGTTGCCGAGCCCAGTCTCTCCAAAATCAAACAAGCCTACCGGTGTGCGACCATCCCATTCCGCGGGAATAGGGCATGTTACCAACAGTTTCATGTGGGCATCGCGCCCTGACCACCAATGGCCGACTGTAATCACCCGAACCGATCCCTCTTCGGGATCCTGGAGTTGTAAAGGGCCAAGCGCCACGCGGTCGCGATAGCGTAGACTGTTCAACGCTTGAATGCGATGTTTTAATGCCGTCTCGGTTAACCGCAGAGATGTTCACCCCTTTGCCGATACGAGGAAAATCTCCTGTCCCTCACCTTTCAATCCTGCGCTATCCGTAGCACCGAAGCTGTCCAGAAAACCCGGCCGCGGACCGGGGGGACCCCGGCCCACTTGTTCGCCGTGTCATTGACTTGATGCTAACGCGGGTAACGCAGCGCGATTCCGCGCTCAGGCATGCTAAGGCACCCGATATGCCACCGTCCGAGTGAGGCAATATACAGCATGTCACGGTGGGACCCAGCAAAGACAATATTCGTTGGGGCCGCCAGGGTAGTTCCGGCGGGATCGGTTGCATAAAGACTGGCAGTCCCATCAGGATCAACGCGGTAAATTGCGTCGGGCCGATAACAGGAGACAAACACGGTTCCGTTTTCCGTGAGTGCCAAGCCATCTGGTACCGTTCCCGGTAGTCGACAAAGCCAACGGTAATCAAAAGTGTCCAATTGCAAGGTGCTGACCGCCGGTTCAGTACTTTCGGCAATGTATAACGTACGCCCATCCGCTGATAACGCAAGCCCGTTGGGAAAGTGACACGGCCGCCGGTCCACCACTCTGCTCGTGCCATCAGGTGCCACGGCGAAGAGAAACCCGTCATTCTGCCCAAAGTGGCCAGAATCACTTACGTACAGGGTGCCGTCGTCGCCAAAAACGGCAAAATTGGGGTTGACTAAGGGTATGCCCTCGACCTCCTGGATTTCCCTTACGACAGCGCGGCGCGCCATGTCCCAGCATAACAACGCCTGCCGGCCCACGTCACAAATCCAAAGCTGTTCCCGGCCGTCAATGGTCAACCCCAGACAACGACCTCCCGTCCCCCCTACCTGAGTCCACTGGCGTGCCTCGGGGTCGATACGGTAAATCTGTCCGGCCTCCCCTCCAGCCCACAAAATGCCATCAGGCCCCACAGTCACACATTCCGGATGGTCCAACCCTTCGGCCACCGCCGTAATTTCCGACAGATGGCGGACGCCCCGGACCCCTACTGCCGGAAGCACTCCAGGAGACGATGCTTCCGCCATCACTGCCTCGCGAAGGGCCGTCATATAGCCAATCGCATGTAACCGTCCGAGAACCGAATACCCCGGTACCTCTGCGTCGTCGCCAGTCAACGTGGGCGTATGATCGCACCGCATAATCCCTGTAAATCCCACATCCCGATATGCGCGCAGGCACGCCAGCATATCCGTCTTGCCATCGTCAATAAAGGCTTCTTCAAAATGGGCGGGGTCGCCACGGACATCGCGAAAATGCACGAAAAAGACGCGTCCCGACGCTCCCAGTTGGCGGATCACGCGCGGCAAGTCGTCGGTCATGAGCGTCACATTGCCTTGGCAGAGCGTAATTCCATTGGCGTCGCTCGGCACCAAGGACAATAGACGCTCTAAGGAGTCTACCTGGGACATGATGCGCGCGACGCCGCGAATTTCCGGCCACACCGGCGGATCATCCGGGTGCATGGCCAGTTTAACGCCAGCCTTTTCCGCCACCGGGACCACCCGCATTAAAAAGCGCTCCAGGTTCTTCCATAAAGTCTCTCGATCGATTGGCCCCAACCGGGGCGGAGGAACGTCGGCTAACAGTCGATGGTCGTAGCCCGAGACAATTGCGCCCCCGCGAGTGCGCAGCCGCGACGAAGTGCGGATCCACCCTAACCCGGCCATCCAGTGGTAGCACCAGACGTCAATGCCGAGTTTTCCCATATTGCGGATCAGCGTGAGCACCTGCTCCAGTTCTTCCTCAGCCCCGGCCGCCCCGTAGCGGATCTTGTCCATCGGCGGGTTGTCCTCTATAGCCGTCAGGCGTAAACCTTCTTCAGCTAGCAATTCTTGATACAGGGCCAGCGGGGTGTAGTTCCATGGCTCATCGATGGCGGTCCGCCGCCAATCAGCATACTGCCGAGGCAGCACGCCGACCACCTCGGTCACCCCCACCTGCTTCAACATCGCCCAAAACGGTGTTGGCCTCGGATCCGTAATGATTTCCGCAATGCGCATGTTCGGTACCCTCCCTATTTATCCTGTTTTACGCCGGCAGCAGCGCCACCGGACGTGGCGGCAAGAGGTCCCCGGCCATCCCCTGAAGGTGGCGCCAGTAACATAACGGCCAGCCGAGTTCAGCAACAACGGCACCACCTTGGCCACTTCCTCGGGCATTGTCCCCGGCCCAGCAGGTGGCCGCCCGGCCACTCGGTAATGAGCGCCTCCACTGCATCCGGTTTCGCTAAAAACCCTGTCGATTAGCACAGCGTCGGCGTACCTGCAGACCCTGGGCCCCCCACATGCACCCGAATGCCTGGCAAGACATGATCCCCTGGACACAGCGTACGGCGCCACGCCTGTTGGTTTCGCAAACGCTGGTACAGATGCTGTAATGACAACGGGGCTGCAACCTGTGACCATCAGCGGCGTCCCATAGTGACAGGCCAAAGAACCGCTCCTTGGGTTGGTATTGAAGACTTCGGCCCAAAGTTCTGGTGGAGTCGCGACCACCGTGCCGAACCGTAGCATGCCGGCATTGCAGTGGAAAAAATGAAATTCCTGGTACTCGCGCCGCATGGTTTGATAGGCGGTCTCCCGGAAGACGGCCACGTTGGCACGCAGAAACACCGTTCGCCCTCCGGTCGAACGAACCCCTGTGTCATCGAGGGCCACTCCTGCACGTGCCAGTTGTACGGCAGACGCCGTCCCAATGCCTTCCGCCCCCACTGCGGAGAGCAATGGAACCACTGAAATCCTGTTCCATTTCACGTTAACAACTCCCTAACCATGAGTGACGCCGTTGCTGCACGGTGATGGCGCATCCGAAATGCATGAATGGCCGTCCTCACGCGGGTCCACATGGCCCTACATGACGCCGGTCGAAAAATCGGCAGCCAGCTCGACAACCTCGGGTTGATAACTCTCGTCAGTACCATGACCCGCCTGCTCAATTTCGTAATACGCTACAGTTACACCAACCCGTGTCAATGCTTCGTACAGATATTGACTGTGTTCGCGCGACACCCAATCGTTAACCTCGCCATGAGCCATCCAAAATGGTGAAGCATGGGGAGACACGTAAGTAATGGGGCTCGCACGTGCCGCGTCCTCCAGCCGGTCAGCGAGCGTTCCGCCTAAAAGACATCCAGCGAAACTGTGGCCCGCGGACCAATCGAGGCTAGAGGGATCCGTCAAAAGCCGCCACAGGTCGGTGGGTCCAAAAAATTCCACGACAGCCTGCACCGTGTTCGAGACACCAGCCCACTCAGTTCCGTCAAATTCTTGCAAATGGCCTGTAGTGCCCATTAACGCGGCCAAGTGGCCGCCTGCTGACTGGCCCATTGCGGCTATCCGACCGGGATCGACATGCCACATCTCCGCGTGCGATCGGATGTAGCGAATCGCGGTTTTGACATCAATCAACTGCGCAGGAAAGAGGGCCGTACCGCTTGTGCGATAACTTATCGCAAACACGGTGAAGCCGAAATGAACGTAAGGAATCAGCTGCGGAATGTCGATGTCCTTGCGGCTCGTCACCCAGCCGCCCCCGGGAATCCACACGATAGCTGGCATGCTGCTCGACAATTCCCAGGGCTGTAAGACGTGCATGGTTAGGACCTGGTTGGCTGCGACATCACCCGGCGCTTGGATGGGAGAATAACCGATGTTTTCAAGCATTCGCGTGCGGTTACTCCGACAAGGAATCAGGATGCGCTCTCTTACATTCATACGACGCCTCCAAAGACTTTACCCGTTTCGTTAGCCATGTAAGGTGTGACCGTCGTGCGCGAATAGCGCGAGCGTTTCCATGCTGCGATCCCTCAAGGCGATGGTGACTGTTCTTGGCCCTTGGTTAATAGGCGGCGAATGGCCGTCGGGTGGAGGGTAGCCACGACAAAGCGTGGTCTGTAAATCGCAACGTCGTTTTCCACCTGCACGACATTTAACGAATTTCTGTTGTACGATAGGACCAACTGGTTTCCGTGGCTCAGTTCAGGGTGCGCTAACGCGTTATACGTAAAAACAAATTGCGTGGTACCAGGCGTCACGTATACCAGCGTCGGTATCTCAAACGGGCCCACTGGTGTCCGCGAAAACGCGAGCACAATGTCCGGACTTAATGGCACCGTCGCATCCGATGTCACCAAAATATAGAGGCCTCGCCACGGAATGACGCTCAACTCGTTACTTACACCTTTTAGTACGGGAGCAGCTTGGGAAAGGTTCCAAGACCATCTAGATCCGGTATAAAACGCCCATTTGCCGGTTAGCTCATCTCCGAGCGTCCGGGCAATATATAACTCACTGTCATTGACCCCGTAGATATACGTGTAACGACCGATCGTGGTCGCCCATGCCCCCCAGGCGATTTGACTCGGAGAGGGTACAGGGACTATACGCTCAAGGTGCAGGTTGGGAAGGTTAAATTGTGCTATAAACGTGCCTCCAAAGCGAAACGCAAACGCACTGGCTCCCGTAGAAACATACTTCGTAGAATACATAGAGACGGTGTTGAGCGCGGGCCAGCAAAGGTGCCCCGGTCCAATACCACCACGGCGAACCAGAACCGGGACCGACTAAGGATGACGGCGCGCCAGGACGGCCGCCAATAAAGCTTTTCCAATGACTCGCGTTGCCCGGCCCTGTGGTTTGCAAAACCATGGAGTTATGCACTAACACGGGAAATTCTAGCGCGCCCGATGAATTCACCGGGCCCAGATACGTGTCGGAAAATAACCAGAGCTCTTGTCGCGCGTTAAGTCGGACGGAATAGGTGCTGTCACCGCCTGCCCAGCTGGTCGCAGTACTGCGGTTCCCTATCCCTGCAAACGTCGTATCTAATGTCGTGTCCGGCACCGCACGACTGACAATTGTGGGACGATATACCGGATGCGCTGGTAAAAAAGGCGTACGTCCTAACCCTACCCCCATAAGAAAAGGAGTGAGGGCCAGTATGCCCGCCGCCCACCACCATCCGCGCCGGGGAGGCCTGAATCGGATCTCTGCGTTCGCTTTCGCGATGGATGTCTTATTCACGGACTAGACCTTCTTTTCCACGTCATGGATTGCGTCCTTCATTCATTCGTTCATGGGGAGTGCATTGGCGACAGATTATCAACCATCGCGGCAAGTGTTCCCCCTTGGTCAATGATCGTCAGCAAGCCCGACTGAGCCGCGTGAATATGTTTTTCCACGGTCGCCGCGGCCAGGTGTGCATCGTGATCGCATATGGCCTCAAAGATCACGCGATGGTCCTCTTCGCTGGCCAGCGCCTTGCTATGCGCGGTATTGTAATACCCTTGCGCCGTCAAATAGTGCGCATGCAAGGCGCGGTACAGGCGCCCCAGTTCGCTATTTTCGGTGAGGTCTAAGGTGGACCCCTCTGTCGAGACAGATTTTTGACCCCAAAAGTGTGAGACTGGCCTCCTTCCTTTTGGTCATCATTGGGGACTTTACCCTCCCGTT
>JAPNUR010000004.1 GCA_026627385.1 Bacillota bacterium | reverse complement strand
GCCGATTAAGCAGAGGCCGCCCCCAGTCAGAACACCCGTGCTCCCCGCCGTCGAGGTGGGGAGTATTTTACGCTTACGCTTTGGGCGTGAACCCATGAAACGCCGCAAAAGCGGCAAAGCGCGGATGCCATTGAATGGGGCCCTCCACGGGATGCGCGATGACCATAGGGATCATGTGGTCTGACAGGATCGTGCTGGGCACGCTCCCAACCGTCGCGAAGGCATGCTCGAGACACGCAAAGAGCGTGTCTTGGCGGGTGTCATGGACACACGCGATATCGAGGCACCGGGAATAACTGAGCGTGTCAATGACGATCCAGCGGGGCCGGACGGTGCCGTCCGGCTATGGCAGGCTGCCCAATTTGGCCCAGTCACACGGGGCTTGCCGCCTAGGCGGTGTGTCAAAGCGCTGCACGGGTTCCGGGGGCATGGTCGGGCGCAACGGTTGCACGCAATGTTTGACCGGGCTCCGGCCGCCGACATGGCCCATGGCGCGAATCTCGTCGAACAAGACGGCGGTATTGAGACAGCCACCGAGCACCCGTTCTCGGATCTACTCATGGTATGGATCGAGGAGGCTGGGCCGCCTCGGCGCGGGCGGAGGGCTCGGCCGCTCTCGGGGATCGCCGCCCTCCCGCACATCGCGGATGGCCTGGCGATCGTGCCCGGTCTCTCGGTGAATTGGCGACACAGACTGGCCGCGTTGTCACGCATCATAAATCGCCCAGCGTTCATCGCTCCCTCATGGCCGCATCGAATCGCTCCCTCGTCATCTATTGGGTCACCCTGTGGCGCCTACAGATTCCCGATCGGATGAATCCAATCCTGCTGCGACGACAGTGGCGACAGCCTCTTGGCCAAACTGGCGATGATCCGTTGGCCGTTTTGGCGAAATCACGGGCTCTGACGCAGCTTTGGTGATCGCTAGTCATGCAAAATGCCCCACCCTGCGGTAGGAAACTTCTCGTACCAAGCCTACGTAAAAACTCCCATTTAACAAGGAATTTTTAGCGACCTAATTCGCCGTAGATTGACCTTCACCAAACTTGCGGCAGAGCCAAATCACGTTGGCCATTTTGGCGAAGTGTGGTTGCCGTTATTGGAGATTTTATACTTGGCCGTAACAGTGGGGCCGCATACCCGGCCCGGATCAAGAGATTCCGCGCACGGTTCCGCCACGCAGTTTCCTGCTGCTGGCAGGCCCGGACTTGGGTGATCACGGCTCGGATGGCCCGCACCTCCGTGGGCGGCACCCACACCGGAACCCGAGTGTACGTGCCGAGTGCCAGCCGTTCGGCGTCCCGTCGGTCCGTGTGCCGCCCGCCGCTGACGCTGTGCCGGCCGCCGGGATGAATGACGACCCCTGGACCGGCGTGCTCGATCAGCCGATCCGAGATCGTCCACGCCTCGCCGGTTGCTTCGATTGCGACCGCGGTCTCCGCGGTGAGCCGCGTGGCTACGCAGTACGCCCACTCGTCGGGAGCGTGGAGAAACCGGCCAGGCGTCCCTTTTTGTCCGGGTTGAACCACAGAGCCGTGAATATCATTTTTATGCAAATCGAATCCCCTCAACGGTGTCACGGGACACGTCCTCCTCCCTCGGTTTGGTGTTTGCGATGTCGAGGGATCGTGCCGGTCGGCCATCACGTCTCCGAGTCTCCGGCTATGCCGGCTCACGGGGGCGGTGCGCTGGGCGGAACTCACTCACACAGCACGCGAGTCCTAGCGACAAACGCCGGCCCATGTAAAAAGTCGAGACGTTCCGCCCCGCGACAGCGCACGAATCCACCCACGAAGTGCTGAACCGTTCGACGGTGCTCCGGCCGATTCCTGCTCCGCACCCCGGGGCTTGATTCCCATCATACCCACAGCACAAAATGGCCATAACCTAGTTTTTCGCTGTCGGAAACCGCCTTGCAGTTTCGCGGCTGGCAAGGCCGCTACTCCCGCAAGTCCCCCGCCTTTAGGCGTGGGCTACTTGACAAGGTTCCCTCCGTTAACAGGCTCGCAGCCTCGCGCAGGGGCGTCCCGCGAGCGAACGGGCACCCGCGGCCCAATCACCGCCCACCGGGCGCGCCGCGCCGACCGGAAGAAGGGCCGCGGGCCCGGCGGCGGGCCAGCGGCTGAAGGGCTTCAAGGCCATGGCCCAATAGGCGTCGTGAGCCGACACGCCCTCAGGGTCAAAGACAAGGAACGTCGGCGACGCATCGTCCGCATAGGGAAACGTCGCGGTCAGCGTGCCCACGGCATCGGGGGCCGCGGCGCGAATCGTCTGTACGAGCGAGTCCCAGTCCCGTGTGACAGGCGCGGCCGTGCGCCAATGCACGTACGCGGTGTTCGCCGTCACGACGACGTCCCCTTCTTCTTCTGGATCGTCAAGCAAGGGAAAAGCGGCCGTCAGGGCCGTCCGCAGGGCCTCGCCATGACGGGTCTGCAAGCGCCCCTCCAGCACCCAAATTTGTTCGTAATCGATCATCGTGACCTCCTGAAGGAACAGGATCGCCCACCCAAAAATCCCCGCCGGAACGGCGGGGGGTAAGGCCAACCGACGCCAATGGCGGTGGCGCGCTGTCGTGACAATCCCTCAGGAGGATAAAAACTCCTAGTTAGTTAGTTGGTTGGTTACAACCCCTTATGGGGAGGATAAAAACACTGCGCGCCCTGCGACAATGCGGGCCGCAGACCTGTTACAACCCCTCATATGGAGAATAAAAACGCGTCCTCGGGCCCCAGTCCGCGGTTACAACCCCTCATAGGGAGGACAAAAACCCATTGGACCAACAGATTATGCCGGGACCGGCGGCCCCGGCAACGGGAAAACAGAGGACATCAAGACAGCAAGTAACAACCCCTCATGGGGAGGACAAAAACGATCGACGATGCTGTAGAGATCATCATGCCGCGTTATAACCCCTCATTGGGAGGACAAAACCCGCTACCTTGAGCGCGGGAATTTGTGTTACAACCCCTCAGCAGGACGATCCCCGGCGGTCCGCCGGGTCATCCCGACGGGACGCAAGTTCGCGCCGCGCGACGCAAGGCGTCGGCCGCCAGAACGTGGGGCAAACTCAGGACCATCGCGACGAGCCGCGGCCCGTCAAACGCGGACAGCGCCCATCCCTCGTGATACCGGGGAGGCCCGAAGGTCTGACACCCCCGTTAAAAAAACGCGCATAACGGCTGTCGACGGCCACGAGACGCGCATCGTCGGCCAGATACAGTTGTTCGTGGGGGACCGTCAAGTGGTATTCCAAAGAAAGCGAAGCAGGGCAAGGATCTGTGGCGATGGCCGCCTGTCGGCCGCCGCATTGTTTGCCGTATACAAAGGATAAGTGCATGTGGAACGTCACTTTAACTTCGTGAAATATCGGCTCTTTGTGGACGCGCTTTTTGTGAAGAAGACCGAACGCGTGCTTGATTCAATATGATTGAACCGACGCAGAGTATTGTGTTAATCTTGGCTTAAGGGGGTGGTGCCCATGACCAAAATATTGCACCATCCTGCCCATGCAATTCCGGCCGTTGCTGGCGTATCAATGACTAGCACTATCCCTCAGGACTAATAAGGGATGGCCCTTTGCCGGAAGGGGCTGGGTCTGCCATTGGCAGGTAATCTGAGCTGCAAAGCAAGGCCTCTTATACGCCATTAGGACCAGGAGCATGCATTCCTGGTCCTAACTTATGTTCATTAATCGAAAATGGCGTTGTTCTCCCAACTACCCCATGCCCGAGAAATGAATCCATGCTCTCCATGCATGAAGAGTTCCCTCATTGTGGATGACGAAAAGGATGTAGGTTCAATCGCAACCCTTGCACAAATGCCCTCCACCATTCTCTCTCCCCCCCACTCCTGTACAAAGGTGTACACGCGATCAATCTCAGAATCCGCTGCAATTTGGAGTTGGGATTCGCTTACCCTGCAAATGACCAATGTATGTTGAGGCACTTGCGGGCGTTGTCCATCGCCACCCCCACCATTGGGAATCACGACCAAGGGAGTCCTTTGACCAGCCATCAATACACGCCCTTGTTGCTGGCCAAGGAACGGACAATATTTTGTTTCCCTCCATGACCCTCTCAATTTTGAAACTTTCTGTGTTTACCGATTTCTACCCAGAGTGACGCATAGCAAGAATTGCAGCGTTCTGCGTTTAGGTCGACAGCGTCCCACCCCAACATCAGGGTTTTCTTTGAAAGCGGCGAGGGGATCCAAGCCGACCGTCCCACAGCATGGTGTTCGTCCTTCGTCTATCTATTGTTATAATGGTAGAAACCTATCGTTACTCGTCCTCAATCAATTGACGAAAGGAATCTAGACCCATGCCATCTCACAAAGACTTATATCGACAATATGTCAAGGCACTAGGCATTACGGACGATGCGGCCCGTGAGCGTGAACTGGATGCCCTGCTCGCCTCAGATTTTGTGGCTCACGATTTAGTAGCGGCTTTTCCACCAGGTGGAGCCACCGCCCTCAAAACATTTCGTCGACTTGTGAAAACCGCGTTTCCTGATCAGGTGATGATCATTGAAGATCTAATCGAAGAGGATGATCGCGTAGCGTCCCGCCAGATAATAACCGGAACCCACTTGGGTCCGTACATGGGCATTGGGTCTACAGGGACCCAGATCGCCATCCAGTTGTTGGAAATCGTTAGAATCCGCGACGGCCGCATTGCCGAACGTTGGGTGTCATTTGACCGTGGAGGTCTTCTGGATACGCTAACTTCGAACGGTCGACATGCGTAACGCCATCGCATTCTCGAAATTGTGCGGACCCGCGGCGGTTAGGCAGCTCCTTATTTGTTAGTCTCAGTGGTGGATAAATTTGTCCCACATTGCAACGAGCCACTGGATCTCGTTCTACCATTTGTCCATCATGAAGTTGGACGTACCCATTTCCGGGAAAGGCTTCTGCTCCTCGCGACCTGATCGTCTACGAGAGATTCGCCTTTCCGGAAAACCCTGTAACCCAAGAAATCACTCATAGACCGGTCGATTTGCGGATTTTGGCAGGTCTGGTGACAACTAAGACGTTGCGCATCCTTGGGACATCTCACGAAGGATGTAGGTTCGATGGAAATTGTGATCGGTTGGGACTAGGTCGACGGCATGGGAAGGGAGCGCCCGCAGCGCTTCGTGATCGACGGTAAACAGCGTCCGTATCGTTTGGCCTCTCTGATAATGTAGCTGTTCTCAGTGACGCTCACGCCGCAGGAGGAACTCCCGGTTAGCCGCGGTTATGGCGAGAAAGACCGGAATGAGGACGAGTAAATTCCGCCGAAAAACCCCTCACTTTATTCTCCACGCTGCCTTTTTAATGGGAAGCTTCACATCATAGTGGATGCGACGTCGTGAGTCACTGGATTTGCCAGCGGTGTCGTGTTAGGTCGCGAGCAGGAACGTCGACAGGAGGTCTTTGCGTGAAAGCTAAAGTCAAAGTGTATGCCCGTTTTCAGGGAGCGGACCAGGCGGCCCTGATTCCCGTAGAATTGGATGGTCACGATTGGTGTCTCGTGGAGTTGATCCACTCTGATGGCGGTAGTCGGGGGTGAAAACACACTCGGCGGGATCAGCGAGCGTCATGGAACATGGAGTTCTACTGCCTTAGCGTCCATATCCATGCCTCTACCATAGGGAATTGATCCGCCGACAACAATGCCTCAGATGAGCCTACTCGTCATCAGAGGCTAAGAACTAACCGAACGCGCCACTAGACTGGGGTCTTCCGGCATAGGGCTACGCGACGAACGCTGGACCCTTTTTCGTTTCGGTCAGGGTGTGATGGGTACTCATATCAAAATCCATAATTTAGAGGATCATGTGAGAACGGGATTGGCTGTGTCCCATAGACAAATGACTTAATGAGCCATAGCGGACTTCTGGGCCCTGACATCGTGTGCGAATCCTTGTTGACCGACGCCACCAATGTGATTGTGCCGCCGTCTCACCGATTGGCCCCAAGACGCAGCATTGGCCACGCGGAGTTGCAGGACGAAGCGTTCGTGGGCCTCAAGAAAAGGTACGGTATGCGAGATTTGATGGATCAGTACTGTCAACGGGCGGGGTTTGTGCCGCGGCATACCTTCGAAGGGGATGAGGCTACCACCCTGCGAGCCCTGGTACGGGGGATGGGGAGTGGCCTTTGTGCCCGGTACATCCCGGAATCATAGCACGAGAGAAGATGGCGTCTATCTGCAGATTGAACCCGAGTGCCAGCACATTACCGACCTCTCGCGGCACAGGGATCGGTATTTATCCTTGACTGCGCAGGAGTTTCGCCAGTTGGTCATGGCGTATTTCCAAAATGCCATTCAACAGTGAGAGACGTGGGGTGGCCGCGATGAATTTGTCTTATGGCCCGAAATTCAAGGAATCGTTGCCGTACTCCGCCATGGGACAAGCTGGGGATCAAGTCCTAAATCCTGTGTCATTGGATTCCCTTCGGTATATGGTCAACTAGGCAGCGGTCTCGGGCGTCGGGGACGCCGCGGACGACGTCGTAGACTGAGCGGCCCTTTCCCGCATCGCCCAATACTCCGTTAAATCCAGATACCGGTTCCCACTAATCCAGGCTTCGTGTTGATCCATTCACACCGCGCCAATGAGGCGTTCGGCCGCCGCCCGATTCGGGAAAATGCGGATCACCCGCTCGCGCCGGCGAATTTCTTGATTCAGGCGTTCGACCAGGTTGGGGGTCCGCAGGCGCTGCCGCAAGGGCTCGGGATCCGCCAGCACCGCCAGCCCGTCGTCCAGGGCCTCCTCGAGGAGGCCGACCGCCCGGGGCGCCTTCGCTTGCCACTGGGTCTGGAATTGGTCCCAGAGCACCTGGGCCGCCGCCCGGTCAGGGGCTTCGAAAATGGCCCGCACGGCCGTGCGGAGCGCCGCCTGGTGCGCTTGCGGCGTGACGTCCATCAGGTTGCGCATCCTGTGCGTCTGGCATCGTTGCCAGCTCGCCCCTTGAAATTCCGCCTGAATCGCCTTCACCAATCCCCGATGGTCATCCGACACCACCAGCTCGACCCCCGTCAACCCGCGGTTTTTCAGGTCTTGAAACACGGTGCGCCAGGTCCGTTCGGACTCGCTGTCCCCGACCCAAAAGCCCAGACTTTCGCGATAGCCGTCCCGGTTAATGCCCGTGACCACGCAGCCACTGCCGGCCTGCACCATCGCCCCGTCGCGGACCCGAAGTACTAACGCGTCCACCAGCAGAAAGGGCTAGGCCGTTCCGTCCAGACGGCGTGTGCGCCACGCTCGAATGGTGGCGTCGAGGCCTTGGGTGAGCTGCGAGATCGTCGACTTCGCGAACTCCGTGCCGCATCATTCCTCCGTAATCCGTCGGACTTTCCGCGTCGAGACCCCTTGGACCACCATCTCCATCAACGTCGTCACCAACGCTTTTTCATGGCGCTGGTAGCGGTCAAAGAGCGTGGGACTAAACGTCCCCTCGCGATCCCGCGGCACGTCCAGCACCAGGGGGGCCGACCCGGGTGGTGAGCCGGCGTTCGCGATAGCCGTTGCGATAGCCGTGTCGCTCGTCGGTGCGTTCGTGGCGGTCCGCTTGCAGATGGTCCGTCAGTTGCGCCTCCAACACTTGATTCCGGACGTGCTGCAGCACTGCAGCCAGGCCGCCATCGGCGTGTTGGGTAAGGGCTTGGACAATTCGGTCGTCCAGTGTCATCTGATATTGAGCCATTGTGCAGTCCTCCTTGGGATGTGAGGTTGGTCACTTTCAAATTACCCAGGGAACCCAATGGCTTTTAAATCTTTAAGCCGTTTTTACACACGATACTGGACTCAACTCAAGCTTGGGCCGTTTGATAAGCAAGTCGGCTGGCTTTTTGTACAACAGGCCAATAACTATCAGTTTTACTGCACATCAACTCAACCCATTACAACGAATGTTGGCAGTACTCCCGTTCCCGTCCATTACCGCCATTGCTAATTCACCATTACCCAAAAAAGAAGAGCCCTCTAGGGGACTCTTCTTTCAAAAGTCCCGCGGTTAAATGTCAAGATCCATTTTTCTCACGAGACAGCCGGGAAAAACCAGACTGAACTAAACCGTCCAGAAAGGAGGTGGTAGTAAAGGGCAAATCGGTTGTCGGCCCCCTTAGTGCGGCATCAGCTTCCTTTCGTCGTAAATTTGGCCTCGGGTCAGCATCCCGTAGACCGCGCCGACTCACTGGCGTGCCGTCAAGACCAGCGTCCGCTGATGCGCGTTGTGCCGGGCCTCCCGGTACTTCTTCGCGTAAAAGGCTTTGAAGTGCGGGTCCCGCACACGGACTCTCTCGACCGCTTCGACGAAGTCATACCGCAAGTAAACGTTGCCCGACCGCGTCAGCGGTCGGATTGGACTGATGTCAATAGATTAGGCAGAAAGCATTCGGGGATTACCTCCGGAATATTGGCGGGGGAATGGGGGCCAGGATAGCCGGGCGGCCTGGGCGGTCGAGGCCCCCGATCGGCGGCTCCGCCGGCCTTGACCGCTCGCCGCCGCCCGGCGACTCATCCCCTCAAGCCCCGCCCCCACCCGGGGCACCGAACGTGAGACGATCCAGACGATTTTGTGCCAAATAAAGTGAGACTCGACACCACATCGGTTGAACAGCTGGCCTTGGATCTGCGAGCGGATGAATTACTCGTATCCGTCTCCGCCCCCCCTGTGGGAACGATTGACTGCGATGCCGCCCGTGGTGCGTGCAAACGCTGAGCTTCCAGCCGACCCCATGTTCGCGAATTGGTAGCCCTCTGGCCGCGCATTCGGCCGGAATTGCGCGGGGTGGTGTTGCAGGTGGCCGAAGAGCTTACGCGGGTGAAAATTTAATGCACTCGTGGGGACGGTGGGAATGAGGTCGGTTGGTTCGCCTGTCGCGCCACGCGGCGACGGATTATCCTGTCCTTCCCGATGGAACTCGGCTCACCAGGCGGCCTCCTTCGGGAAATTTCCCGCCGTTGCGGTCCCGCGCCGGTGTCGTGAGGTGTGGCTGGGCGTGGGTGACGACTGAGGTTTTCGCTCGTGGGGATAAACAGCATGTGGCGACGCGCGTGATCCTCCCCAAACGCAGCCCGTCCACATTCACGGACAGGCCTAAGGAGCCATGGAAAGAAATCGACGCCGCCTACCAATGGGCCGGATGCCCGATCAGTACGCCGATAATGAGCGTCAGGGCGGCGAGGAGGATGGCCAGCCACGTGCTCACACGAAATTCCAGGCGGTGTTCGAGTTTGTCAAATCGCTGGTCCATCTTATCGAGGCGCTGATCGATGGCCGCAAAGCGCTGATCGATGGCCGCAAAGCGGTCATTGACGCTCCGCTCGAGGGCGGCAAACCGCTCATCCATGCGCAGCCGTTCATCGTTGAAGCGTTGGTTGATGTTGTCATTCAGTTGCTGAATTTGGTTGCTGATCAGAACCCAGGGCATTTCAAGCACCGGATGCGCGTCAGACGGTGTCGGCACGTCGCTCATGGAGCACAATCCTTTCTCGGACATCACTTGTTCCTTCCATTATAGCACGTCGGCCACCGCGAGGGCGTCGGCCTCACCGTGCTGCACGCGGTCCAACGTACCAGCGTGGCGGTCGAAGCCGTGCCCATGCGTGCTATCGGACCTACGCGCGAGGGATTTTTGTGACACGCGGCCCATGACGGTCCGGCAGCCGCCTCCCGCGGCCCGAAGAAAAAAACGCGTGACCCCCAGGATGTTGGCTAGATGTGGGGCCTGTCCGTATCTGTGGTTGTCGTGGGCTGCCGGGCGCCACCGGGCGTTTCCGGAAGCGCTCGCATCCGAATCGCTGGAGCGCCAGGCCAAGTGGCTCAACGAGTTTGACTTAGCGTCGGTCTTCGTCCCGCGCTGGGATCGATTGTCCACGGTTCCCACCGTGTCGCAGGCTGATGTTCCAGCCGATCAAATATGGGCGGAATTCGCGGCGTTGTGGCCTCGGATCGGTCCCGAATGACGGTCGGTGGTGGTCCGACTGGCAAAAGAACTGGCATGTATTACATGCTACCGCCGCGTCGCATAACGCCCCGTGATGCCGCGGGGCGTTTTATTGTTTGGCTCTCTCATGGTGACACCTCGTGGTGACGGGCAGGGTCGCAAACCCAATTCCAGGCAAAACCCCCGCAAGCCTTGCGGGGCCCCAAATGTTGTGACTGGGGAGGCAGGACTCGAACCTGCGCATGCGGAATCCAAAGTCTCGTTCGGTGACGCGTGAAGGGTCCTAAAGCATCTTGCCTTGTGTCCGAAAATGGCGTCGCGGTGCGATTTTACCCAAATTCACGGTCACGATGAGTACCGCTTCGTCACGGGGTTTTTGAAGGTTTCTGCGGCCGTGCAAGGCTTATCTGAACACGCCTCGCCCCTGCGCGGGGCGTTGTCTGTTCGAGTGGTCGTGGTGACGCGAGCCCCCCAAATCCAGTTTGTGGCAACACAAAACCCCGAAAGCCTTGCAGACGTCATAGGTTTCGGGGGACGCCGCGTGGGAACACGGGCCGTATTTCGCTCGTGAGGATGATGCGGTGGATTCCCTGTGACAATCGCACCGCGCCGGGTTTCGCCCGTCTTCCTTCCCTGCGGAACAACCCGCGTGGTTGCCAGGTTTCGCCTGCGGGGTGTTGACCGCGGCCCGCTTCGGAAAATTTTCCCGAAGTGGTTGGCTTGTGTCGGTCCTAACCGGTCGATGGAAGGACGCGACTTTCGCTCGTGGGGATGGTCGTGGGGATGGAGGGATAATGGGGATGGGATTGCGCAAAACAAAAAACCCGCAATCGCTTGCGGTGTCTCAAATTTCGGTGGTGTCCCCGGCAGGATTCGAACCTGCGACGCCGGGATTAGAAGTCCCGCGCTCTATCCACTGAGCTACGGGGACGCCTGAAGACATGGTCGGGGCGGAGGGATTCGAACCCCCGACCCCTTGCTCCCAAAGCAAGTGCGCTACCAAGCTGCGCCACGCCCCGTCCGATTCTCCGCTTATTATACCAGGGGCTGAAAACAAGGGTCAATCACGCCGCACACTAAGCCATAACGAACCAGCCACCACCAAAAAGATGGCCAGGCCCGCAACAGATGGGGCTCCGAGTTTAGCAAGCACAAGGGCGACGGCTAATGCCACCAAGGCCATAAGCGCTAAGATCGGATCATCGACAAAGAGCTCGTAAACTTCTTTTAGCCATTTCACGAGGCCTTGGCACCCCTTCGCTTGAGCGAGGACACAATAAGCCAGCTTGCAGCCAAATAGCCGCCGATCAACACGAGGACGCTTGCTTCCTGGTACGGCCAAGTCACGCCTAACGATTCGCCGGCCCAAAAACTACCGAAGCTCGTCAGCATGATGCCCACCACAAACTTCATCACATTTTCCGGCACCCGAGCCAACGGAGCCTTCAACGCCAGTCCTGCAGCAAGTACGAAAACTAACCCAATGCCGGCGCCCAAAATCGCACTGGGGTACGCTCGTGCTGCGGATCCCATCGTGAGCACAATGACGACCACTTCAAGCCCTTCCAAAAATACCCCGTTAAAGGCGGTCGCTTGAGCTACGGCGATGTTTCCTTTTTGCTGTGACAGCTTGCCAACCTCACGCTGAAATGCCAATGCCTCGTCATGTAGGGCCTTTTTGCCCGAAAAGCGCAAAATGGCTTTGCGCAACCATTTCACACCGAACAGCAACAATAGCACACCAATGATGCCGCGTAATAGGTTCAGGGGAACATAACGTAAGATGCCTACGCCCAAAATTGCCGTTAAAACGGCCAAAGCCGCCACCGCCAATAACGTGCCACGAATGGCTGGCCGATATCCTTCCACTGTTCCGACCGCTAACACGATGGTCAAAGCCTCTACAAACTCTACCGAGGATGCTAGCAAGGCGGCGACAAGCACATACCAATTCATAGGCCAGCCCCCTTAACAGTGCGTCTTCGGTCCAATCATAACGAAGGCTAGCACTTCATCTCAATCATTATTGTTAAGAAAGTTTCCTTAAGAGTTCCTTGACCGCTAAAGCTCGGTGGGAAATCCGGTTCTTAGCGTCCGGTGACAGTTCGGCTAGGGAGTGCTCCCCGTCGACAGAAAATACTGGATCCACCCCAAAACCAAAAGAGCCGCGGGGCCATGCGAGGACGACGCCCTCTAACACGCCTTCCGCCCAGACCTCACGGCCATCAGGCCATGCCAAACAAAGGATCGCCCGCATGCGGGCTGTCCGTTGGTGAAAAGAAACCGTCATTAAGCGCAAAAGAATTTCCCGGGTGTTTATCCACGGCACGCTGCTGACAAAATTGGCAGACCGAACGCCTGGCAATCCCCCGAGCGCATCCACCTCGATGCCCGAGTCATCCGCTAGCGCGGGGCGTCTGGTACGCTGGGCAACAAAATGGGCTTTCAACCGCGCGTTATCAAGATACGTGTCGCCGGTTTCGGCCACAATTTCATCCGAACCGCCCCACCACTCTAAGCGAAACGGGGCATGAGCCAACAGTTGCTGAAACTCCACCAATTTCCCGCGATTATGCGTGGCCAGGATCACCTCATCGTTCAATGAGGTTCGCTCCTTCGGGAAATGTTGCCCGCTGGATCGCGTCTATCTGGTCCAGACCAACTGTCCCCACATCCAAAATCTGATTCAACTGATCGCGAGAAAACGCACTATGTTCCCCCGTTCCCTGAAGTTCGACCCAGTCGCCGGTCGAAAGACGCACCAGGTTAAAGTCCACGTCCACGTCCACGTCTTCTGCGTACGAAAGATCTAACAGCGTGGCGCCATGCTTGACACCTACACTAATAGCGGCTAATCGCGCGCGAAGCGGCGGCTTTTCAAACGGGGTTTTTTGATGAATGGTCCATAGCGCCTGCCATAATGCCATAAAGCCAGCGGTAATAGCAGCGGTGCGCGTGCCCCCATCGGCTTGCAACACATCGCAATCCACAATAATGCTGCGTTCCCCGATACGGGGTAAAAACAAAGCCGCCCGCAGAGAGCGCCCAATTATCCGCTGGATCTCGACTGAGCGACCTTGTTGGCGGCCGCGCACCGACTCACGGTGGGTGCGTTCTTGGGTAGCGCGTGGTAGCATCGCATATTCGGCCTGTATCCACCCCTGCCCAGTCCCGCGGACAAAGGGCGGTACTTTCTCCTCCACCGTAGCCGTCACGAGGACGCGTGTATCGCCGGCCTCAATGAGGCAAGAACCCTCTGCCCAGCGACTATACCCGAGATTAAGCCGCATTGGACGCAAATCGGCCGGTTGTCTTCCGTCAGGCCTCACACCGCCACCTCCTTTAAACTGTCACACATCGATGCTCAAAGCTCCTTATCGCCCTCACGTATAGGACCTCACTCCGTTGACTCGCTGACTGTTCTCGCTTGGCCCAAATCGACGGACGCAGGTAGGCATCGCCTCCGATCCCAAGTGAGCACCAAGCCTCTACAACCAGTCTAACGTACGTTGACAGAAGGGTCGGCAACAATAGCTCCTTACGGTATCCAACTAAGCTCTGGCCCCTCGAATGCCCTGACCGTAGAGTGCCCAGTCTGAAGAAACGGGTTGTGTCCACCTGTGCTCACATACCTCTCGACGCCCTGATCCACCGCCAGAAACCTCTCAACGAACTCAACTTCTCCGCTATCGCCCCCATCCATCCGTAAAGGAGGGCTCGGTACATCAATCACTGCCGCCAAATAGAAGGTGCCTATGTGGTAAATCAAGTCCGCTTGACCGCGCTTGCGATCCGACCGGGCCCGACTATAGCCCCTCAGGAGAACCGGGACCATTTCTCGGCGCTCTAAGGTTAGAATTGACACACGGTCCATTCCTTTCCACGACAAAAGACGTCGGTCATACATCATGGGACCATGTGGAGAAAACGTCGGCTGAGTCGACCGATCCCGCTTATACGCTTCGGCCACATGACTGATTGCCCGCACTGTCATTTGCGCCGATAAGCCAAATGCGTGACGAATGTCGGCATAGACCAGCTTTTGCAAGCGAATTTTGTTAGCCGTGTGTTCACGGAAGGCGGTAACTGCAATGGCGTTACAGGCTGCGTTAAACCGCTCTATGGTTCGGAGCAAAGCTTCAGCTTGCTCAGTCGTGGGCTGTAACTTAAGCCATAGCGTCGCATTCATGAAGGAAGTATAACACAAAGGAGTCAATAAAACAATGCACCGCATACGCTGCGGGGACCGCAACGAAAGCAGACCCAAATTGGTGGAGGCGGGGACGTGCTGCCCGTCCCGTCCGAAGACACGTGATACCGAACTTCTACGAGCGTAGCTCCAGATTTACTCTCACCTGACAAACCCGTCCGGAGCACGGACCTGACAGGCCAGCCCGTAAATTCCTGCAGTGGCTGGGCAACCAATGCAGTATCCTGCCTCGTTTACGTAGCCTCATCAAGGGCAGGAACCTGATTAGGCCACGTTAGCTGGGATTAAGCAGCTAAAGCGTATTCGAAAGAATCGTTAGATTCGTTGGCACTTATTGGTTTCCTGCGGTTTATCGAGTCGCAGAGCTCGGCTCGCTATTCGGCACCCCGTCCATCCCCGTCGAATCTAGTTCGCCCCCAGATTTTTTAGTGCAGGCGATTCTTCATCGCGCGGTCAATCTGGCGCGCGGCTTCCCGTTGATGGATCGCATGCCGCTTGTCGTATTGCCGCTTGCCTCTCGCAACACCTAATAATAGCTTAGCGCGCCCATGTTTGTCAAAGTACAATCGCAAGGGAATGAGCGTCATCCCTTCTTGCTTAATGCGGGCTTGAAGGTCGCGAATCTCCTTTTTGTGCAGCAGAAGCTTGCGGTCCCGATACGGATCGTGATTCCAGCGATTCCCTTTATCATATGGCGCCACGTGGCAGTTTATTAAAAACACTTCCCCGCCAACAATGCGGGCAAAACTGTCCCGCAGGTTAACCCGGCCCAAGCGTAAAGACTTCACCTCGGTGCCCGTTAATACCATACCGGCTTCAACCACATCTTCAATGAAATAGTCGTGACGTGCCTTACGGTTTTCGGCAATAGGCACCTCCTGCCGGGCCATCGTCTCACCTCATTCCGTTGGCATTCTCCCACGGATGGTCAAAAATATCAATCGTCGCTTCTAAATAGCGGGTGCCAGACATATTTCCTCAATGAGGTGAAGGTCATGCGCGTCATCTGGTGGAAAATTACACGGCCTGATACGGGTGTCGGCCCCGTGGAACTGATGGGCGACACGCTCAATATTCACTTACCGGAGGAGTGGTCTTTGCAAGACATCCTGCAACAAAATGGCGATCAGCCCGTGGACCGCGATTGGCTTAATCGCCTGTTGGCCTGGAGCGACGGGCTGCCCCCTTCAACACCCCGCAAATAGGTTGGAATTCATAATCACCCAACCGGGGCAACCGGACTGCAATGGACTGGCGGCCAGGAGGCACCATGCCTCGCCAGGCGCCGCGCACCTCACGGAGTACCATGGGGGGGCGTTGACCTTGGCCCAAAATGACCAAATCGCGCCCGTTTTGTGCCACCCACCAATGTCCGGGCACCTCGTCCATTCGGTGCCAGGTCACCCGGAGCGATCGTCGCCAAGGGCCCCGTTGCCTGATCCACAGCGGCGCTTCCTGGCGGCCCACCAGGTAAACGCGATTGGCGCCAAAGGTCAAGGCCAAAGTAAGGGGAATAGAGGGCCCCGCCTTTGATCCATGCGCCATATTCATCAACATCACCCTACGTTCACTAACGCCACTCTGCCCACAAAGGTCACCGGCGCCGTCTCACCCGTTTACCTTTAGCGGACCGCGCTACGGGATATCGCGCCTCGGACTCGGCAAGGACAAAATCTATGCGGTGCAGCCCTACGTCAACCGCCGCTACCGTGATCTCTATGGGCTGACCCAATTGATAGACACGACCGGTTCGCTGACCCCGTAAGAGATACCGCACAGGATCGAATCGCCAGGAATCCTTGGGCAAATCCTCAACCCGGACCAGTCCTTCAATTAAATTCGGCAACTCCACAAAGATTCCGAAGCTAGTCACACCGGAAATGACTCCCGCATACGATTCGCCGATGCGATCGCGCATATAAAGGGCCTCTTTGATTTGGACCGATTCGCGCTCAGCTTCCATGGCCTCGCGCTCGCGAAGAGAGCTCGACTCACCTATGCTATCCACCAGCCCTTCGAGCCGTGCCTTGTCCTCTGCTGTCAATGTCCCGTCGAGATGGCGACTTAATACGCGGTGCACCCATAAATCCGGGTAGCGGCGAATTGGCGAGGTAAAGTGCGTATATTCTTTAGACGCGAGTCCAAAGTGGCCGCTATTGACCGGTTCATAACGGGCCTGCTTCATTGATCTCAGTAAGACGCTATTGACCACCCGTTCCTCAGGTTTCCCCTTGACCGCATTCAACAAGCGTTGCAGAGCCTTCGGCGTCACGGATTTGGGCAAACGATAGCCAAGAGCACCGATGAGCTCGCGAAATGAGGCCATCTTGTCATCTTCAGGTTCGTCGTGCACTCGAAATAAGCCGGGCAGTTGCCAGCGCAACAGCTCATTGGCCACCGCCTCGTTGGCCAGCAGCATGAATTCCTCAATAATAGACTCGGCCACCCCACGCTGCCGCGGTTGTATCTCTACCGGATATCCGCGGCCATCAAGAATGACGCGCACCTCCGGTAAATCAAAATCCACCGCTCCCCGGTCCATGCGCCGGCGATACAAATGGTCGCGCACTTCGCGAGCTAACTCCAAAAAGCGCATTAACTCATCGTCGCCCGCTGAACGACCGGTTTGCAGCAGGTGATTGACTTCGGCGTACGTCAACCGGTGGTGACTTTCGATGACTGACCGCACGAGGCGCGTGTTCGTCCGGCGACCGCGTTCGTCTAAATCAATCCAACAGCTAAAGGTTAGACGCGGCTCGTGCGGATTTAGACTGGCAATGCCGTTCGACAATCGTTCAGGTAGCATCGGAATGACACGATCAACGAGATATACACTCGTTCCCCGTTGGCGCGCTTCTAAGTCTAACGCACTGCCCTCGGGAACGTAGTAGCTGACGTCCGCAATATGAACGCCCACGCGATACCCTCGCTCTAGGCGCTCGACGGAAATCGCGTCATCTAAATCTTTGGCATCTTCCCCATCGATGGTCACAATCAACCGCGATCGCAAATCCTCGCGACCAACCATGTCTTCGGGACGCACCGTGGATGGTAACCGGTCTGCTTCTGCCAACACCGCGGGAGGAAAGTGGGCCGGTAAGCCATGTTCAATCATGAGTGCCCGCACGTCGGCGCCAGGTGCCCCTACCTCGCCGATAATCTCCTCCACCTGACCACGCACCGGGCGCAAGGGGTCCAAAGGCCACTCAGTAATGCGGCACGATACCAAGAGCCCTGGACGCCAGTCGACATGGCTCAACGTCTGGGTCACGATCACGTTGGGATATCTCGCATCCTGTGACACAACCTGCCATGTCCCGCGATGAAGTCGTTCGAGACGACCCACCACATGGGTTCGAGCCCGTTGAAGAATGTTCATAATCCGGCCTTCGGGGCCTGGAGTCCCGGCCACCCGCCGAACCCAGACTAAGACTGTATCGCCTTGGCTTGCACTCGATAGATAGCGTTGGGGCACAAACACGTCGTCCTGCGGATGATCCGCGGACACCACAAATCCAAAGCCCCGGGGGTTCATGCGCACCGTGCCCACGCGTGTTTCCACGCGAAGGGCTCCTTCCGGCGTCCGGGTGACCCACCCTTCCTCGCGAAGGAGCGTCAGCGCCCGGCGAAGCCGCCGCGTGGCCTGGTCGTGATTGGCCAGCCGTTGGCGCACGATCGCTTCTGGCACTGGCGCCTCATGTAACATGGCAAACACTTGTTCAAATTGACGCCCTGACACCAAATTAGGGTATCCCATGGCCTGGTCTCCACCTATTTATCGTGCCCAATCCAAGAATCATCAACCCTCGAACAAAAACCTCCGGCCACCGGACATTGGGCGACCAGAGGTTTTCTGCCACATGGTGTGTTCAGAGTTACCAAACCCGCGCCAACAACAACGTAATGACGGCAAACACAATCACCAGCACCACGGTAATTCGTGACAACAGTTCATCCACGCCCTGCTTTTTGCCGCCTAGTCCTGCCTGCTGTTGAAAGCCACCGCCAAAGGCCCCGGACATCCCTGCCGTGTAGCCCTGCTGCAGTAAAATCGCTGCCATGAGAGCTAGGCCAATCACAATGTCCCCAATGATTAATGCCACCGTCACAGTGCATCCCCAACCTTCCGCACGCACCTCGTCGTCCCGTTATTATAGCACATCCAGGTGATCAGTAACCGGACAATCTTGGGAACCCCGTGGTTTCGCCCTTTGATGAGCGGTTTTTTACGGTACGTCTGATACCTGCGCTAGACGTGTCCTTCGCCGTGAGTTAAAATACCTTTGATCAAGGGTAATTCATGGGACGTCCCCGGCGAAGGACATGCATGGGAGTAAATGGACCAATGATATGGGAAACCGCGTCTCATTATGTGGACATCGCGCAACCCAAGGACATGGACGCGCTCGCCGAGGTGTACAATTCGCACCCGGCATTTCTCCATTCCCACCTCCATCGATCAGCTATCACGAACAACTGGCTGATGAACGAAATCAAGGCTATGTCGGCGGGCGGTTTTTGGTCATGCACCGTGAAACAAAAGCCCGCGGGCCGAGTGGTAGGGCTCCTAGATGTCAATGTCGACAAAGAGACATATCTCTCGTTACTGATGGTGCATCATCAGTATGCACATCAGGGCATGGGTCAGCAAATCTACGAAGGGTTAGAAGCTTATGCTCGAGACCGGGAGTGCCACACCATGTGGATCGATGTGGTCACAGAATACGATGACCGCGTCATGAAGTTCTGGACGCGAAACGGATTTCAGCGTGTGAACCCCATCACGCTAGAGTGGGACGGGGTCGTGCTGCATGCAATCCGGATGGCAAAAACGTTAAGTTAGGTGACATGACAGCACCTGTTCCTTGCCCGCGCACGTGGCTAACGGAGAGCCACCATTGCAGTCTACGGGATAGGTCATAAAGCATAACGCACACAGGGGATGCGAATACGCTACCACGCCACCCAGATATGCCCCATCATTGCCTCAGCACCAAGGCTTTGAATACAATCTTTTTAGATGCACCGCAAATCTCCCCTGTATAAAGCATCTATAGAGGGAAAGGGTCAAGCCTTGGTCGCTTGCGGGGAGTTTAGCAAATTCATGAGCGTGATAACAGGGGAAGGAGTCACTATGCACGACCTCAGTCTACGGTTAGAACCCGGAATGGTCACCTGGCCGGGAGATCCGCCCTTTCTTTCGCAAGCAGTGAGCCACACTGCTCAGGGGGATAGTGCCACGGTTCACCAGGTCTCGTTCTCCACGCACACCGGCACCCATATTGATGCTCCTCGTCATTTTTTCGATCGGGGGCAAAGTGTCGACCAAATGGCACTCAGCCGTGTCATCGGCGTCGTCGAGGTGGTCGATTTGACCACGGTAGCAGTCATTGACCGCAGCATTCTCGCCCAACAATTTCCTCGAACGGTTCCCTCCCGAATTCTATTTCGCACCCAAAATAGCGTCCTGGGGTTGCTAGATAAGCCACAATTTGTGACCTCGTACACCGCCTTGGATTATTCCGCAGCCGCCTGGCTCGTCGAACGCGGAGTGCAACTCGTTGGTATCGACTATTTTTCGATTGACCGCTACGAAGTCAGGGGCTTTCCCGTTCATCGCGCGCTCTTGAGCCAACAAATCGCGATATTGGAGGCTCTCAGGCTGGTCGACGTTTCACCCGGACGGTACCACATGCTAGCCATTCCCCTGCCATTCAAAGGGATGGATGGAAGCCCGGTGCGGGTACTGCTGTACACAGATAGCGAATGGTCTACGCTTTCCAGCACCTAAGCTTCCATCCCCATTTCAGACAACATCCAGGCGTGTCCGTCTAACCTCCGGCCTTTGACGCGGGTTCCCCCTTCATCACCACGCGCCCCTTATTGACCCACCTCGATGTCCGCCATGGTGTGGTGCCGCGTCTCGCGCCCCAATATCAACACCATGCCGGCCACCACGATGAGGACCAGTGTAAAGATCCCAAATACTGTCCCAACGGGAACACGGCTGGCCAAAAGGGCCCCAACAATCGTGGGCCCGACAATCCCGCCAATTCTGCCCACACCCATGGCCCACCCCGCCCCCGTGCCGCGCACTAGCGTCGGATATTGTTCGGTTGTATATGCATAAGTGGTACCCCAGGCCCCTAGGTTGAAGAAGCCCAGCAGGCAGCCAAACCATAGTACCCCCGCTACCCCTGCGGCATGCCCAAAGAGCGCCGCGAAGACAGCCGTTAAGAAAATATAACTGACTAACACGGGTTTACGACCAAAACGGTCGATAAGCCAGGCGGCAGACAAATACCCCGGAATTTCCGCAGCGGTCACAATCAGCGTGTAACCGAATGAATTCACAAGGGAAAACCCCCGATCCACCAATACCGACGGGAGCCACAAAAACATGCCGTAATAGGCAAAATTCATGCCTACCCAAAGAATCCAAAGCATGGCGGTGCGGCGCCGAAACACCGGTTGAAACAGCACACTCAGCCGAGGACGTGTCACCGCGCTCGGACCTAAAAGGTCGGCGGCCGCAATCTCCCTGCCCTGGACAAGGCTCATCACCCGGCGGGCCTCGGCAGAACGACCAGTTCTCAATAGAAAGCGGGGAGATTCCGGAATCCCGCGCCGAAGGTATAGCACGTAAAGGGCCGGCAACGTCCCAAGCAGGAACGCCACGCGCCAACCCCACAGGGGAATAACGACAAACGCGACCACCGAGGCCACTAACCAGCCAACGGCCCAAAAGCTCTCTAACAACACAATCCCGCGTCCGCGATCATGAGCGGGCAAAAACTCCGTCACCATCGTGGTGGTAACCGGCAACTCCCCGCCCAGTCCCAAACCCACCACAAATCGGCAGAGCAGCAACATCCAAAGCGCAATGGACAGACCCGATAAACCCGTGGCCACCGAATAAATCAACAGCGTAAGCATAAAGATTTGCCGGCGACCTACGCGGTCAGCAATCGAACCCGCCAATGCCGCCCCGATGGCCATCCCCACTAAATTGATGCTGCCCACGACCCCAATCCAAAACGGATCCAAGCGCCAAGCCGAAATCAACGCTGCCATCACGAACGACACAATGCCCACGTCCACGGAATCAAACAGCGTGCCCAGTCCGGCCACCGTCAGCAAACGATAATGAAAAGCGCCGAGACGCCCTTGATCAAATTCTTGTTCACCAGTCACACCATCCTCACCCCTCCTTTGGTGATGGTGCATGATACGGTAAGGAGGGGATAAAGGTGACGTGATCCGGTGGTCACCGCGGATTCTGAGCATTGCGCCAAGCCTCGACGTAGGAATCAATGCGGCGCATAAAAGAAACCCCGAGGAGACCCGGGGTTTTCTCGCCTCACATTACGACGTGGTCTTTAGCCACCATGTCTTCAAGTTGGGCTTACCTTGATCGCTAGCCAGCCGCTCAGCCAAGGCCTCTTGGGTTGACGGCGCCGGATAGACCGCGGGCTCGCCTGGCGTCCAATTGACTGGCGTGGAGAGTTTCTCTCGCTGATTAAACTGCAACGCATCAAACACTCGCAGAAGTTCGGGCACGCTACGCCCCAACGACAGGGGGTAGTAAATCATCGCGCGAATGAGCCCTTGGTCGTCAATAAAGAAGACGCTGCGCACCGTATTGGTATTGCTGTCGCTCGGGTGAATCATCCCATATAAGCGGCTCACTTCCATTTTTAAATCCGCAATAATGGGGTAGGGAATATGCACCCCTAACTCTTTTTCGATGTAATAGGTCCACGCTAAATGAGAGGGGACGGAATCCACCGATAACCCAATTAACTCGACGTTACGCTTTTGAAATTCGGGGTAGGCTTGGGCAAACGCCACAAATTCCGTCGTGCACACGGGGGTAAAATCCGCCGGGTGGGAAAACAGCATGACCCACTTACCGCGAAAGTTCGATAACCGTATGCGGCCATGCGTACTATCCGCTTCAAAATCAGGCGCTGGATCGTTGATGCGCGGCAGGCTGCGAACCTCAGTTGTTTCTTCTGACATGTCACACCCTCCTCCTTCCATATCACCCTTAGCCTATCCCATTTTTCCGAGGAATTCAATAGGATAATTAGGATGTGGTTAACCGCAATTTTCGTTCTGTCACCCACGCCAGCAAGGCACGCACGCTCTTGGTCATGAGGTCTACCCCGCGCTCTTGAAACAGGCCAAAACTTAATGGGCCGGGCGATCCTCCGAGTACCCCGCAAAACAAACAAGGAGGATCGTCTAACTGACGTTCGGCTTCGTAGCGGGCTGCGGTCTGCCAATCATCCAGATTGTCTCCCGCATAAATCATGAGCCGCGGTTTGAGCACCCGCTGGATATGGAAGAGTCCGGCAGGATCGGGCTTGCGCACGCCTGCATTTTCCGTCACTAGTGCCTCTTCTTGAAATACACCGCCCAATCCGGCCAGTTGAAAAGCGGTCTCCACTTCCCCTCGGTTGCGTCCGGTGTACAACCCATACCGAAATGGCGCGTTCAACAATGTGTCGCGATCGATTAACGGCGTTTCCGTTAACATCAGCCCATCGCCCCGAATCGTGTCATTACTCACGCCAAACACCACCGGCGCCTGATCACCTGCATAAAATTCCTGTGCCAACCGGGTAATGCGCTCACGGTCCCACTCTGCTTCAATCGTGGTGAGCGCCCCTTCATCAACGAGATGCACCAGGGCGGCCCTGAGCCCCTCCATGCCGCCTCCGTACTGTCCCACCGCACGGGCAACGGTCGCCAGGTCTGGCGCAAACTGACGCAACGTGTCAATGGACCGCGTTTCCGCCAAGTAGGCTTTGACTAAATAAATCAGCGCGACGCCCTGCGCCAGCGTCCAATCGCTATTAAACCCCCCAGCGGCCTTAAAGTACTGGGTTTCCTCGGGGGTGACAGCCACGTCCTCGCCACTAAAGCCCCGCTCGTGCAGGAAGTGATCCACCGCTTTGGAGATGACCACAGGATAACTTTGGTGGACGTCAATCAAGACCCCATCCATGTCAAAAACAATGACGTCTGCCACCTCAACCTGCATGGCCACCCGCGAGGTCGCGTAGACGCCGTCCGCTACTTGCCGAAGTTCCAAGTTCACCGCCGAAATGCCTCCCAACCGGCATATTCCAGACCTGCGTCATCGGCTTCGATAAACAACAGACGGTTATATTTAGCTACCCGCTCACTACGTGCCGGCGCTCCTGTTTTGATCTGCCCGCTATTGGCGCCGACTGTCAAATCGGCAATCGTGGTGTCTTCCGTTTCGCCAGAACGGTGGGACACCACCGTCCGCCAACCGCGCTGATCGGTCATGCGCATGGCTTCCAATGTTTCGCTCACCGTGCCAATTTGGTTGAGTTTAATTAACACGGCGTTGGCCACGTTTTCTTCAATGCCCCGCTGAATGCGCTCGGGATTGGTCACAAAGAGATCGTCGCCCACCAGTTGGATCCGCGATCCCAACCGCGCGTTTAACTCAGCCCACCCCGCCCAATCGTCCTCGGCCAACCCGTCTTCGATGGACACAATCGGATACGCGTCCACGAGTGATTGGTACCAGTCAATCAGCTGAGCCACGCTGTGCGGCTGCCCGCCGAGGACATACTGCCCGTCGCGGTAGAGCTCGGTCGCTGCCACATCAAGGGCCAGGCCCATATCCACCCCCGGCGTGATCCCCGCATCGGCCATGGCTGACATCAATAGATCCAGCGCCTCACGGTTGTCTTTGAGGTCCGGGGCAAATCCGCCTTCGTCTCCGACTGCGGTGCGCAGCCCTCGCTTTTTAAGTTCTGCCTTTAACGCGTGATAGACTTCGGACGCCATGCGCACGGCGTCGGAAAACGTGGGGGCGCCGGCAGGCACAATCATAAACTCCTGAATATCCACATTGTTGTCAGCGTGAGCGCCCCCATTGAGCACGTTGAGCAGCGGCACTGGCAGCCGATCCGCCTTGACCCCGCCTAAATAGCGGTAGAGAGGCAATCCATAAGATGCGGCTGCTGCCTGCATCACCGCCATCGAGACCCCCAAGATGGCGTTGGCGCCTAACTTCGCCTTTTGCCGCGTGCCATCCAACTGAATCAGCTGCTGGTCAATGTCCCGTTGCCAAGAGGCCCGTTGGCCAACGAGACGCGGCGCGATCACGTCATTGACATGGCGTACCGCTGTTAAGACACCTTTGCCGCCGTAACGCCCACCGCCGTCGCGCAGCTCCACCGCTTCGTGGGCACCGGTCGAGGCCCCGGACGGCACCCGTGCCACGCCCTCGCTCCCGTCCTCCAGCAACACGCGCACGGCAACCGTCGGATTGCCACGCGAATCCAAAATTTCAATGGCCTGAATGCTCTTTATGGTATCACGCATCACGAGTCGCGCTCCCTTCGGAGAAGTGACCGCCCGGTCATTTCACTCGGCAGTGGCACACCCATTAAATCGAGAATGGTCGGCGCCACATCTTGCAGGCCCCCCGGGCCTAGGGTTCGCCCTTGAATCCAATCCTGGTCAGCAACGACAGCAAATGGAACCGGATTGGTGGTATGGTTTGTGTTGGGAGAACCGTGCTCATCCTGCATCACTTCCGCGTTGCCATGATCGGACACAATGACGAGGGCTCCATGTTCCGCCAACACGGCATCGGCAATGCGGCCAATTTGTTGGTCCACAGTGCGCACAGCGGTCTTGGTAGCCTCTAGTTGTCCAGTATGGCCCACCATGTCCGCATTCGCAAAGTTTAACAAGATAAATTCATGGGTTCGATCGTGAACAGCTCTCACCACAGTATCGGCAATCGCCTCGGCACTCATCGCTGGGGCCAAGTCGTAGGTCGCTACCTTCGGAGACGGAATCAGGACGCGGTCTTCTCCCGGATAAACGGTTTCCTGTCCCCCGTTAAAGAAAAAGGTGACGTGCGCGTACTTTTCCGTTTCGGCCACGTGCAATTGCCGCATACCTTGTTTTGACAACCATTCAGCCAAGTTATTGTCCACCACCGGCGGATCAAAGAAGTGGGGCAACCAAAAGTGCTCGTCATACTGCGTCATGCCATACACTGCCACCTGAGGATACGGCCGCGAAAACTCGCGAAACTCGGGATCCGCCAATGCGCGGGTGATCTGCCGCACGCGGTCCGCACGAAAGTTAAAGACAATCACCACGTCTTCGGGCCGTATTGTCCCCACCGGCGCGCCACTCTCGTCCACAATCACCGTAGGAACCACAAATTCGTCCGTTTGGCCTTGTTGATAGGCTTGGTCCACGGCTTCCACGGCGCTCGCGGCCCGCGGGCCAACACCCTCTACCATGGCCCGATACGCCTTTTCAATTCGCTCCCAGCGCCGATCTCGGTCCATAGCATAATACCGGCCAGCAACCGTAGCCACCCGCCCCACACCGGTGTGATTGATTGCTTGGGCCAAGAATTCCAATGAACTCAGCGCGCTGGTTGGAGGCACATCGCGGCCATCTAACCATAAGTGATAACAGACGTCGGACAATCCGGCACTAGCAATAATATCCATCAGGCCGGCTAAATGCTCTTGATGGCTATGTACGCCCCCGGGCGAAAGTAAGCCCATCAGGTGCAAGCGGTGGCCCTGAGCTTTGGCCAATGCCTCGCGAAGCACCGGATTGGCGCCCAACTCGCCAGACCTTAAGGCCGCAAAAATGCGCGGCAAATTCTGATAGATAATGCGCCCGGCACCAATCGTGAGATGCCCGACATTGGAATCCCCCATCTGCTCGGGCATCAGCCCTACTGCTGATCCATGGGCTTGCACGGTGGTCGATGGGTAATGCGTCCTGAGTTGACGATAGTGTGATTCCGGGGCACGCGTAATCGCGTTGGACGGGCTATCCGGGGCCAGTCCCCAACCGTCTAGTACCATTAAAACCACAGGCCCTTTTAACACCGTACCTCACCCCATCTCCGATTAATGTCCAGCCAGTGGTCGACGTCGAGAGAAGCCCCACCGACCAAAACCCCGTCAAACGATGTATGTTCGGCAAAGGTCCGGATACTATCGCGATTCACCGATCCCCCGTACAGCACCCGTACTAGCGCGTCCGTACCGGGCCACGACCGACCGATCAGGTTTCTCATGAGCTGGGCCACCTGCTCGGCTTCAGATGCCGTCGGCGTTCGCCCACTGCCAATGGCCCACACCGGTTCATAGGCAAACACCACCTCACGGTCCGGCGTCACCGCCGACAGCACCCGTTCTATTTGCCGCGTCACCACGGTCTCGGTCAGGCCGTGGTCCCGCTCATCACGGGTTTCCCCCACACAGACAATCGGGGTAAGCTGGCCCTTCAGTGCCTCAACAACCTTCGCGGCCACCAGATCGTCATCTTCCGCAAATTCTTGGCGACGCTCCGAATGGCCTACGATGACATATTCAGCTCCCGCGTCGCGCAACAAATAAGCGGACAGCGCCCCAGTCCTTGGTCCCTCCACCCCCAGGTCGAGGTTTTGCGCTCCCACGCGGATCGCACTGCCGCGCAGCCGTTCAGCAAGGGGTGCCAGTGCTAAGGCCGTAGGGCATAACACCTGGGTTAACCCCCTAGGGCCCGGATCCTCCTCCATGCGCCGCAATAGCTCCACGCCGAATGCCCGCGCCGCATGAATGGTCTTGTACATCTTCCAATTAGCTACCATGAGGCTCGGCCGCTCCATGGGTTAGCCCTCCACAGATTCAGTGAGCGCCTGAATGCCGGGCAACGTTTGGCCTTCCAAGAGAGCCAGGGTAGCACCACCACCGGTAGAGACGTGGGCCAACCGGTCTTGCACCCCAGCTTCCGTAACAGCGGCAACGGAGTCTCCGCCGCCCACCACAACGTGTGCAGATAACGCGGCAAGCCCTTGGGCCATTCTCATGGTCCCTTGGCTAAATGCCTTCCACTCGAACACGCCCATGGGCCCATTCCAGAAAATCGTTTTGGCTTGTGACACGGCCGCCAGCATGCGGTCGACGGCTTCCGGGGCAATATCCAATGCCATTTCCTCAGCGCCTAATTCACCAGGCGGTACTACCCGACTCGGCGCATCAGGGCGAAATCCCTGAGCCGCAACCACAGCCTCGGGCAGGAGGACAGGAATCCCTTTGGCCTGCGCCTTTGCGAGAATATCGCGGGCAGTGGCTAGTGCATCAGCTTCCACACGGGATGCCCCCATATTGTACCCTTGAGCTGCCAAAAAGGTATTGGCCATGCCTCCGCCAATGATGAGGCCGTCCACCCGGGATAACAAGGCGCCGAGAAGGCCCACTTTGTCACTCACCTTGGATCCGCCGATGACAGCCCAATATGGATGCGCGGCCCCTTCTTGGAGTACCGATAACGCTTTAAGTTCTCGCTCCATCAGGCGACCGGCGTATCCCGGTATCAGACGCGGCAAGAGCGCCACTGAGGCGTCGGCCCGGTGCGCCGTCCCAAACGCATCGTTGACGTACCAGTCGCCGAGCTCGGCCAACGCACGGGCAAAATGCGCATCTTGACTTTTCTCTCCGGGATCGTAGCGCAGATTTTGCAACACCAGGTATTCGCCAGGCTGAAGAGCGGCAACCGCCTCGCGCGCCTTGTGCCCCGTGATGTCATCCACAAAGTGGCAGGGGCGATGCAGCAGCTCTCCTAGGCGTTCTGCCGCACCTTCTAATGATGCGCCACCCCACCCTTTCGGACGCCCGCGGTGGCTCATCACCACCACTCGGGCACCGCGGTCACCCAATTCGCGTAAAGTCGGTAACGCCCCGCGAATGCGCGTGTCGTCCGTAATGCGATCCTGATCGTCCACCGGCACGTTAAAATCAACGCGAACTAATACGCGCTGGCCAGTAAGATCCGCGGGCATGTCATCTAACGTGCGAAATTGTGGCTCAGGCATGGCGCGTCGCCACCAACTGAGTCAAACCCACGAGTCGATTGGCATAGCCCCATTCATTGTCATACCACGCCAACACTTTGACCATGTGGTCGCCCATGGTCATCGTCTCTTGGCCATCCACGATACTGGAATGGGCATCCCCTTTGAAATCTCCCGAGACCACAGGATCCTCGGTGTAGGCCAAAATGCCCGCCAACGGTCCTTCGGCGGCCTCGCGAAATGCCTGGTTAACCGCGTCGCGCGACACGGGCTTCTCGGTGTCCACCACTAAGTCGACAATAGAGACCACTGGCGTCGGCACGCGTAACGACATGCCGTTTAATTTGCCTTTTAAGTCCGGCAACACCAAATGCAACGCCTTTGCGGCACCCGTACTGCTCGGAATAATATTCGTCGCGGCCGCACGTGCTCGCCGTAAATCACGGTGTTCCAGGTCCAGCAAGCGCTGATCATTCGTATACGAATGCACCGTGGTCATGAGTCCTTTTTCAATGCCAAACGTTTCATGCAGAACCTTGGCTACCGGAGCCAAACAGTTGGTCGTGCATGAAGCGTTGGAAATCACAAAATGGCGCTCGGGGTCATAACGATCATCGTTCACGCCCAATACGATAGTAATGTCCTCCCCTTGGGCTGGCGCGGAGATAATGACCCGCTTGGCTCCCGCATCGAGGTGGGCCCGCGCACGTTCGGCCTTGGTAAATACCCCGGTGGATTCGATCACGATGTCCACGCCAACCTCCCGCCAGGGAATCTGGGCGGGGTCCTTCTCCGCAAAAAATTGAATCGCGCGCCCATTGACAAGGAGTTGATTGTCTTTGGTCTCCACCTCGCCGTCGAACCGGCCGTAATTGCTGTCGTATTTCAGAAGATGCGCCTGCACCTGGACATCGCCAATGCTGTTAATGGCCACGATCTCAAAATCATTTTGGCCTTGCGCAGCCCGAAAAAACCGGCGACCAATGCTCCCGAATCCATTTATTCCCACTCGTACCACGGTGTTCCCTCCATCCAATGCGTGCTAGCCTCATTGTACCGGAACTCATCGGCATGCCATAGCTTCACGGAAGAATTCGCCTTAGTTGTTTAATTCTTGACGCTCACCCGTGACCATGAAAATCACCCATTCGCCAATATTGGTCGCGTGATCGGCCACTCGCTCAATGTAGTTGGCCACAAATAAGAGATGCGTACCCTGTCCCACCGTGTCCGGTTGCTTACGCATGATCTCGATCAGATCGCGAAAAATGACCGCATACAAATGGTCAACGTCATCATCGAGTCGAATCATCGTTTGCGCTTCGTCGGTGCTGCGGTGGACATACGCATTCAACGCCAATCGTACCATAGAACTAGCCAGTCGTGCCATTTCCGGAATATCCACCAGAGGTTTAATGAATGCCTCATGTTCAAGTCTGAGGGTCACTTTCGCAATGTCCGCCGCGTGATCTGCCATGCGCTCTAGATCGGTAATAATTTTGAGCGCGGTCGAAATGATGCGCAAATCGCTGGCCAGCGGCTGTTGTAACGCTAACAGCGTTAAGCACCGCCGTTCAATGTCCATCTCCATTTGGTCAACCCGATCGTCGTCGTGAATGACTTGTCGCGCGAGCACGCTGTTCTTTTCCGTTAACGACCGCACCGCCGCTCGCAACTGGTCCTCCACCAGTGCGCCCATGCGCAAGAGTTCTTGTTCAAGTTCGCTTAATTGCACATTGAGGTAATGACGCGCCATAACACCCCACCTGCCCTATTGACCAAGACCGGGCGTAACCCCCCTTGTTGATGCCCGGAGATATTGGCCCGTTGCCCATGAGGGCCGAATGTCGTCATCATATGATAGAATACTTTCACGCGAACGCAAAAACCGGTTTTAGCCATCGTATTGCCAGTGGAGCGGGACGTCTGCAGTGAGTATGGAAAGCATCCCCTGGTGCATCAACGGCTAAACAGGTTACGACGGTCATCACCCATAGCCTCAGGAACGAGTAGCCCTCACGGCCCCTCCCGCCCCGAGGGTTATCCCTGAGAGGATGTCTGTCATCACGGGAAATACCGTCCGGTCAAATACTGTTCTGTGCGGG
This sequence comes from Bacillota bacterium, assembly GCA_026627385.1. Taxonomy (GTDB): domain Bacteria; phylum Bacillota; class Sulfobacillia; order Sulfobacillales; family Sulfobacillaceae; genus JAPNUR01. The sequence continues at coordinate 177,694 of JAPNUR010000004.1, read as the reverse complement.
GGTCTCGCGGAGCCGTAAAGATTTGTCGCGTCAGTCCTACTTCGACGAGACTGCCGTCATCAAAGAATGCCGTTCGGTCGGAGACCCTTGCCGCCTGTCGAAGATTATGCGTTACCATCACAATCGTGTAGCGCCCCCGTAGGTTGGATACGAGCTCTTCAATTTTTTCAGTCGAGACGGGGTCAAGGGCAGCTGTCGGCTCATCAAGCAACAGCACTTCAGGCCGAACAGCTAACGCACGAGCAATGCACAGTCGCTGTTGTTGCCCGCCCGAGAGCGTCAAGGCGGGGCGCCGCAATTTCCCTCGCACTTCGTCCCACAATGCCGCTTCCTGAAGGCTGCGCTCCACAATGCGCCGGAGCTCAGCCGCATCACTGACCCCACGGAGTCGCGGACCATACGCCACGTTGTCAAAAATACTAAATGGAAAAGGATTGGGCGCCTGAAAGACCATCCCCACTCGACGCCGGAGTTCTGTGACATCCACCGCACTGGAGTAAATGTTCATCTCGCCCAGAAATACCCGACCTGTCACATGGGCACCCGGGGTCTCCTCGACGAGCCGATTCAATGCGCGTAAAAATGTCGATTTGCCACAGCCTGAAGGCCCAATCAACGCCAGGACCTCGCCCCCCACGGCTTCCAGGGATATTTGCCGCAAAACCACCGTGCGGCGGTAACTAACTGTGAGTGACTCTGTTCGAATGTTGGGTGCCATAAATCCTCACTTCATATCTCAACCCAGATCCCCGTCAATGCCCCGCGCGTCGGCGCCAGTCGGCTAAGCGTCCACTGAGCCATAGCGTGACCGCAATAAACATCATCAACGTCAGCGCCGTGGCGGCTGCCACGCCTCCAGCATCGGCACCCACGCCTTCCGTTCGCACATACCAAATGTACACCGCCAGCGTTTCCCCGGGTCCCCAGACACTCCAATGGGCCGACACGTTAATCCCAGCGGTAATGATCAGCGCAGCTGACTCGCCCGCCAACCGCGCCAGAGCCCATCCCCAACCGTCAATCAGTTCGGCCAGGGCTGCCGGGAGCACCACGCGCCGCACGGTGTCAAAGCGCGTCGCGCCTAAGGCCAACGAGGCCTCACGGTACGCATGCGGGACTCTCTTCAAGGCGCTAATAGATACCGTCACCATTACCGGCCAATTCATGACCGCCAACGCTAGACCGCCAGTCGCTAGCGAAAGGGGCCAATGCCACCATGCCACCGCCACGCGATAAACGATAAAGCCCACCACGACACTAGGGACACTCAACCAGGTGGCGCGCACCTGATCGATCACCCCGCCATCGTGCACCCGGCCTTGCCATTCTGCTTGGTAAATGGCCACCACAAGGCCTAAGGGGGCGGTGACCAGCAGCGCACCGCCCACCATCACCACCGTATTCACAATCTCGGGCGCAATGCCCCCCCCGCCCCTACGCTCGTCCGGTGCGGTCGTCAAAAACTGCCACGTCAGATGAGGCAACCCCTCACGGATGGTGTCGGTCAAAAGCCCTAAAAAGACTATTGCCGCCCCTAAAGCCACCAGGAGCGCAAACCAATGGAGCACACGCCCTTGGTTCATGTACCCACCCGCCATCGCGCACTAATGCGCACTAAAATTGCCATGGCTGCCACAAGAGCCAAAGCCATCACATCGAGGGCCGCATGGCCTCGCGTACCCGGCGGATAGAGGGCCGCATCGGTTAACAATTGCGTGGTTAGCGTGGCACCAGGACTAAGGAGTCCTTGAGGCATAGCCACCTGCCCCCCAATCACCATTTGCACCGCCATGGTCTCCCCCAATCCTCGCGCTACAGCCACTAAAAAGGCATTAATCAGCTGAGGCATAGCACAAGGGATCAGGATCCGTACGAGCGTTTGATCCGGGGTGGCCCCCAGGGCCAATGATGCATCAACATACGAAGGCGAAACGCTTTGAAGCGCTTCGGCGAAAAGAAAGCTCAGAGTTGGCCACAACATCACAGCCAAGACAATGGCAGCGGCCAACAAACTAAACCCCGATCCGCCCCCCAGGTTTCGAACCACAGGCACCACCATTTGCAGGCCCCACCATCCAAACACCACAGAGGGAATGGCTGTCAGCGCCGCAAGCACCCGCGTGGCATGGGGACGAACAACCGGCGGCAACATGCGACTCACGCTAATAGCCGAAGCCAAGGCAAAGGGAACGGCTAGGCATAGCGCAAGTAACGTCACCACGCTACTTCCCACGATAAACGGCAGAATACCCCACTGCCCTTGCAGCGGATCCCACAGCGGCGACAACAGCCGGCCAAGGGAGTGCGGCGCCATCAGGATCGGCCAGGAGCCGACCAGTACCGAGGCCATCAATCCGAGGCCCATGATGACAAAAGCGCCACTCAACGCCCATGTTAGCCGTGTCATCATCATCTCTCGCCATCGTTCACGCATGGTTCGCCTCAGTAGAGTCCAAATTCGCGTCGAAACGGTTGAGACGCTAAATAGTGAGCCACCGTGCGAATCGAATCATTCCCAGGGCATCGCCAGTATAACGTCGGCACCGCGTAATACGGCCACCCTTCTGGTCGTGAGACGTCAAACCGGCGGTGGTCGATGCCCAACACAGTCACCCCTGTCGGGGCACGCCCTGATTCCACAAACCCCAGCCCGCCCGGGGATTCGCGCACGGCAGCCATCACAGCCCCATTGGACAACATCACGATCGCCTTGGGTGTCACGCGATGACCGTCCAAGACTTGGGTTTCCACAACTCGCAAGGACCCGGACGCTAGCGGACGGCTCACCACAGTGACAGGCATTTTGGGGCCCCCGACCGCGCTCCAATTGTCGATGCGGCCCCTCAACAGGTTTTTCAGTTGACCTCTACTCAGGTCCGTGACGAGACCAGGGTGGGCAATAAAGAGAATCGGCTGCCGGCCCAAGGGTTGGTGGCACAATGGCACTCCATGCGTCCAGTCCGCTGTGGGCGGAATGTCTGACACAGCCATGTCCACGCGACCACGGCTGACTTCCACCAGGCCGGCTATTGACCCGCCGCCGCCCAGTGTCAACCGATACGGAAAATGAGCTTCAGTGAAGGCTGCCGAGGCCGCGCGTAAGTACGGGAGCACGCTGGTGGACCCCATGATCGACACATGTGCTGGGATAGCCGATCCCAGGAGCAACGCCGCCCCCCGCGCGACCAACCACATTAGCCCGATCCCTGGCTTCATGGTTCCGATCCCCCCGGCTCATGATAGATAGGAAGCCAGACTTGAAAGCGCGTCCCCTGTCCGACAACACTACTGACATCTATGCGCCCATGATGGAGTTCAATGATGTGTTTCACAATCGCCAAGCCCAATCCTGTGCCCCCTGAGGCGCGTGAGCGTGCTTTGTCAACCCGGTAAAAACGTTCAAAAATGCGCGGGAGATCCGCGGCCGGAATGCCAATGCCAGTGTCTTCCACAGAAACCCCTATGCGGTCCTGGTGGACATCTTCTTCAGCACTGATGGTCACGGTACCTCCGCTAGGGGTATATTGCACGGCATTTTGCACGAGGTTTAAAAAGACCTCCTGCAACCGGTCCGGGTCACCGGACACCAACGGCAGCGAGGCCGGCATACGGTTCACTAGCAATAATCCCTGGGCTTCAGCCCGCGGCAGCATCCGTGCGATGACCGAATCCATTAAGACCGTCAGGTCCACCCCTTCAACCACAAAAGGCAGCGAATGATGCTCCATTCGCGATAAGGTGAGTAAATCGTCAACCAAACGGCTCATGCGACTGGCCTCTTCATGAATCAAACGCGTGAAGCGTTCGCGGGACTCATCGTCAATGTCTTCTTCGAGAAGGGTTTCCGTAAACCCACGGATAATGGTCAACGGCGTCTGCAGTTCGTGGCTCACATTAGCCACGAAATCTTGACGCATGCGGTCGAGTTGGCTTTGCAGTGACACGTCACGCGAAACCATCACCGCGCCTAGCCCTCCTAACGGCTCGGGTATCGCGCCAATCGTGACTTCGACCACCACCGACTCGTTATCAGGCGGGCTCCAATATACCGTCTCACTGCCCCCTTCCCTTGTCACGCGGTGTACGGCGTCGTCTATCTTGACATCGCGCAAAACCTCGAGCAAATGGCGACCCGTCACCGACGGTTCTTGAATACGGAACATACTGAGAGCCGCCCGGTTTACCAGAGTAATCGTTAACCCGTGGTTTAAAATCATGATGCCGTTCGCCATGCTCGTCAGGATGGCTTCCAACTGCTTTTTATCTTGTTCCAGGTCGCGGGTGCGCTCCATCAGGACTTCCGCCACACGATTCATGCCGTGGGCGAGCGAATCCAGGGGATCATCTTGATCCAAATAGACGCGGGCCAGTAAGTCGCCGGATGCCCAGCGATCCACCGTGTCTTTAAGTTGTATCACCGATTCAGTCAAAAAACGCGCCTCACGGCGGGATGCCAAGACATACCGAACTGCCCACACCCACGCGACAACTAATAAAAGAGCTGCCCACAGGGGACCGCGAGGCCATCGGAGGAGCACGACGGCTAAGGTAGCCAAACCTAACGATGCGGGCACTAACCACATATTGGCCCGTCCGAAATGTCTCATGAGCTTTTAAACCGATATCCGATCCCGCGCACAGTTTCGATGAATCGCGGATTCTGCGGATCTTCTTGCAATTTTTCTCGCACATGGCGGATATGCACATCCACGGTGCGCGCGTCACCGTAAAAGTCCTCGCCCCACACCCGCACCAAGAGCTCCTCTCGACTAAACGCCCGGCCTGGATGGCGCGCTAGAATGGTCAATAGCTCAAACTCGGTAAATGTTAAGTTGACCGGTTGTCCATCCACCATGACTGATCGCCGATCGACATCCACTTCCAACCCGGGATAACGAATGTCGCCACTCTCATCCCGCCCTTTTTGGCTACGCCGCAATATCGCCTTCACACGCGCCACCAGTTCTCGCGGCGAAAAGGGTTTAGTCACATAGTCGTCGGCGCCGAGTTCGAGGCCCAGCACGCGGTCCACCTCATCCTTGCGGGCAGTCAACATGATAATGGGCACGTCGCTGTGCTGGCGAATGGCGCGACATGCCTCTAATCCCGACATGCCGGGCAGCATAACGTCCAGGATAATTAAGTCAAACGGTTCGCGCGTCACACGCTCCACGGCTGCCTGGCCGTTGTCCAGCGCGTCGACTTGGTAACCTTCGCGGCTGAGATGATACCGGACGAGCTCGACAATGGCTGTTTCATCGTCCACCACCAGCACGCGCTGCATGATCTCGCCCCTCTATTCGCCCATTCTACCCTAGTCGGCGGGCTATGATGCGAATTGACAACACGTTCAAGGACGTCATCAATTCGATGTGATGACGAACCTCTTCTTGAACGCGGCGCAGGATGTCAAACAAGCCCCGCGACACACGTGGCGTCACATCTAGTTCAATGTGAACCCCGTCTTGGGTTGATTGTACCATGACCTTAGACACCCGCGCGATTTCCGGCACTGAACCGGCGGCGTGGACCACAATCGCGGTCAGGACCGTATCAGCAATGTAAAACCGGCCCAATCCGGAATACGTGGGACGCACAATCGACTTCTCAACCTCGACTTGCCGACCTTTTTTGCGAAAAATAAAGCGCAGCGGATCGACCAGGTACCCCGAAAAGGATTTTTGCACTTCCACCGTCGGCGCCGGTATGACGTGTTTACCCTCCGTTTGCCGGATATGCCGGGCAATCCGGCGCTCCTCGGGTGTCGCAATGTCTTCGATGCGAATCCATTCAATCGGGTTATCGCCCAGCTCCAGAGCATCCACAATGCGACTAATCATGTGTTCTGATGTCCCAAGGATCAAGACGCTTTTGGGCTGAATAGCGGCTAACCCTTCAATGACTTCTAAGCGGTGGTCCGAGTTATCAAAAATAGCCCGTTTCACCGCCGCTATACGGGTCGCTTCTCGTTTGGCTGAACGCCCGGCCACAATCCTCCCCTGATGAATGAGCAGGCCATCGTCGATAATGGTGTCCACACCCTTATCCACCGCTACCAAAGAGGCTCGGTGACTTTTGCCACTACCGCTGGGACCAATTAAGGCGACGATTTGCAGCATGTCTTCAATACCCTCGTGTCCGGTCGACCATGCCAATTAACGGCTCCTGTCGCCGAAACCGACGAAAATTCGCCATAAAATGCGCGGCCAATACTTCAGCACGGGTAATCCCCGCCATGTGCGGGCTCACGGTAATGCCCGGGATTGACCACAACTCGGCGTCGGGCGGCAACGGCTCGGTTTCGAACACATCAAGAAAGGCGCCGGACAACTGCTGACGAGTGACGGCCGCGATAAGTGCCGACGTGTCGATGACCGCACCTCGGGCCAAGTTAATCACATAACCGCCCTCTCGCATTAACGAAAAGGCTGATTCACCAACCAGAGAACGAGTGTCAGGCGTCAACGGAACGACAATGATCAGTAAATCCAAATCGCGATAAAATGCGCTCGCCTCATCGATACGATACCCGGCAATATGAGGCACCTGAGGACGGCTTCGCCCCATGATGCGAATTTCTTTCACCAGAGGTTGAAACGTTTTGGCAATGGTTTGGCCAATAGCACCGGCGCCCAACACACCGACAGTAAGCGATGCCAGCGTTCGCACAAGATACGGATCCCATCGGCGTTGTTGTTGCAATGTCCGAAGCCGCGACCAGTCTTTGACCCAAGCTAATGCCGCCATTAAGGCAAACTCCGCCATATCTGTGCCAAACCCCTCGACCATACGCGTCACCGCCACAGCATCGGCGATTCGAAGATCCAACGTCCAATCGACCCCAGCGCCTGCCACCTGTAACCAAGTGAGATTCGGTAGCGCATCGATCACTTCTTGAGGCACATACCATCCCACCAGTATCTCTGACTGCGTGCGGTCCGCCGCCGTTGTGTGGGACCAGGGCACAATCCGGGCATCAAACCCGCGTTCCGCAAGTTCCTGTAAAAATGCGTGCTCCAAGTCGGACGGTAAGTAAGTTGTCACTATCATGGCAAACGGGCCACCTTTTCAATCAACGCTTTTAACAGTTCCAAGCGCCAAACCATGTACGGCCAATAGACCCCTTCATGTCGAGCATGCGCTCCTACACCCACAGCCCCTAGTCCATCCAGGGTCGGCGCGAGCAATGCCGTAAAGTTGCCGTCGCTAGCCCCGCCCACGCGAGCGAGACCTAATGGCTGGCCTGTCAGCTTCTCCCAAATTTGTGAGGCCTGCCTCACCCACCGTTCGCTAGACGGCGTGAGTTCCATCGGTGGTCGGTCAAATGTTCCTGTGTATTGGATCTCACAGCGCCGGTCAAAGACCGGAGGATGGGCCAAGGCCTCTTGGATGCGCACCATTTCCTCTCGCCGGCAGACCCGTACGTCAATAGCGGCTGTTGCCTGCCCTGGGATCACGTTGCTTCGGGTGCCGCCACTCGCAACTCCCACATTGACCGTAGTGCCCCGCTGCCGATCAGCAAGGGTATCTAGCCAGAGGATATGGTGTGCCAATTCTTTCAACGCACTCGCGCCATCGTCCGGATCTAACCCCGCATGACTTTCCCTTCCCCCAATCTTGAGCAAAAACGTCCCCACACCAGCCCGTGCCACCTTGATCGCCCCATCCGCCATTCCGGGTTCGAGCACCAACACCAGCGGTGCTTGACGCGCAGCCTCCTCTATGATGGGACGACTCGCCATGCTCCCCACCTCTTCGTCTGGCGTCACCAGCAAGGTAAACGGCACATCCGCCGGCAACTCCATAAACGCCGCCATGGCTAACGCGAGTCCTCCTTTCATATCGAGGACCCCGGGTCCGTAGACCCAATCCCCCTCCGTGCGCCACATCATGGCGCGTAATGTCCCCCGGGGCCATACGGTGTCGGCATGGCCCAATAATAGGGCTCCGCTATTCCCGCGGCGGATAGTCAAAATCGGCCCCTGCTCGGTGTGGCCAAGATTAACATCACCTAGACCTTTTAAGTGGTATTGGAGATATTCCATGATGTCGGATAGCCCGGCAATGTCCCCTGACGGAGATTCCATGGTGACAAGGTCGTGAAGCCATTCCAGCATGGCCTCAGAACCGGGTCGGCGTCCCATGGGGAATGCCTCCTTGTCGCCAATGTGGCGTCAGTCGCCACTCTTCATGATGCGTCCGAAAACGCGCTAATCGTTCGGGAACAGGTTCAACGCCAATGCCTGGTCCTTCAGGCACGCTTAACGTTCCGTCAGGGTTCAAACGAAAGGGCGGGTCCACCAAATCCTCAAAAAAATATCGGTCGCTCGCAGACGTGTCGCCTGGCAATCGAAAGTTGGGCAAGGTGCTCACGTGCAGGTTGTGCGCACGGCCAACACCAGTTTCCAACATACCGCCGCACCATACCGGCACGCCGTGTGACGCCGCCACATCGTGAACCTGGCGCGCCATTTGATGCCCCCCCACACGCCCCACTTTAACGTTAATAACTGCGCACGCCCCCAATTGGATGGCCTTACGCGCATCGTCGGATGAGCGAATCGCTTCATCCAAGCACACCGGCGTCTTGAGCGCACGCGCTAACACGGAGTGGTCGACAATGTCGTCTTCCGCCAGCGGCTGTTCAATCATCATGAGGTTCAACGCATCAAGGGCTTTTAACCGGTCCACATCGCTAAGTCGGTACGCGGAATTGGCATCTGCCATGATCGGCACCTCAGACCCCACAGCCGCGCGCAGGCGTTCCAACGGTTCAACATCGGTGCCGGGCTGAATCTTCACCTTAAGCCGACGGTATCCTTGACTTAAGTAATCCATAGCGACGGCAATCAGCTGCTCAGGACTTGATTGAATGCCAATGGACACTCCCACCGGTATACGTTGGCGGGCTGGATCGCCGCCGAGGAGCCGCCATAGCGGGACTCCCTGGGAACGACTAAACCAATCCCAAATAGCCATTTCCAGGGCAGCCTTGGCCATGCGGTTACCGCGAATGGGCGCAAAAAGCGCATCCACATCTTTAGGGTCGGTTAAAGACTCATTGACCAATCGAGGCACCAACGCGTTTTTCCACGCAAAATAGACAGACGCATGCGTTTCTTCGCTATACAACGGTTCGACATCGGCTACCGACTCGGCGTATCCGCGCACGCCGTCGGCAACGACGGTAACAAGCCATGTGGACTTGACCCGTTCCGTCCCAAAGGAGGTTTGAAATGGCGACTTTAACGGAAGTTGCACAAAATCCAGGAATATCGCCTCAATTTTCATGACCCGCGCCCGCTTTCTCTGGCCGTCTTCACCCAGCGATACCATACTTGGCCCTCTTGTCGTACGACCCCGTCAATTCGCCAACCGGCCTGCCAACGGGCGCTAATTTCCTGAAAGAATTCCTCCTGTTGTGTACGCGCGCGGTGGGGATCTTGCCGCCGCAATGTTTCCACATTGGCCGGGATGGCCATCAAGGCTTCATCCCCCCCATTCTGCCGGCGGGGCGGTTTTTGGGGATTCCAGCGCACCCAGAGCCGATGTGTGGGCGCCGTCCCGTTAATCGCGTCATTCAATGATCCATAGGCATTTTCCAGGACATCCGCCACTTCGGCCCCCAACACCGCTAAGTTAAACCAGGCGTTTTGAGCCATCAAAGGGTCAAAAGTCCAGCCCACATAAGGTAGGCCCGCCCGTTCAGCGTAAGTCCACTGAGCCCGCTTTAACGCCTGACCCACTCCGCGCCCACGGTACTCCATCACCACCCCAAGAACATGGGAGTGCAGGTACGTTCGACCGTCTTCATCAAGTCCAGGGAAACCTAATGAAATCCCCACCAGCTGACCACGGTCATAAGCTCCCAAGACGACCCCACCGTGGCGCGAGAACACCACCAGCAGTGAACGCGGTGTGGGATCGGTAGCGCCCCAGATTCTGGCCTCAAGTTGGCTAAATGCGTCAAATTCGTCCAGCGCCGTTAACTCTCGAATCATCATCGCGCACCGTCACCCCTTACCTAGCTATCCCAGCAACTGGTCCAACACGCGCGCCGTCGCACCCCAAACCAGCCCCCAGCTTAGGGGAAATTCTGGCATTTGATATCGGACGTTCGCCACTTCGCGAACGGCAAGACGCCGAACGCGCTGCAGGACGGCCAGCGGCACCCAATGGTATCCCGACACTTCCTGGGGCTCGAAGTGCACCTCGGGAACAACGGGCAATCCGGCCACCGCCGGCGCCAAGGTATAGCCACTAGGGGGAATGTACACCGGATCAAGCCAACCCCATAGGGCGCTTTGAGGGACGTCAATGCCAACCTCCTCTCGAGTTTCGCGGCGTGCGGTATCCCAGAGCGTACGGTCTAGTTGCCAGTCCACCGTCCCGCCAGGACAGCCAATTTGACCGCCGTGATGGGATAAGGTGAGGGGCCGCTCAATCAATAACACTGCTGGTCGTTCCACTGGAGCCAGCAGCACCATAATCGCTGAAGGCTTGGCCCAACCACGGCTGTCAGGTTCTTCCGGTTTTAAGCGATATCTCAGTTCGGCAAAAATTGTGTCACCTTCTTCCCCCCGGAAGATGCGCGTCCATGCCCGCGAATCCATAAATGGAGTGCAGAATGATTGTCGCACCACAAGTTCTTACAACTGATGGTAACACAAAACGTTACGCAAGGTACGGGCCCTCGGCATGGCACCCACCCGCGCTACACTTGGCGAGCCCCCCGCGCTTCACCCATGAGTATAACGTGTGCCCAGAACAGGGAAGGCTACGGCGTGGAGGCGGTAACGGTGTTCTGGACTGAGTTTTTGGCCGCACTGATAGCGTTGCTCGTCATGGTCGCCGGGTTAATGCTCTGGCTACCCAATCTCGTGCGTCGTGTCATTACTATCCTATTAACACGCCCCATGAGTGATACGTTGGCCGAATTATATGTGTCTATGCGGTCGACGCCGCCCATTGATTTTCTCTATTCCTCGCTGAGGGCCAATTCGGGCGACGTGGTCATCCGCCCAATGGGTTCAGCTCGACCTGTTCACGGGCTTGATGATCTGGCCTTGGTACCGGCGCAACTCGCGCGCCGCCCAGTCCTCGAATCAGAACCGGTAGAACTCGCCGTCACCTTGGGACGACGGGCCCGAAAGCCCATCACCATTTCCATGCCGCTCTATATTTCCGGAATGGCGTATGGCCTCGCCCTCACGAAGGAAGCCCGGTTGGCGCTCGCCAAAGGTTCTGGGTGGAGCCAAATCCCCTTGAATTCTGGCCAAGGACCGTTTTTGGATGAAGAGCGGCAGTTGGCGTCCCACTATGTATTACAGTTTGGACGCTGGACCTGGAATCGCGACGTAGAGATTTTGCGGCAAGCGGACATGATTGAAGTGCAAGTGGGGCAGGGGGCTATGCCTGGTAACGCGGTCATCGCCACGCCAGACGAGGTATCAAACGAGATTAAACAGTTAATGCATCTGAAGCCGGACGATGCTCCCATTATCCATGCTGACTTATTCCTCACGGATCCTCGTGAACCCAGTTCGTTAAAAGAAGTAGTTCAATACTTGCGGTCGGTCACCGACGGAGTACCCATCGCGCTCAAAATGGGCGCCAGTGATGATCTCGAGCGCGACCTCGATGTCGCCTTAGATGCCCAAGTCGATGTGATTGTCATCGACGGCACCGAAGGTGCCACGGGCAATGCACCCATTACGCTCTCTGACCATTTCGGCATTCCTAGCCTCATGGCCCTGGCGCGCGCCGTACACCATCTTGAGGTGACTCATACGCGTGACGATGTGGACCTGTTAATTTCCGGGGGATTTCGTGAACCCGGCGACTTTTTAAAAGCCTACGCTATGGGAGCCAATGCCGTCGGGTTGGGCACCATTGCGATGTTCGCGTTAGCGCACTACCAAATCACCACCGCGGTGCCTTTTTATCCCCCCACAGATCTCGTGTTTTACCGGGCCCGACCCAAGCTCCCGCTCGACGTCGAGAAGGCGGCCCGTGGGCTTCATCATTTTTTAGAAAGCTGCCGAAAAGAAATGGAAATTTCCTTGCGGACCATGGGCCATACGCGAGTGACCGATTTGTCTCGCCGCGATCTCTCGGCCTTGGATCCCGTGATTGCCAAAATTACCGGTTGTCATTACGCGGGTTATGCCCCAAACTCGCATAGGCGGCTTGAAATACTTGACGGAACGCGTCGGGGTGGGAATAAAAGGGCACATGGCCAGCGCCTGGGATAACCCAGAGTGGTGCCCGCCCTTGGAGCACCGACTGTAACCGCGGCAACGGAAACAAGAGGTCGCGGTCGCCGTGAATAATGGCTAATGGGCGACCCGTTGCCAGCACGCGGTCGGCAAATTGGGGGCTTTCATAAAATCGGCCCATGCGCGCCATCTCGTACGCGTGCCGCCACCCCCAGCGAAACCGGCGGCGATCCTCCACCGTCAAACGGTCCGGAGCAACACCTAAGGCCGCTAACATGCGGCGACCAAAATAGTCTAGCCCCGTGAGCCAAATGCCCACACGGTTGACTAAGACAAATGGGGTGGGCTGGAGCGCATTTTCCGGCGAAAACCAGCCTGCCGAGGCGATCAAGAGCGCACCCCTCACCCGATCTGGCGCCCTCACAAGCGTTTCTCCCGCAACCATCCCACCAAACGAATGGCCAACGAGCACTGCGCTCTCAATCTTGAGACCATCCAAAAAATCGAGGATAGCGTCCACATAATCACCGAGTTGGTGAGTGCGTGGCCAATGTCCCGAATGACCAAAACCGGGTAAATCGAGTGCCAGATGACGAGCGGGCACGGGAGGATGCTCGAAGATATTGTGAAAACTTTCACGGTAGGCACCCATCCCATGAATCCAGACGACCGCATCATCACCTGAAATAACTTCCATATATGCGAGATCGATTCCATCTCGGATAGATATCCGTTTTACGGGAAAATCCTTACCCATGATTCCCCCACCAAAATACCGTAGCATTATTAGTTGCCGATACCGCTTCGTAGTCTCCCGCCTGATGATGGGTCAGCGTAAGGGTCCAGAGCCCATCCCAGTTTGTGCGCCCGCGCGCCACGACTTTTAGCGGTTGCCGTCCTTGACGCCGATAAAGGGTAATGGGTTCACCGCCAATGGTCACACCCGATCCTGCGGTCATATCCGCAATCACCACCGTGACGGGCGACTCTACCGTCGCAGCCAAGGATTGATTTTGCCCGCCGGTGGCAAACCGCCAAGTCAGTTTAATGGGCCGATCCATGCCATCATCAAACGTCGCGCGCCCGACAAGATGTGCCACGTATACGCTGTTCCCCCTCAGCGGACGCATGGGTACCATCCCTATTTGATTCGACTGCATACCGTTGGTTCCTGGCGCATCGATCACCACTGGCACCCGATGGCGATCCTGTGCCAACCAAAGGCGTACCCCGTTCAAATGGGCCACCGTCGGAAAATCTGCCGTAATCGGGTATCCAAAAATATGGCCATAACCCTCTCGAACAGGGTTAGGCGATTCAATGTCCACCCAGGCGGTCGGCACACCAGGTTGTCCATCGTAGGGATAAACAATCGCTTTCGGCAAATTGGCGCGGTAGCCAAAGCCAAGGTCCATCACAACCGCCCCATGAGGACCACTCGTTTCCGCAACCCCCATCGCCAAAAGATTGTCGGACAAAATCGATAGCCGGTGGTACACCGTATCGACTAAGTCCTGGACAATCGTCACCGCCTCCGACGGGATCGCCCATTCGATGCCGACTTCCCCGGCCAGAGGCGATGGCCAGCCGAACGCCATGTCGCGGTTCCAAGGGGTGCGTCCCACGTAACCGGGACGGCCAGGCGATTCCATGTGAAAAGACGGTGCATTATAGCCATTTTGTGCGAGGTATTGCACATGGGCCATACTAGCTAGTTGCAACGCGTCGTTCCAATGCACCGGATCAAGGTTTAAGGCGCTGCGCACCGTATTTAGCGACTTTAAAATAAGGGAGGCCGACGAGGACAGCCGGGCAGGCGCCACCCGTCGGTTTGTGACCGTAATGGTCCATGATTGCGGTGCAATATCAAAGCCGGGAAAGTCAAAGGTGACGTTATAGCGGCCCGGTGCTAGCGGTTTTGAGAGCCGCCATCCGACAAAGCCAGCGTGGTACACGTTGGGCACATGAAACGGCGTGCGCATGTGCGTCCCCGTGATTTTAATACCAAAATGATCATGCTTCAAATCCACTTGGGCATCGCCGATAAACTGCACACCAACCACGTGCGGACCCCGCGTCGCCTGATACGACGTGGGAATGACCGGCGACACACGGTTTTCGGATTCGTAACCATGGTTCAGCGCGGTATTATACGGCCCCCAGGTATGAATGGGCAAATTGTCCAGGACTTCGGGATTTAAGGACCAACCCGGCCACATGCTGACGGCAAGCGCACCGACCAAAATGGCCAACACCCGAGCCGACCGCTGAGGTAACCACACGCGTATGCCTCCCCTTCGAGCTTAGTATACCGATTTTACGCACCCTTTTATCGCGTTCACCGTATGATGCCCTACATCGTCATTGGAGGTGCGTTATGATTTCTCGACTTTCCCATGCTTTTCTCGAAGCCGAAACCGCTGCCGGGTTTCGTCAATTCTACGCCTTGCATCTACGGACCATGCGGGACATCGCGTCAGGTGATCCCAAAGGAGTTTTAACTGATCTCGAGGCCTCGCCAGTAACGGCCACAGAGGTGACCCTCTGGCACTCGGTTTACCAGCCAACAGAAGTCATCGGCATTGTAGACCACACGCGTCACCGCGCATGGATTCATCCCCAGCATTTTGCAGCGGGTGTCCTTCTGGTTGACCCGTTAACCTCTTGGTATAGCACGTCAGCTTATGCCCAAGTCCGTCATACTCTACCCTGGCATAGCTTGCGCTTGAACCTAAAAGAATGCTTAACCGGCGCATTGGCCGCCCGGACCCAAGCAGAACAGCAGTGCTCCACAGATCCGGCATCTTTCATAACTCCGGTGACAGATTGGATCACCCGATATTTGTCAACCCCAAGTTCGTCATGCGAAGCCGTTGATACGCATTTCTTTGGCAATCCCCTGACTGGGGCCGGACCTTACACGAACTTTTTAGACGAGACATTTCGCGCGCTTCAAGAAACCGTGCATATTATCGCCTGCTGTCATCGAGACGCCTCCGCCTTGTTGCGGCGGTTTGGGGAGCAAGCCCTTCTCCGAGGATATGCCGTTCATTACTATCACGATGCCTTAGAACCTGCCACCATCAATCACCTGGTTCTACCCCAACAACAGTTAGGCATCACCCATGCAGAGGCTCCCCACCTTTTGCCACCCGGACGCCATGCTTTGAGCGTCACCTTGGGCGAGTCTCCGTCACATCGCGCCACCGAATGGTGGTCCGTCTTTCAAATGTTCTACTGTCGCGCATGGCAGATCATGGAGGAGATACAATCACGGGTGGCCGAGCATTGTTTCTTAGAAACTGTCATGTCTCAGGAGTCAAGAACAGAACCAGGGTAAAAGCATAGCCATAACCCTGACTCCCCCGTGTTTAATTCGGAATGACCGCGGATCGACCCGTCGCTCTCAAGACAGCAATAGGCACCACGATTGTTCGACGAGCCGCAAAACCACCGTTGACGCGGGTCCTGACACATACCACGTAAGAAAACGTGCACGATCAGCTGACAGAACTCATGCTAAAATAAAGTCAACAAGGGGGCCAAAGAAGGGAGCAGGGGAATGACACGGGATGCGCTGATTATCGTCGATCTCCAACAGGATTTTTGTCCTGGAGGAGCATTAGCCGTACCTCATGGCGATGCCATTATTCCCGTTGTACAAGAATGGGTGAATCGCTTCGCCGATAACCGTCACCTCATTGTGACGACTCAAGACGCCCACCCCCCTGATCATATTTCGTTTTTAGAGCGCGGGGGGCCTTGGCCACCTCACTGCATTGTGAACACTCCGGGCTACTTATTACATCCCGCGCTTCGGCTCCCACCCGGACACGCCCGTTTCCTCAAAGGTCAAGACCGCGACCGGGAGGCGTACAGTGGATTTGATGGCGTATCCGCCGATGAGTCTGCGCTCAGTTTAGCCGATTATCTTCGTTCTCAGAGCATCGACCGCCTCTACATCGTGGGACTCGCGACAGATTATTGTGTACGAGCGACGACCCTTGATGCGTTAGCAGCGGGCTTTGAAACCGTTGTCATCAAAAATGGTGTGCGCGGGGTGGACGTCTCTCCCGGCGATAGCGAGCGTGCCCTGGCGGAAATGGCCGCGAAAGGAGCCCAGCTGCTTTAAATGAAGGATGCACGGGTCCTCTGGATCGCCACTTGGGTTCTCATCGCAGTGCCGCTGATTTTACACCTCGGACGCTATTGGCCCTGGGTAGCCTTCGGCTTATCCTTGGTTGTCGGCATCTGGGCTTTTGCCCGCACCACGTCACTCACGATGCATACGAAACGCGTAGAACCGGTAGGGCCTGATCCCGCGGAAACAACATTTCAAATCGGTAACCAAGCGTTACCCCATCTACGCCAGGGGCTGAACCGGGAGACCGCCCAGCATTTAGCGGACATTATTCAGCGTACGGCGGAAGTAGACGCCGTGGCCATCTGCGATACGCAAATTGTCTTAGGCTGGGCCGGAAAAGCGTGTCCCCAACATCAACCCGGAAGCCCTTTGTCGGACACCACACGCCGTACCATCCGCGACCGAGTGACGCGCATTTTGGACACCAGTGAACTGATGGGATCGTACGACGAATGTGACCTGGGCACGGTGGTCATTGCGCCATTGATTTCCCACGGCCAATCCGTGGGCGCTATTAAGCTTTATATCGCAACCCACCGATTGCTGCCCAGCCGTGTTGTCCAGCACGCCGAAGGCATTGCTCAAATGTTGTCGTTGTTAATGGAGGTTGTCGAAGCTGACAGGCAACGAACACTCGCTGCGGATGCCCGACTAGAAGCGTTACAGGCACAAATTCGCCCCCATTTTCTCTTTAATGTCTTAAACACCATTATCGCGTTTTCAAGAACCGACCCGGACCGTGCGCGCGACCTACTCATCGAGTTAGCAGCCTTCTTTCGGCGATCGCTCCAGCACCGGGGGCCGACGATCCCCCTACGCGACGAAATCGAATATGTCAATACCTACTTGACATTGGAACGAGCGCGTTTTGGAGAACGCCTATTTTATCGTGTGCGGGTAGATCCCCGGGCACTCGACGTTCCGGTTCCCATCTTAACTTTACAGCCGTTGGTCGAAAACGCCGTGGTCCACGGATTAAGCCATCGCGAGGGGCCCGGAACGGTCAGCGTGACGGCCCGCATTCACGGTAATCGGCTCGTCATCTATGTGTCGGACAATGGGGTCGGCATCCCGCGGGCCAAACAATACGAAATTTTTGAGATGGGCCGCGGGAGTGGCATGGGGGTCGGCCTCTCGAACGTGGCAGAACGCATGATGGGACTTTACGGGCCTCAATATCATTTAAAGCTGAGGTCCCGCGAAGGCTCGGGAACGACCGTCCGCCTCACGGTGCCCTTGCGAGGTGTAGAAGATGCCACCGCTTAAAGCATTAATTGTCGAGGACGAGGCCCCCGCACGCATGGAGTTACGTTATCTCTTAGAGCCGCATCGTGACGTCATTCAAATCGTCGGGGAAGCCGCCAGCGTACCGGAGGCGCGGACATTATTAAACGCCATTGATTATGATGTGGTCTTCCTGGATGTGTCCATGCCGGGTGAATCGGGGATGGATTTGGGATTGGAACTAAAGGCCACGCGGCCCGAGATCAAGATCGTCTTTGTGTCCGCATACGAAGAACACGCGCTCGAGGCTTTCTTGGCCTATGCGGTGGACTACTTGCTAAAACCTGTCAGCCGGGCGCGCATTGACGAAACCGTCCGCCGTCTCACCGGCGGTCCTGAACTATCCGCTCGCGACGACGATCACGCACCCTTGGAGTGGGTCCCGTGTGAATACAATGAGCAGACAATTCCCATCCCTGTTGCAGAAATTGTCTATATTGCCGCAGAAAAGGAGAGCATTTTCGTGGCCACCAAGGAGGGACGGCTACAGACGCGCTTCACGATGAACGAACTAGAAGCGCGCCTACCTCAGGATTTTCTTCGCACGCACCGCAGCTTTATCGTCAACACGCGCTTTGTGCGTGCGATTATGCCGCATTTTAACGGCACCTATCTCCTCAAAATGAAAGACAAAGCCCAAAGCGAAGTCTTAGTCAGCCGCGCTAATGTAAAAAAGGTCAAAGAGGTGTTTCACTTGAGCTAGCCTGGGGATCATCATGCCACGAACTATGCCCGTCTGCCCACCGCTCTTTTTTCCAGATGGGCACGCGAGTTTTGATGCGGTCAATACCCGCCTGGCACGCCGCAAAAGCCGCGTCGCGATGTCCCGCCGATACCGCGACCAAGACGGCCACTTCTTCGAGTCCCAGTTCCCCCACCCGATGGATGAGCGCCACATGGCGAACAGAAAACTCCGCCCTCAATTCGTGGGCAATGCGACGCATTTCTTTTTCGGCTAATGCATGATAGGCTTCGTACAATAAACCACGACTCGGCCGCCCTTCAAAGGAGTCGCGGACCGTCCCTAAAAAGATCGCTTGGGCTCCGCAACTGGCATCGGAAATGGTCTTTAACGCCATATCCACCTGAATTGGCTCTGTTTGGATCTTCACCACATCCATCGACGCCGGATCACCTCCTACCCCCCGCTCACTGGGGGAATCACGGCCAACTCGTCGCCATCCTGCAGTACATAGGACGGGTCAACCCACTCCGCGTTCACACTAAACATGAAATGGTGCGCCGGTTCCCCCATGGACGGAGACAGCGCCTGGTCAAAAAACGCGGCAACGCTAGTGCCGGCAGGAACGGTAAATTCCTGCGTGCGCCCTTTCATACGATCGGCGGCATAGGAGAAGAATATGACGGTGATGTGGACCACGACCCAAAGCCACCTCCTTGAGGAATTTTGACGCAAAGCGAGGAACACCATGTTTCAACAGCTGCGCATGTCCCTACTTGGCCTTGCCGCCCTATTTATCACTGCCACCATGATGATCCCACCCCACGCTCCACACGGGGACCCGCGAGCGCTCGGGACCACCCGACCGGTAATCTTTTCCATCGCGGCTCCCAAAGCGGGTATTAAAGCCCCCGTACAACTCACCACCATGACCGCCTTCACCCCGAGTGCAGTAAGGGCCCGGCTGGAAATACGTCCCCGCATTCCGGTGTTGATTCGCGCCCTTGGTCCCCATCACTTTCTTATTATGCCCCGCAAGACCTGGCCTGGAAATAGCATCATTCGCTTTCACTGGGCTCATACGAATTTTCGCGCGACCCTAGCCACCGACGACGGAAGATGGTTAGCAGTGGACCTCAGCACACAGACTCTCATCGCCGGCGAAAACGGGCGCATTGTGCGCACGCTCCCCGTATCGACGGGTGTGCCTCCCCGCTGGAGTACACCACCGGGGACATTTTGGATTTACCGCCGCGTAGTGGACGATCATATGGTCGGTGGCCAGGGACACGATCGCTGGGACGTGCCCCACGTGCCTTACGCCCAATATTTTAATGGTGCCATTGCCTTTCATGGCGCGTGGTGGAACCATCGCTTCGGTCGTCCGGCAAGCCACGGCTGCGTGCAGCTATCCACTAACGAGAGCCCTTGGGGACCCACGGGCGATCCGGCAAATGCTGAGTGGCTGTGGCATTTTGCGGACATCGGCACACCGGTGATCGTTTATGGCCACACCCCACGCATTTCCCGGGACACACCGCTCACGTACCCATCCCCCGCCTTGTTCCGCACACGACCATCGATTCATCCCGGTAACCGAGCAAACACGCGATCGGCCGCGACCAGCGTGCGCTCAATGTCCTCGTCACTGTGAGCTGCTGACACAAACACCGATTCATAGGGTGACGGCGGCATAAAGATACCCGCGCTCAACATACCGTGAAAATACTGTCGATAGAGGGCAGCATCAGTTTCCATCACTTCGTCAAAGTTCAAAGGGGCCTGAGCTCGAAAGAACAAGGCAAACATCGCCCCCGCCTGGTGATAAGAAGCCGCAATACCGTGGCGCTTAGCCCGTTCTACCAGTCCTTGAGCCAAAAGGCGCGTCCGTTCGACAAGGGGGGCATAGAAATCGGGTGCCTTTACCACATTAAGCTGAGCCAATCCAGCCGCCATGGCCAGCGCATTGCCCGAAAACGTTCCCGCTTGATATACGGGGCCACTGGGGGCCACGAGCGACAGATATTCGCGCTTCCCGGCATACGCTCCCACCGGCATTCCCGCTCCAATAACCTTCGCGAGCGTGATGATATCGGGGTGCAACCCTCGCACCTCGGCTACACTCCCGTAATTAACACGGAACCCCGCCATCACCTCATCGCTAATCCATAAGGCGCCATAGGCCTTGGTCACCTCTTCAATCGTTTCTAAAAATCCAGGGACCGGTGGGACGGTCCCCATATTGCCTGCAACAGGCTCGACAATGACGGCCGCGATCTCCTTTCCATAGTTTCGGAACGCCTGCCGCACCGCATCGCTGTCGTTATACGGCACGGTCAGCGTCAGGGCGGCAATAGGCTCGGGTACGCCGGCCGAGTCCGGCACTCCCATCGTAGCCGCCCCGGATCCCGCCTTCACTAGGAGGGAGTCGTGGTGCCCGTGATAACATCCGGAAAATTTTAAAACTCGCGGGCGCCCGGTCACAGCTCGGGCCACTCTCAACGCGCTCATCGTCGCTTCCGTCCCAGAGTTCACCAGCCGCACCATATCCACCACCGAAATCGCGCCAGCTAACTCTTCAGCCAACTCCACCTCAAGACGCGTGGGGATGCCAAAGCTGATGCCTCGTCCAACTTGTTCTCGAATCGCCTCAACGACGCGAGGATGTGCGTGGCCTAAAATTAACGGGCCATAACCCATCACATAATCCAGGTAACGCGTGCCATCCTCGGCAATCACATAGGGTCCATGACCTTCGCGAACAAAAAAGGGCTGACCGCCTACTCCGCGAAACGACCGCACCGGAGAATTCACTCCACCGGGTAAGACCTTTGTGGCCCTTTGCCATAATGACTCTGTTGTCCCGCCCACGAGTCGTCACTCCCCTTACACGTTAAAGCGAAAATTCACCACGTCCCCATCTTGCATCACATAATCTTTGCCTTCGAGGCGCACATCCCCGTGTTCGCGAGCTTTGGCCAGATTTCCCGCTTTGACCAAGGCGTCAAAGGCCACAACTTCCGCGCGAATAAATCCCCGTTCAATGTCCGAATGAATTTTGCCTGCCGCTTCCTTCGCCCGAGTGCCCCGCTGAATTGTCCATGCCCTCACTTCGTCTTCACCCGCGGTTAAAAACGAAATGAGTCCCAAATGCTGGTAGGTAGCCCGAGCCAAGCGAGCGGTACCTGTCTCCTCGACTCCTAAATCCCGCAAAAATTCGATCCGGTCCGCTTCGTCCAGTTGCTGAATTTCCTCTTCCATCGCCCCCGCCATGAGCACTAGCGGGATCCCTTTTTCGCGCGCCATGGCTTCAATCCGTTCACGATCACGGTAATGCCCGCTGCGAAAGCTCTCCTCATCCAAGTTCAACAACCAAATCATCGGTTTTAAGGTCAAAAACTGGTACCCGCTGAAGAAGCGCCGATCCTCCTCCATAAGCGACAATTGATCCAACCGCTGACCAGACTCCAATACCTCGAACAGCTGGTCGAGCAACAGTAACTCATGTTGCATTTCCTTGGTCGCTTTCTTCGCTGCGCGAATTCGCTCGCGACGCTTCTCCACAAGGTCTAGGTCAGATAAATTGAGTTCCAGTTCCATATCTTCAAGTTCCGCCAACGGAGCCGGATCCTCGCCGAGTTCTGAGCGAAATCCGCGTACCACATGAATCAAGGCATCCACTTGCCGCACATCGTGTAAAAACCGATTCGGTCCTTGACTATCGTTTCGGGCTAGGCCCGGGACATCTACCACTGTCAATTGCGCTGGGGTCACCTTTTTGGGATGGTAAAGGTTGCGCAACCACTCTAACCGTGGATCGGGCACCGGCGCTAAGCCGCGCCGCGATTCAACCTTCCCGCCAAATGCTGTGGTATCCACATGGGCATGCGTCAGTAAGTTAAAAATTGTCGTCTTACCCGACCGTGGCAGACCAATCAAACCAATATCCACTTGCGTCCCCCATTTCCTCCCCGATTATACTGAACCCCCCTGTGACCCACAAGCCGCGCGTATCGGGCTTAGCGCAAACCACCGAGAGGCCATGGAATAAAGTCGGGGCGACTGATCCAGCGGGTGGAAATGCCCCTTGCCCATGGTGCCACAGGTCGCGGAATTCAAATGACTGTGCGTCGTAGGCGCTCAACCATTGGAGAACACGAAGGATGTCATGAAAAACCGTTCGACATCAAGAGTGTTTCTTGTTGCTCTGTTTCTCCCCACCGACTATGATTTATGTGAACGTTTGTTTTTAAGGAGTGTGCTGTCATGGATGTTGATATTCCTCGAACAGCTAAGGACCGCATTCAAAAGATGTTAGCAGCTCTGTTTCGCGAAACGTTGACCAAATGGTACGATGATCAATTGCCATCGGTGCGTGAGATCTGGCCCAACACAGTCAGCACGATCCAATTTCAAGAACACTTGTTGGACACTGTATTTTTACTAGAAGACGGTACCCTTTTGGATATTGAATTTCAATCCACCCCCGTCGCTAATCTTGTGCGCTTCGCGCAATACGCCTTATCATTATACGGGGAGCATCGGCGACAGGTACGGACACTCGTGGTCTACCTTGGTCCCCACATTATAGAGGCGCCCAGTTATGAATCGTGCGGGGCCGTCCAGATCCGGGTAGAAAATATTTATATTGCCTCGCGGCAGGCCACGACAGTCATTGAGCGCCTTAGCCGAATTCGACCTGAAGTATGGAGCGCGACAGACGATTTAGACCTGGCGTTTTTGCCATTTATGTCACACCCTTCGTTAAACCAACAGGAATTAGTGAAAGTATCCATCGACTTGCTTGACCGCGCCCCGCGTCCTCATCAAGTACTCGTGGCCGCGGCCATGTTGGGACTCACGGGTCAATTTTTAACGGACGACATGATACAATGGTTAGTGGGAGTGATTCAAATGCGCGATTTGATCACGGAGCTAGAAGACGAGGCCATTCGGCGCGGATTAGCTCGCGGACTGGAATTGGGTCTAAAGCAAGGAATCGAGCAGGGGATCCAGCAGGGCGTTGAGCAGGGGATCCAACAAGGGATCCAACAAGGAATCCAACAGGGAATCCAACAGGGAATCCAACAGGGAATCCAACAAGGACATCACGAAGGTCAAATCGACATGCTTCTCGCTGTGTTATCTGCTCGGTTCGGCTCATCTTTAGGCGAAGTGGTGCGCACAATTCGCGGGTTACCGGACGACGTACTTCGTACCAAGGTGGTTCCCTATGTGCTTCAGGCAAGCTCCATAGACGACATTATCAAGTTTACCAAGGGACTAGGTGGAGAGTCCTAATCGCACGGAACGAGTCGAGGCTGGACGCCTCGACTCGTTCTTCTTCAGTGATTTCTTTCTTGTCTGCCTCTAAGGTATCACCGGTTCCGTCATTTCCTTGTGGTGAGATTTTCCTTTGGCGCACGATCGTTTTCCTGATCTTGACGAGGCCCCAAGCCCACATCGTGCAAATCAATCCCCAGTTCTCGCGCCACCTCTTCTTGAAACTTTTCTCGCGTCAGTTGCTGGATAAGTCGTGCCTGCTGGTGATTATCGGCCACAGGTCCCCCTCCCTTCGAAAGTAGGATGGCCCCAGCGACCGTTTTCACCCTGGTCAATCATGTCATTAACGGGGATGAATAGTTCGGTTCATCCCCCTTGGCTCAATCTGTGAACCACCTCACCGTTAATTACGATTTCCGCATCAATTTTTGCGCTTTTGGCCAGCATCGCGGAAACACTGCAATATTTTTCTTGACTCAGGCTCACCGCCCGAATCACTTTATCCGTATGCGCCACGTCCGTTTGAAACTCGTAGCGAATGGTGATGTGGTCGTAGATTTTTGGATGCGTGTCCACGCGGTGGCCCACAATCCCCATCTCAAAGGATGTCAACGGCACGCGCATCTTTTCTAAAATGGAGACAACATCCATGCCTGTACAACCGCCCAATCCCACGAGCATGGTTTCCATGGGCCGAATTCCCCGGTTCTCCCCACCTACCTCTGGTGCTCCATCCATCAGCACCCGGTGACCGGATCCGCTGATGCCTTCAAAAGCCATTTTTCCTTGATATTTCACCCGTGCTTCAGGCACATTCAATTCCCCCTTGCAGTCCCTCGATTCCCTGCTAGAAGCCTCCACCCGTTGCAGCCGTCGCAAAACACTTAAGATTTAGACCTGCCCTACCGTAAGCCCCAGCCATTCCCTAAAGTGGCCACACTCCTGGCCAACATCAAGGCTCAGGCCACGATAGGCCTTTAGGAGCCCAGACCAGCAGCACAATTGCTACGCGCCTACTCATACCGAACACCGGGTTCTAACGTGACCACCTCGGTGTCTTCTCCCACCAGGAGATCCCGGAGCGCCTCAGGATTACCCGTCAACGCGTCAAATGTCCCGTAATGCATGGGCACGACGATTTTGGGCTTGAGCAACCGCACGGCATAACTCGCCTCCTTCGGGCTCATGGTAAAGTGTCCGCCGATGGGCAGCAAGGCAACGTCAGGGGCATAGAGGTCCCGGATCACCGCCATGTCGGAAAAAACGTTGGTGTCCCCGGCATGATACAAAGTCAAGCCGTTCTCTAAGGTCATGACAAATCCGCCTGCTTCCCCGCCGTAAATCACCCGACCATCCTCCGCGATGATACCCGACGAGTGGTCCGCATGAACCATGGTGACCTTGATGTCCCCAAATGTCACGGTACCGCCTTTGTTCATGCCTATCGTGTTTGCCACCCCTTGTCCTTGAAGATAGGTGGCGATTTCAAAATTGCTCACGACTGGAGCACCCGTAGCCGCGGCTAATTCCACAGCACTCCCCATATGATCAAAATGCCCATGAGAGACCAAAATGAGATCCACCTGGGCCAGTTGGTGAAAGGCTGGCGGACAACGAGGATTGCCCTTCAACCAAGGATCCACGACTATCCGTTGATTCGTCGGCGTATCCACCACAAAGGTCGCGTGCCCGAGCCAGGTAATCGCTGCTCCTTCTAACCTCATATTGCGTCATTCACCGCCTTCCCTCAGCAAATTCTTCCTGCCCGGCCCACTCCGTCAAGACTTCGACTATCTGCGGCCATGAGGTGGCAATGGTGTCAGCTCCCGCTTGGCGTAGCATCGAGGCTGAAAACGTATTATACACGAACCCCACAGTCCGAACGCCAGCTGCGCGGCCAGCCATCACGTCATAGGGGCTATCACCCACATACGCGCTAGACACCGGCAATCCCCCAATGAGGTTGAGCGCGTGGAGCACGGGGTCCGGATCGGGTTTATGGCGAACCGTGCTATCCATATGAACAACCACGTCAAACAGCTTGTCGAGGCCAAACAGTTGCAACCCGTGTACCGTCAGATTTTTCCGTTTGGACGTGACGATCCCTAGTGGGTATCCTGCCTCGTAAAGGCGCTGCAGTCCGTCTGGCGCCCCTGGCACCACACTGATATAGTCGTCGTGCAGACTTTCGTTGTGTGCCAGGTAGAGGTCGACGAGGTGTTGCCTCTCGCTGTCATGAAGGTGGGGGCACATCGTGTGAAATTGCTCGATTAATGGTCGGCCAAAATGGACCAGAAGTTCTTCCCGTGTGACTGTTTGCCCGAGACCTTCGCGAAACGCGTGCTCAAAACTTTGGAAAATGAGTTCCGTGGTATCGAGAATGGTTCCGTCGAGGTCAAACAGAAAGCACCACAAAGCCACTCCTCCTTTGAGCTGTAGCGTTATCTTACCACGAACAACCCCCGACGGCTTCACCCCATATAGGGATTTGGCGCCTCTGGCACTTTATGGATCGGGGCTAGTACACGGTTAGGTATTGATCCAATTCCCATTGATGAACCTCATGCCGATAAATGTCCCATTCCAGCCGTTTCGCTTCCACGAAACGCTGAGCGATATGGTCGCCTAGCGCTTCCCAAATAACGTTATCCTCCTCGAGGAATGCCAACGCTTCATGAAGACTTTCCGGTAAGCGCTCGATGCCGAGTTCTCGCCGCTCGCTTTCATGCATACGGTACACGTTACGCGTGACAGGTGGCGGCACCTCGTAACGATGCTTTAATCCGTCAAGACCTGCCTTAATGGTCACCGCAAGGGCTAGATAGGGGTTGCACGATGGATCAGGTGACCTTAATTCAATGCGTGTGTCAGGACCCTTTGATTCCGGCACCCGAATCATTGGGCTGCGATTACCGGTTGACCATGCAATATACACAGGCGCCTCATATCCTGGCACCAAACGTTTATAGCTATTAATCAGCGGATTGGTGATGGCTGTAAATCCTCGGGCATGAGCCATTAATCCAGAAATATAGCGAATAGCCACACGACTCAGTCCGTGCGGCTGCTTCGGATCCCAAAAGGCATTGCCATCAGGGCCTACAAGGGATTGATGCAAGTGTAAACCGGAACCATTCACCCCGGCGATGGGCTTTGGCATGAAAGTCGCGTGAAAACCATGTCGACGCGCCACAGTTCGTGCAACCATACGGAATGTCACAATCGCATCTGCTGTGGCTAAGGCGTCTTGATACTTAAAATCAATTTCGTGCTGTCCCGGAGACACTTCGTGGTGGGTCGCCTCAATCTCAAATCCCATTTCCTCCATGGTGAGCACGATATCCCGCCGGGCATCTTCCCCCAGATCACTGGGCGACAAATCAAAGTAGCCGGCTTCGTCAGTCGTCTGCACGGTAGGATGCCCCTCCGCATCACGCTGAAAAAGGAAGAATTCGGGTTCCGGTCCGACCATGACTTCATAACCCATATCGCGCGCTTCTTGTAAGACGCGTTTTAAGGTACTGCGGGGACATCCTTGAAACGGGGAGCCGTCGGGATTTTTAATATCGCACATCAGCCGTGCTGTGAGTCCTGTCCCCGCTGTCCACGGCAATACCGTAAATGTATTGGGATCGGGCGCTAAATACATATCCGACTCCTCGATGCGGACAAATCCTTCAATAGACGAGCCATCAAACATCATTTGACCTTCCAAGGCCATGGGTAATGCCTTGACCGGAATCGCCACATTTTTAACAATGCCGAGAATGTCCGTAAACTGTAGGCGAACAAACTTGACATTTAGGTCACGCGCCTTCTTCAGGACTTCATCTTTAGTCATACAATGCCTCCCCTCACACACGTTTACTGCCATTCTAACAAAATCACATCGCGTGCTTGACGCGTATAATTTGCGATGCCTCACTCCATGATAACCGCGAGACATCGGCAACGAGGAGGACACTGTGTGGAAGTACTAACGCTTTCAGGTCGAACCGCAATCCTATGGCTCACTGCTCTCGTGGTCTTTCGGTTTATGGGTAAGCGCACCCTGGGGAAAATGGCGCCCTTCGACTTCGCGGTGGCCATCATGATCGGTGAAGCCGTGGCTATTGGCATGGAGAGCACTCATGAACCCTTAATTAACGCCATTGCCATCACAGTGGCGTTAGGAATTCTTCAGTGGCTACTCACCTGGTTAAATTTGCGGTTTCGGTGGTTGGAAAAATTGACCCAAGGCGTAGAGACGACAGTGGTCACCAACGGCCACATCAATACGCAAACTTTGGCGTCGGAGCGCATGTCCCGCGCGGATCTGGCCATGGAACTACGACAGAAACAAACGAAATTGCAGGATGTCAAAACCGCCCGCCTTGAACCCACAGGTAAGCTCTCCATTGAAAAAAAATCGAAGGCCTCTAAGAAAACATCCTCATCTTCTCAGGGAAATGACGGGTCGGGCTAGGAACAGCCTGTAAAGGCACGGCACGTCCCATTCTTTTTCCAATCGCTGGCGATGTGGGCGGTGACCAGACTTTCAGTGCAGATGTCCTCACCATCCGGGCATCCCCTGACCTCGCCATGACTCACGATGTACTCGTTCCCGTTTCCTCTGACGGCGACGCTATGGCTTAGGCGCAAGTTCGTTTGCTGGTTGACAGGAAGCGTAGTAGACGCAGACCGCAGGCTGGTGTCGTTTCGACAGAAACGGTCACTCCCGAGCACTAGCAGCCGACCCGAACTATGTCTGTCTTCCCCGCGCGTCAAGTATTCCAAACTTTCGACGGTGACGTCCGACGATGGCATCGGATCGCTGCCCGAGAACATGCGGGCTGTCGTTAGCCGCGATTGTCCGAAATACTGTATTTTCTGGGTACGTTGTAGCGACATGGCAGTGCAAACGCGGGAGGGAACCAAATCAACAGGCGAGCGCACCAAACCGACCAAATGCACTTATGCAAAGTTATCAGAATGTGCGATGCGACAGCGATACATTCAAACCTGATGTAGAAATGTTTGTAGAATTGGCATCCGCGTCGAATCGAGCATTACAAAACCCCATAGCACCTTTAATCAGGGGTAAACGACTAAGACGTGACTCGATGAGCCGTTGTCAGCTCATGGCTAAGAGAGAAGCCACATTATCGGGTCGAAACCTCTCACAATGCATCCCCTTTACAGCACTTCCATTTCCTCACCTAACCCCTGGCAACGGGGGCATTGGCCCGAATTACGGCGCCGGCGAGGATCCCAACAATCCGGACAATGAACAACTTGCTCATCTGCACGCTCCGCCTGCGCTGCCGATCCCCGACAAGTGGGACACAATCCCGTACCCCAGCATTTCCCACACCGCGAAGCGAGGCGAAACTCGATGGGCGATTCCTCGATTGGTGCAAAGTGCTCATAAAATCTCACGGCAAGAATCCCCTTTCACATTGACATGTTGGCCGTTAGACCCTCCAGTCCCAATAAGTACCTGACCACGGCCACAGCACAGGTTCGGCAACCTCACTGCACGGAAATCAACATCCATCCAAGGTTACATTATATGTCACATATATGCCTTATATCAACACATTATATGTAAGATATTTATACTTGCTAACACTATAAGACTTTTAAAACCAACATCTCTTACACATCACCTTGTTAACGTGTTCTCTAGAATCGTCAGCAGTGCTACGCCCAATTCCTGAGCGGGCGATACTTGTTCTTGGTTAAGGAACACGGTCGCATCCTGTGGTTGAAAACAATTCTCAGTCATTGAGATCAAATCGCGTTAACACATAAATAGCAGGGTCGCGTTCACCATCGGGATTGCGGAAATCACCGCCGGAGGTTGTAGGAGGCCCTGAAGGCCGCCGTTCATGCCGAACGTCCGATTCGATCCAGTCCATTAAACTCAAGGGATATCGTGCAAAACACCGCAAAATTGTTGGAGTACGCCAGCGCCAATCTGAGCAGGTTTCCCGAGACCTTTCTCGGAGCCCCCCATATTCCGAGCGCCCGATTGTGGTTTTAGCGGCGCAAATGGACATCCCTTCCCTCATCCTGTCTGTCTCGTCTATAAAAACCAAACGATAGGGATTTAAATAGGGATTTAATATCTATAGTACGCCCGTGCGGTCAGGGATCAAGGCAACCAGAAATGGTCGCCCATCCCTAGACGAGATCGTCGGCCACAACGGAAACTGCGTTGAGTCCGTGCCATTGATCAGGGGGCAATGGCAAGCCCAGCCCATACCCTTGAACGGCTACCACGCCTTCGTTGGCCAAACCTTCCACCCAGTGTTTGTTCTCCACCCCTTCGGCTAACACCACCGATCCAATATTTTTAGCGGCTGAAACCCATTGTCGAAGGGGTCCGGGGCGTCCAGCAGCCCATACCTCCACCAAACGCCGATCCAATTTGACGATATGTGGCCGGATCGTTTCGAGCCGCTCAATGGTTGAATGACCTACTCCGGCGTCATCCATAGCAATCGGGTATGCCTGATCTTTCAGCCACCGCAATCCGTCCAACCCCGTCACGGCCATTCCTGTGCGCTCACTCACCTCCCATACGACCCGGGAGGGATCGCCAAACGCCTTAAGCGCCTCTGGGTTCGCTAAGTGAGCCGTTGTGACATTTAAGAAGAGGCGGCCCGGCAATCGACTAGCCCCGATCATGGCTCGCCGCAAGGCTACCTGGTCCAGTCGAGCCGCCACCCCACGTTCGTGTGCCAGGGCCCACACCGCATCCGGGGGCGTACCGTTGTGAAACCGGGACAATGCCTCGAATCCTAATAACTTTCCGTCTACCGTCCATATTGGTTGAAACACGGAAAAAATCGCTTCATCCTCCAACGCTTTGTCAAGAGCGTCAGACACTTGCTCATGACTCTTCACACCTGCGCCTCCTTGCGCCACGTCACTCCTGTTTTTAATTGCAGTTCGCGCTACAGCATTAAAGTCCTCTTCCTTGATTCGACAATTTCTACCACAACTATTGCTCGTCATGAAAGTATCATCGCCTCCGGCACCCAAAGGCGTAGGCGGATCGCGATAACATTCGAGAAGAACCAGTGCAGTACGGTCACGTTTGTCGTAACGTGTCAGGACTCTATCACGTTTATTGAGCATCACACACGAAGCTTGTGAAACACTCAGGAGGCCTGCTCTCTGGTTTGGCGGGCAGCGGCGGCAGCCGAACACTTGGCGCACGTATCGCACAACCGCGCTTGCCTCTATGACAATAATTGTGGGACTGGAGTCGCCAGTCGGCAGCTCAAGAACATCTGCAAGGTGCGCCCCCTGGCCGCATCTTCGACGTGATGATCGCCATCGTCGGCATTGTTTCGCCAGCGGCCTCCGGCGCCTCGAGCATCCTCTAACGTCAGCTTCTTTCACGTCGGAACGCGGCCTCGAGGTCTTGGCTCACCAGACGCCACCTTTGTTAGCAGATCCCACAGGTTTTATCATAGAGCCCTGGATCGCTTGACATCGTCGCCAAGGTCGCCTATGATGATATTCAAATTCTGCGGAAAGGACTGAGAAGAGTGTTCGAAGTGCCCGATTTCACCCGAGCCCTCTTCGGTCGTGTCTTTTCTGTCGGTTCTCGCATTACTCCCTCCTTCAAGGCCAACTGCAAGATTTAGCCGGACCGCGTCGTGTACGCGGAATCCGGCTTCCGCAATTTCTCTCTTCGTGAGTTTGTCCACTGGCACTGAATGTCTACTGAGATCAGTATGATAATTCGGTCAACATGTAGCGCCTGTGAGTCAACGCGCGTCACCTGACGCTTTGCTTTAGTACAGGGAGGAATCATTATGCTTTGGCCTCGAATTATGACCGCCATGGTCACCCCATTTACCGACAATCAAGAGTTAGACGAGAGGCGCGCAGAAAATCTGGCCGCTTGGCTGGTGCGCCACGGGAGCGGCGGTCTGGTCATCGCGGGGACGACAGGAGAGTCTCCGACCTTAACCGAATATGAACGGGAAATCCTGTATCACGCGGCACGCCGTGGGGCGGGAGACGTGCCAATTTTTGTGGGTACTGGCTCCAACGATACGCGGCACGCCGTAGCTATGGCCAAAGCCGCCGAACGCTGGGGCGCCGATGGATTGCTGGTGGTCACCCCGTATTACAACAAGCCATCGGCCGATGGTTTGCTGGCACATTATCGGGCCATTGCCGACAGCGTCCAGCTGCCAATCATGGTCTACAACGTGCCTGGACGCACAGGCGTCAATATGGACCCTCGCACCGTACAGCGGTTAAACCAGGCATGCCCAAATGTGCAAGCAATCAAAGAAGCCGGCGGCCAGCTGGAGACCATCGAACGGCTGTTGGAAGACTGTCCCTCCATGTTCATTTATTCAGGCGACGACCTCCTCTTTTACCCATCGTTAGCCGTCGGGGCATATGGGGTGGTCAGCGTCGCGTCCCATATCGTCGGGGAAGAGATGGCCACCATGTGCCAAGCGTTCCTGGAGGGGCACATCGATCGAGCCCGCGAGTTACATCGACTGCTCCGCCCAGTATTCCGGGACCTATTTGCCTGGCCCAACCCCATTCCTCTTAAATGGATAATGAATGCCTTAGGGATATCGGTTGGCCCGCTGCGTCTACCGCTTGTTTTTCCTGAAAACACCGAGGCTCTTGATCGCCTGTACCAGTACATCACACAAGTCGTGCGACCGGATAGAGCCGGATCTTATGCACTGGTTTAACGCCCACTTTTCGCGTCGCCAAAATCAATGGCCGTCCGGTTTGTCGATAGGCCTGCAGTTGATCGAAACACCGTGTACGATGGCCCCTTCCTTCGCAATCTGGGAGGGGCCCAGGCTGGCCGCAGGAGGCGATTTCGCGTCCTCCTTGGCCCCTAACTCCCCATCCCAGACAATCTAGCTCTCCGCGGACAGGGCCGCCTAACCTGATGTCATGCCGTCAAGACCGCTTGGCGGTGTCAACCGGTGCTCAATTTTCACGCAGCCTCTGCGAGGGGGTTGCAGCGCTTTGGGGAGGTGGATTATCCGCAAGGAACCGTCTGGCGGCTCTCGACGCATAGAATCTGCGCTACACCCACCACGTCAGGACCCGTGCCACCAATGTGACCGGTCCCTTGTGTCCATCCCGAACGCGTTGGGCCGCCACGGTGTTCCGCTTGTCGGCCAGCGCCGCGAAGTAGCGTTGTCCGTCCCTCGGAAGTCCCCCGCGGCCCCATCGCACGCTAGAGTTCGGCGACCTGCGGTTCTTTTTACTTCTCTCCGGAAGAGCCTCGTACCACCGAAAGAATGGCGACCTAGGCCGCCCTGGAAGCATAGGTAGTACGTGCGCCACCGAAGCACGATATCCGGTCGCACGCTACCCTTGGTTTATGGCTTTGGCGGCCGGTGTTAGCCATCGGCCCCGGCGCTTAAAAACCTTTCCTTAACTAATGCGGACACTTTCTGCTATGGACGCAAGCCAATTGGCATGGGCACCCGGCACGGTCATCGATACATCAAGCCAGGCATGACCTGCCCACCGGATAAACAGCGATTGCATGGCAGTGGCCGACGTGCGTTGAATAACTGTCCCGTATACACCGTTACCTAACACCTGCGTGGCTGTTGGCGGCCGCGTCGCGACCACCGCCACGCTTACCCGGTACGGCGTGCGCGCTGCGCCCCAAACCCATGCGGTCCGAGCCACACTCAAAGGGGTCGTCATACTATTTGGCAGCCGTAAGGTAATTTGCACGTTGTGATAGGTTTCGGCGACCAGCGTCCAACTCGCCGACGATGGTACGTTGCGAGGATAGGTCGTCGTTGTGGTGACCACCGGATGTAGGACTAGGGGCCCCGTCGGGTGCAATCGTTGCTGGGCCGCGCCAGGGTGATTGGGCAACACATGCTGTCGCGGCTGCGAACGCAGTTGCCCCAAGAGATGCGTTTGGCGATGAATGGTGTAAGCCGCACCAACGATGACAATAGCTCCTAAAATGGCTAGAGGCCATTCCGCAATATGGCGGCCTGCGCCCTCCTCGTCCCTCTCTGCCACGTGGGCCTTCAGGCGACGTCCACAATGAAAGCAAAACTTGTCTTCTGGCAAGACAGTTTCGCCGCACTGCGGACACCTCACATGTTGCACGCGCTGTGGCTTTTCCGGCACCCCGATCCCTCCCGTGAGAAAAGCTTCCCTAGCTATTGTACCGAAGCCCTAGGTATTCTGCTTCCCTTTCCGCACATTTATCGAAAGTCTGGCGACCTTGCGTAGAACCCGCGCCACTCCTCATCGTCAAACTCTTGGACAATGGTTATTGAGAATTCTTCAGTCTTTCTTTAACCTCGTCATCCAAATGTCACGCCTTGCGCGACGCGATTCTTGAGGGCGTGAGTGTGCAAGCTCACCGCACCGTGCCATGGTGTTGAATCGGCTCAGCTTGCCACGGTGCCGCGAGTGCGTTACAGTGTCTATAACATTTTTTCCCATGCTATGGGTAGTGATAGGAGAGATGAAGGTGGACCCCCAAGCCAAGAAACAAGCGCTCAGGTTATTTACCTATGGCCTTTACGTCATGACCGCCGCTCACGGTGATGACATGGCGGCCGGGACCGTAAACTGGGTCTCGCAAGCATCATTTCAACCGCCTCTGGTCATGGTTGCCGTGAAAGGAGACAGTCACCTGCGGTCGCTGATCGACGCGGGTCATCACTTTGCCTTAAACGTCCTGGCTGCTGAACAACAATCTATTGCCCAAGATTTCTTCCGCCCCACCAAGCGCGAGAACAACCTTCTGAACGGTCACCCCTATGAGGTCGGTAGCACCGGTTCGCCGTTGCTAAGCGAGCTCCCCGCGTGGGTCGAATGTCGGGTTACCGACACCGTCCCTCGAGGCGATCATATAGTTTACGTAGCGGAAGTGATTGATGCCGGGATGCGCAACGATCAGGCGCGCGCCTTGGATATGTGGAACACGGGATGGTTTTACGCAGGATAGCAACCTTAGCGCGTCGGGACTAAGCCGACGCGCTTTGCGCAACTTGACGAATGCGATCAATTTCTGCATCGTCAATGGCCCGTTCAAAGCGGCGAAATCCAGCCATGCGAAACCCATGTTTCGCGGCCAACGTCTGGATTTCTCTGACCCGTCCCACATCAACGGTTGGTCCCAGGGTGAAACATTCTAATCGCCCTTCCAAGGCTAAAATCATCGTTTCCGCCATGCAGGCCTCCACCATGCGCGGAGGAAACCCGAAGTCAAAACCCATATCGGCATGAGCGCCCGGAACTTCTATAACACCGCCATCAAGCACCAGGACATCCTGCCGCACCTCGGTCACCGCCCGCGATAAATTGCGGGGCCTGGCGACATCGGTCACCACCGCCCCCGGTTTTAAAGTGCTCGGTTCAATTATGGCATCGGTCGCTGACGAGACCGCCACTAGGATATCAGCTTGTCGTACAGCCTCTTGAACATCGACCGTCCACTGGACCGTAAGTTCAGGGTGTTGCCCCATTAACTCTTGCGCCAGCGCCGCGAGCGCCTCAGGGGTGCGAGACACCAGGGTTAAATGGCGCACCGACTCCGCTAACAACCAGGTAGCCGCCCGCCCAATTGAACCCGTGGCCCCAACGACGACCGTCTGCGTCTCACTAAGGTCGAGATTGAAACGCCTGGCAGCCTGAAGCGTTCCTTCGACAGCGGTTGCCGTGGTATAGGAATTGCCCGTGGTCACGGGAATGTGTAAATGCTCGGCAAGGCTGATGCCACGGTCACCCGCGATTTTGGTAAAGGCCCCCAGTCCCAAAATTTCGGCCCCTAAGGATTCAGCTAACTCCCCCGCCTTGATGAGTTTTTTCAACACCCAGTCGTACGGTGATTGCAGTAATACGTGCGGCGTCAAGGGCAACCCAATCAGCCAACCCTCTAGCTCTTCCCCGGTTAACGACCGGACTCCTGTTACGTGTCCGGTCAATACCGGTCCTACCTGCTTAAATATCCATTGCACCGCACTTGGCGGCAAATACCGAGTAAACCCATATTTACGAGCAAAATCGTCAAACCTCAAGGGATGAATGACAAAAGCAAAGCGTCTCATGGCGTACCCCCGTGCACAAAACTGTGCACATTGTACCATAAGCGGTTCACTTTCCCAATGTCTTCTCTTTACGGCCTAATGATTGTCCGAATAGACACTTATTGACGCAAACTAACCGGGCCTCCTCGACAAAGTGAACATATGCATAGCACATCCCCGACAAGGAAGGCCCAGTAAATGGGGTTAGAACCTACCACCGAATTCTTTCCTACGCATGACCATTGGCGGAAAAACCGAGAACACAATGAAGCGCCGTGGTCTGGGGCTATGGGCTCCTTCCTCTTAGACCACCTATGTGTCCTTGCGAGGCGGACGCTCGCGACAGGGTTGACCTCGTGGTAAAGGAGGTCGACCCGATAAGCCACCGGATATGGAAACCATGGCAGCAAGTAGCCGCTGTGAGGGCCGGGTCGTCTCGCCACTCCACGACTACAAGCACCATGGTGCCATCCCCCGCGGCGGAATCTTCCGTGACGGTTGCATGCGCATGAAAGGCTAGGGCACGGGATATCCTGCCGCCCGATAAATGCGATACCACTCGTCCCGGCTTATGGTGACCTCGCTGGCCCTAACAGAAGCGGCCAACCGGTCGAGATTCATTGTGCCTATAATGGGTTGCATGCGAGCGGGGTGCCGCAGAAGCCACGCAATCGCAATCGTGGTCGTGTTGACCCCGTGCTGGTTGGCCACTTCGCGGAGCACCTGGTTCAATTCGGGAAAGTCCGGATGATCCACAAAACTCCCCGCAAAAAATCCAAATTGAAAGGGCGACCAGGGTTGGATGGTGATGTCGTGTAACCGACAGTAATCCAGCACACTGCCATCGCGGTCGATGGCCGCGTCGGTGAGCATATTGACCGCCAACCCTTGAGCAATCATGGACGCGTGCGCAATGCTCAGCTGCAGCTGATTGACCCACAACGGTTGGCGCACAAATTTGCGAAGCAGGTCAATTTGGGCCGGTTTGTGGTTCGACACCCCAAAATAGCGGACTTTGCCTGCCCGCTCGAGGACATCAAAGGCCCGCGCCACCGCTTCCGGCTCCACCAAGGGGTCTGGCCGATGCAATAACAGGACATCCAGATACTCGGTTTTGAGACGCCGGAGGCTGCCGTCGACGGCCTCGAGGATGTGTTCATACGAAAAATCGTACTGCCCTGGCGCCAACCCGCATTTGCTTTGGATGATCACGGTTTCCCGCATGCGGGGGGTCATCTCCAAGGCCTCGGCAAAGAGCGCTTCACAGGCTCCCCCGCCGTACACATCGGCATGATCAAAGAAGTTTGCCCCGAGCTCCAGAGCCCGATGCAAGAATTGCCGAGCCTCGGTCACGCTTAATCGATTGAGGCGCATACATCCCACACCCACCACAGGAACTGTGAGGTGGCTCGCTCCGAGTGTCATCGTTCGCATCGTCTTCCCTCATTTCTCCATGTATGTCTCATTCCCGGGTTAGGGTTCATCCGCCCAGAATGCTTCTGAATACCGCCTTCCAGGCGCTCTCCCAAGAGGCGTGCGCCGGTTCCGCTTCAGTGTTAACCCGCGACTGTCACGCCCACTCCAGACGGACGGTTTGAATTTCAAAAGGCCCAAAATCCAACACGCACGGCCCCGTCTCCGGCTCCGCCACGGGTTCTTCTAAGAGGTTCACCCGCTGCCAACGCGCAATAGGTCCCGCCCCATGCACCGTCACGCGGGTACGCCCCCCAGCATGCTCATAAAGGCGCACAATGAGGGCATGCCCGTCTTCCGCGCGTTTGATAGCCGAGACTTGGACATGATCTCCGGAGACCCAGATCAGGCGTTCCGGGTCCTCCCAGGCCCCAGGCACGACAGCTAGCGGCTGATTTAGGTCCCAAGCAGCCTCGACCACCTGGCCGGTGACCGCATCCCCGAGATGGGGAACCAGCGCGTAGGTCACGCGGTGCGTGCCCTGGTCGGCGTCGGGATCAGGATGTGTCGCGGACTTAAGCAGGGTCAAGCGCAAAACGTTGTCCTTCACGTCATAGCCATACTTACTGTCATTGGCCAAGGCCACCCCGTAGCCCCATTCCGAAAGATCTGCCCACTGATGACCCACGACTTCAAAGCGGGCTTGATCCCAGGGGGTGTTCCAATGCGTGGGGCGGGCCAAGTGCCCGAACTGAATCTGGTACAGGGCCTCCCGTGCCCGCACCGCGACAGGAAACGCCACCTTGAGCAATTGGTGATGGGTATGCCACTCAATGGTGGTATCAAAGTCAATACGGGGATCGGTCGCATACCAGCGCACAATTTGGCGAATGACCACGCCAGGGTAGGTCCACTCGCACCGAATCGCTGCGAACACAGGGCCACTACCAAGCCATTCCAAGGCGGTGAGGCGGTCAATAACCCACCGCTTTTCCTGATAAAAGAGGTCGATATCCCAGGCATCAAAGTTCAGCGGCTTATCCTCGAACACCTCGAAGACGTTACCCACCGCGCCCGGGGCTAGGATCTCGCGATCCCGGCGACGGTCGTACAGCCTCACTAACTGCCCTGCGACATTCCAGATCGCCTCATAATAAGGGGTAGTAAGGCGCCGAGCAGCCGGATCCCATTCAAAGGGAGAGGGCGCCGGAACGGTCGGGCGGTCGGAGGTCCAGCGCACCAGGGACACGCCTAACCCCGGAACCTCGGACACTGCCAACCAGACAGCGCCATCAAAGGCCTGAGCAGGCACGAGCGCGCCCTCCGCCGTCTGCCAGCTCCCCTCCACAGGAGCATCAACAATTCGCGCGACACCCGCCCGGGCCCAGGGCGCTCCGTTCACCAGGGTCCATACTCCCGGCTCCGGGTGTGCCAGCATCTTCAGCGCGTCGCGCACGACAGTGGTCACGGTAGCCTCGGCAGTCTCGAACTCTTCCTGATGATCTTCGTACACCTCTCGAATGCTCGAGCCGGGTAAGATGTCGTGAAATTGGTTACGTAAAAGGATTTTCCAGGCGGTGTTTAGCTGCTGTTGGGCCGTCTCCCATCGGGCGGGATCGCGGAAAAAGGCCCATGCCGCGAGCCACTCCCCCGCGCGCAGCGCAAACTCCAGTCGCCGGTTAGCAGCCTTCACTGCTCCCTGGCTCGTATATGTTCCGCGATGGTACTCCAAATACAGTTCCCCGTCCCATGTCGCTACAGGGGTGGTCGCTTGGGCCACCTGCTGATGCAATCGAGCAGCCCAACCCGCCACACTCCCCGGTTCTACCGACGGAAGACCGGGCATCTGGGCCAAGCGCCGGCGCATTTCGAGCATCTCCCGGGTCACACCACCGCCCCCATCGCCGTATCCGTAGGCGATGAGCACGTCATCGTTGAGTCCCCGGTCTTGGTATCGCCGCCAACTGCCGAGAACCGTGCCTGCCGTCAGCACGCCATTATAGGTCGTAAACCACTGGTCGCTCCGTTGCCATCCCTCGGGCGGCGGGGTCGTAATCAAGTGCGCCAGCACCGTGCTCCCGTCAATGCCGCGCCACCAAAACGTGTCGTGCGGCATGCGGTTGTATTGGTTCCAGCTGAGTTTGGTCGTAATAAAGGTCTCGATGCCCGCTTGTTTCATGAGCTGCGGCAAGGCGGCGCTGTATCCAAAAGCATCGGGCAACCATACGACGGTTGAACGCCGGCCAAATTCCTGCTGGAAAAAGCGTTGGCCAAACAACAATTGGCGCGCCAGGGACTCGCCCCCGGGTAGATTGGTATCGGCTTCGACCCACATGCCGCCTTCAGGCTCCCATTGGCCACTCGCTACCGCGTCCTGGATACGTTGATAAAGATCCGGGTGATCAGCTTTCAACCATTCATAGAGCTGCGGCTGAGACTGCACAAAGCGATACTCGGGAAACTCCTCCATCAGCCGCAATTGGGTGCTAAATGAGCGCGCCGCCTTTTCCCGCGTGTGGCGAAACCGCCAAAGCCACGCTAAGTCAATGTGGCAATGCCCCACCACCGTCGCGCGTCCCGCGGGCACCGGCCCCCATTGCTGAAGCCCCGCCGTCAATCGCGCGTCAGCCTCGTTGAGACTGGCGTCAAAGGCGGCGCTGCCCGGTTCCCGCCAGTCGATGACCCGCAAAGCCTCGTCTACAACCCGGAGTAGGTGCACGCCCAAGTAATCCTCCGCGCCGAGTGCTTGGGCCGTCTCCCACATCGCCCGCGCCGTGTAGTACACGGTATCGGCCACCGGATGCAGCCACGCAAGGTCTGCCTGCTGAATCTGATGTTCCCGAACGCGCGGCGGCCCCCCACCCTCGAGACCGCTCCACAACGTCACCTCCACTGCCCAGGTACGGCCCGGGGCATCGGGCGGCAGGAGCACTTCTTCGTGGTTTTGGTCTACCGCCTGATATGGCACCCCATTCAATCGCAATAACCCTTCAAAGCCGGAGGTGTTGCCCCCGCCGGTACCCCCGAGCCGCAACCGCAGCACCGCTCGCCGCCCGATCCAGTCGCGTGGCACGGCCACCTCCGTGTGCAGGATCGCGTACGTATCGCGCCCCGCCCACCGTTCACCGACGGCAATCTCCCGTTCCTCGGAGCCACTAGCCAGGCGAAAGTGCAAAGGAGTGAGTGTCCGGGCATCGCGATAGCGATAACCGGCGAGTTCCTGAATACGCTGGGCCACTTTTTGCTCCGTCCAAAACATCTCTCGTGCCTCCCTTGTCGAGATACCAAAGCACCGGTGCGTCTCGCTTAACAGACCAACCCGCGAAGCAATATGGTGTAGTATTTGGGCGTTTACCACGATCACGTTGACGAACTGGGATCGCCACATTAGCAGATCCTGGCGCCATCGGCCGGCCTCCTTACCACGCGAAGGCTTCGGGTGCCGGGCCTGCCTTGAGGGGGCGACTATAGCGAATGTGAAAGAGGTCATTGAGGCGCTGCACGACTTCGTTCGGCAACTGTAGCTCAGACGCCCGCTCCAGGCCGTCCAGGTGTTCCGCGGTTCTCGCACCCACAATCGCCGAATAAACCCCAGGGGTTGCCAGGGTCCAGGCCAGCGCCACCACGTGCTCGGGTTCGCCCAGGTCTCGGCATAACTGGGAAAACTCCCGCAACAGGTCATCCATCCGGGCACCGATGCCATATTCGTCGGCCACCGCTTGAGTGCGAGACCCCGGTTCCCGCTTGGTCTTTCCCGTCAATAGACCGCCGGCCAGCGGCATGTAAACCATGATCCCAATCCCAAACTCTTGGGCAGCCGGGATGACTTCCAACTCCGGATAACGGCTCAGCAAATTGTATTGCGCCTGTTCCGACACGATACCGAGACTCCCCCGTTTTTCGGCCGCCATCTGAAATTTAGCCAGCCCCCATCCGGGAAAGTTGCTGGTCCCGGTGTATAACACTTTACCGTCCGTCACCAAGGTATCAAAGATGGTCCAAAATTCTTCCGGAGAAATGTGTCGGTCGATATGATGCACCTGATACAGATCAATGTGATCCGTCTGAAGACGTCGCAAAGACCCCTCCACATGCTTTTTCACCTTGTATAAGGATAGCCCGCGCTCTTCATTAGGCGGCACCGGCTCTTCACGCACCATTTGTCCGTACACTTTGGTGGCCAACACCACGCGGTCTCGTCGGCCACCACCTTGCTGAAACCAACGACCAATAATCTCTTCTGTGCGCCCAGCCCCTCCATACACGTTGGCCGTGTCGAAGAAATTGATGCCGATTTCCACAGCGCGATCCATGATCCGAAAGGCCTCTTTTTCGTCCGTGCGTCCTCCAAAATGCATGGTGCCGAGGCAGATCGTGCTGACCTTTACATTGGCTTTTCCCATGTATCGATATTCCACGTAGAAAACCTCCATTTCATGACCGGGGCACCCATGTCGGTATCCCCATATTAAAGGGCCAATTCATATTATCCAAATATTGTTCAACGTCAAAGCGGTTTGAGCGTTATTTCATCCGATTTTTCATATCGATTTCAGTGATCCGCGTTGGACCCCCACACACCCGGTCAACATCTGCGCGAAATCCTCTCGAAAGGCGGTGGGATAAAGCGCGGCGAAACGCCACGCCACTCGCATGTTTCACTTTATTATTGTCACCCGGGGACCTTCGCCGGCCGCCGCAATGTTCCACCGGACGGCGAAGGCACCCTAACCCATCATCCTCAGTTCTGTTACTACGGACGCAACTGCACCGCTGTCTCGGGGTGGTTCAGGGTTTCGACGTGCGAAGCCCCTACAATCCGGGTAACCGCTTGGGCGTAGGCATCCATCGCCTGCTGTGGACTCATTTGTCCGGTCATCACGTTTTCCATAGCTGTGTCAATTTGCACTGAGATCTTCGCGTAAGCTGGAAATGCCGGTCGGAAAAACGTGTGCGCCAGTAAACTCGTCGAAAACGCGTAATTGACGGCAGTATTCTTGTAGAGGGGCAATGTCGCCGAATCCTTGCGCGGTGATAAATTAACCACCAGATGGTCATACAGTGCAATATTTTGCTTGTCTGTCATTAATTGGACGAGTTGCCAAGACAAGGCCTTGTTGCCCGACTTGGCACTTATGGCCCAAGACCACCCTCCAGACAACGTGTCATAGCCCGGGGCTTGGCCATTCTCGGTTGGCATTGGAGTCCATCCCAAGACCTTGGACCACTGGGGCCAGTACGAACTCGATCCTTTGACGTCCCAGGAGCCTGGAAGCCACATTCCGTCCAGATCAATCGCTAATTCAGACTTCGGCAGCAGGGTATCAGACACCACTGTTCCCATATCAGAATTGAGAGCCTGGCCTAATGAGGGGCCTAGTCCGGTGCGGTAGAGAGTTTGAATAAACTGAAGCGAGTGCAAGAATCCGGGACTTTTCACCACCCACTTATTATCATGATAGTCATACAGGCTATAACCCGTGCCATAGAGCAGCATCTCAAATCCCTGCATGGTGGCCGCCTCATCCATGGGCACGCCGGAATAGACATTCATCGGAATCACACCAGGCAACTTCTTTTTAATCGTGCGAGCCGCCGCCAACACTTGAGCCCACGTCTTGGGGTGCCAAGGCACGGGAAGCCCAGCTTTTTTAAATAGCACTTTGTTATACCAGAGGTATCGCGCATCCGTTCCATTGGGAATACCCCAGACCTTGCCATCATATTCGGTTATCTTTTGAAAGGCTGGATAGAACTCCTTCCATTGAGACCATTTGTCGACGTAGGGAGTCAAATTGGTCAGATAGCCCGCTTGCTCGCTCGATGAAATCAGGAAGGTATCCTGCATCACCACGTTCGGCGCGGTCGCCGGGGACTGCTCTTCCAGATCGAGCTTGGTGTAGTAGGCTCCTTCATCCGCGATAATTTCCTGGGGTTTGACGATGACGTTCGGGTGCGTGGCCTCAAATTCCTTGGCCATCTTATTGAGAAACGTGCCAATGGGATTGGTCGTGGATCCCGGCGAAAACTCGTAAGCTACGGTAATGACGGTTTTCCCCGCCGCCTGGGCGGCAGTACCACCCAATGCTCCGAGCACGCTCACTAACAGTAGCGCAACGCTGCTCGACATGGCAAATTGTGCCTTACTTTTCACGGCAATACCTCCTCATTAAGCCACCATGGTGGTTCACCAGACGCCTGATTGGGACGCAGATACTCCTCATAGACCACCCCCTTTTGTGGAAAGAAAAGGAGCTAGCCCTTGACGCCGCCGACATTCAACGTGCTGCCAAGGCGGCCCCCGCTCAAAAGGTAAAGCCCAATAACAGGCACTGAATACAGAAGGGAAAAGGCTGCCAGCTGCCCATAGTAAACTTGGCCATAATTTCCAAAAAATTCGTATATCGTAACAGCCACAGGAAGCTTACTGGTGCTGCTAAACAACACAAACGGCACGTAAAAGTTCGACCAACTTCCCAGGAAATTGAGAATGAAGACCACGACAAGTCCGGGACGCATCAGTGGCACGATAATTCGGAAATACCCCCCCAAGCGATTTGCCCCGTCCACCCAGCTCGCCTCCTCGAGCGCCGGATCGACAGAATCGATGAACGCCTTTAACAGCCAAATACTGATGGGTGTGGCAAGAGCTCCCATCATCAATACCACCGCCCAGCGCGTATTGACCCAACCCAATCGCAAAAACATTTCGTACATGGGCACAATCATTGCGGTAATGGGTAATCCGGTAATAAACAAGATG
The DNA here is from genome assembly GCA_026627385.1 of Bacillota bacterium. GTDB lineage: Bacteria > Bacillota > Sulfobacillia > Sulfobacillales > Sulfobacillaceae > JAPNUR01. Next base: position 133,857 of record JAPNUR010000004.1, on the reverse strand, counting down.
CTTAGCATGTATGCGAGCCGCCCGCGAAACCGAAATCGGGACAAAGGGTATCCGGCCAAGGCGGCCAGAAACAGGGCCACCAATGCACTCGCGATGGAATAAATGCCGGCATTAAAAAACGAGAGGCCCACGCCGGGATTTTTGAACACACCGCTAAAATTGTTGAACGTCAACGCGGTGGGCCACGCCCACGCAATCCCTGTGACCTTGCTAAACGCGGCACTAAACAGCCACAGTAACGGGAGGCCAAAAAAGAGGGTCATAATGAGGTAAACAATGCCGATCCCGGTAGGCAACCCAATTTTTCTCGCTAGTGCAATCATGATCTCACCTCAACTGGGGGCGATGGTCATTGAGAATTCTAATAGTCGCGGCCAACCAATCGGAGATATAGCAGCGATAGGCCGGAGGCAATGAGCAATAAGACTACCGATAACGCGGTCCCGTACCCGAGCTCATAATAGGTAAAGGAATTTTGATAAATGAAAACCGGAAGCACATCTGTGGCATAGCCGGGGCCGCCGGCCGTCAACACATAAATTAATGTGAAATCAGACAATGTCCAGAGGGTAATCAGAACTAACGCGGTCGCCATGGAGTTGCGAATTAACGGCAGAATAATGCGTCCAAGAATGGAGACGCCATTGGCACCATCAATTTGCGCCGCATCAAAGAGTTCTTTAGGAATGGCTTCAATCGCAGCGCCAAAGACAAGCAGCGAAAAGGCAGTCCCTCGCCAAATGTTCGCCAAAATTAAAAATGTCATCGGATAGCGATATAGCCACGATTGAGGCACAATGCCAAATAAGCCCACGACAACGTCGAAGAGTCCTCCTGGTGTCTGGAGGTACGATGACCAGATAAAGGCGGTGACAATTTCGGGAATCACCCATGATAACACGATGAGTCCCATGAGAAATTGCCGAAAACCGACCGGTAGTCTCCTAATCAGCAAGGCTAGTGCGAGACCCAAGCCCACTTGGCCCACGAGTCCAGAACCAATCAGATATTCCATGGACGCTTTAACGCTTAGCCAAAAGGACGGGGAGGTAAACAGTTCCGTGTAGTTCGTCAGCCCAACAAAGCTGGGGTGTACGGCATCGGCACCCGTCAAGGCCAAATTGGTCAAGGAAATATAAATCCCCCAGGCCACCGGAAATCCTAAAAAGAACACAATCACCACCGAAGGCAGGGATAAAAAGGTTAACCCCCACTTCGCTTCTTGACTCACACGGTATCGCCGGGTCCGCTCCGGTACGGCGTCATGGCGAAGTCCTATCACTGCGGCGCATCCTCCCTCGCTGAACGATGGGTTTCCCTATAGTCCTATAAAATGGTTTCGGATGGGGTATTTTTGGCCGTTTGCAGCTTAACTGGTAAGATCTCTTCGATGTGTACACAAGGGTCGTCAATGACCTTCGCCATAGCCCCTGCCGCACGCCGGCCAATCTCCCATTCGGATTGGTCAATCCAGGGCAGCGTATCCATCCAATCGATCCCCAGTGAAAAGGAGGAAAATAGCGACGGATAATCGTACCAGCTGTCAAAAGTCACCCACCCCAGCGGCCGCGACCCGCTAGCGCTCCAAGCATCGTAAAAAGCCTGCGCGTCGCTCGCGCGGATGGTAATCACTGCATCCAACACGCGGTCGCCAATAATGTTCTGCGTAATGCGTTCCACAAACTCCGCATGCGTCGCATACCGACCAAAACAGTAGGAGCTTCTGAGAGGAAGTTCATCCGCTTGCAAAAGCACATCTTCGATCCCCCGAATGCGTTCGCGCACCGCGACCGTCCCATCGGGCTCCTGATAATCGCGAGCCACGATGCCAATGCGATGATACCCGCATTGCAGCAAGTGCGTGGCAGCGAGCATTCCCCCCTGGTAATGGTCCGAACGTACGCAATTAAAGGTGAATCCCGGAAACCACCTGTCAATGAGAACAATAGGGTAATGGCGCAAATGATATTTTACGATCTCCTCGTTGAGCAATTCATTTTCGCACGGAAAGACGGCAATCCCCGCACATGTTCCATTGGCCAACTCGCGAAATGCCTCCGTCTCCTGTACCGGATTGTTTTCAGAAAGGCGTATAATCACATTCGCTCCGTTTTCGCGCGCCCCGCGGAGGAATCCCGAGACCAATCGCCGATCAAATGCGGTATCCAAGCAAGGCACGATGAGCCCCACGATCAAGCGGCTAGAGCCAGGATCAGCGTCTAAAGCCGGAAGTTTCCACTGCGTCGGGGGATTCACAAAGGTTCCACGCTTCTGGATGCGGGTAATGACCCCGAGGTCGGCCAGTTCTTTAAAAGCCTGGATAATTGTGGTTCTACTGGCCTTTAATTGTCGCGCCAATTCAGTTTCGGGGGGTACCCGTTTCTCAGGATCCCACTCCTTAAACATTTCTAACAATTCTCTTGAGGTTCGATGTAATAGTGGCATCTATAACACCTAATAAAATGGATATCCAATTATTACCATATCAGATAATAAATAGCAATAAGCGGTTTTTTATTATTTTTAACAATTATTGCTTTAATGTACTGACCAAGCTCCTCTTTGGCTCGGCGACAAAACATGTGTCCGCATATCAATTCGTAAAATCCGGCATGCCCGGATCGCGGAAGCAAGGAGGCTTCTGCCCATGGACCCGTCACCGGCATCTGGCAATTGAAGTGGGGAAACTCGGTCGCCAATGACAACCCGACGAACATCACACTCCATGATTGATCTCGGTGGGGCCGACACGATACCCTGATCCGGGTAGCCCCGTGACGCGACGGACGGAAAGGATGAGACATCGCGTGTAAATCCCTAACTTCTTGGACCTTTTTGCTACTCCATTATCGCCTTCAACGAAAACGATAGGATCTACTGTATTGCGGCCGAAATTCCGGAACGACCCGCCGCCCGTATGATTTGTGCCCATGTGGGGTTCATCGGTGGTCAAGTCCTAATTTGTGTGTAAAAGTTCCCTTGGTTCGGAATGCGTTACGCGACCGACGTGGCTTCCGATTGCGGGGGTTCCTCTGCTGCCCCAGCCGACCGTTTCGCCTGCCAGTAGGATGCGAGGTTCAGATACCGCGGGCCCGTGGTCCACGCCTCGTGCTGCTCCAGTAACAGAGCCCCCAAGAGGCGGATGGCCGAATCCCGGTTCGGACAGAGGCGAATCACCCGTTCCCGGCGCCGGATCTCGGCGTTGAGCCGCTCGACGCCAGGCGTCGTGCGCAACTGCCGGCGCAGCGGCTCGGGGAGCTGCAACACCGCCAACGCATCCTCGAGCCCGTCCTCGAGAATCGCCAGCGCCCGGGGCGCGCGCTCGGCAAAGTCCTGGACGAGCTTGTTCCACACGAGGTCGACGGTAGCCCGATCGGGGGCCTCAAAGAGGGGGCGGAGGCGCCCGTGGAGTGCGGCTTGCACCGCTTTGGGGGCCGCATCGAGGACATTCCGCGTCAGGTGGGTTTGGCAGCGCTGCCAACTGGCGCCTTGAAAGTGTTGTGCGATCGCCTTGCGGAGCCCGCGATGGTCATCGGAGACCACCCGATCGACGCCGGTTAACCCCCGATCTTTCAGGTCGGTAAACACGGTGGACCACGTCTGCTGGGATTCGCTGTCGCCGATCCAGAACCCGAGCATGTCCCGATACCCTGCCGCATTAATGCCGGTCACCACACACCCGCTCCGGGGCCGTACGGCCCCGTGTTCGCGGATTTTCAGCACCCAGGCGTCGACGATGAGGAACGGGTATGGGGTCTCGACCAGGGACCGCGTCCGCCACTGGTGGACGGCCGCATCCAGCCCCTTCGCCAGGTCCGACACCGTGGACTTGGAAAACTCGGTGCCACAGAGATCGTCGGTGACCCGCCGGATTTTGCGCGTCGACACCCCATTCACCACCATTTCCATCAGCGTGAGGACGAGGGCTTTTTCCTGTCGCTGATAACGCTCAAAAAGCGTGGGACTGAATTCTCCGTCCCGCGTCCGCGGGACGTCTAAGGTGATCGTGCCGACACGGGTGGTCAATCGACGACTGTACGTGCCATTCCGATACCCCCGCCGCTCCTCCACCCGCTCATACCGGTCGGCCTGGAGGTATTCCGCCACTTCCGCCTCCAACACTTGGTTCAAGACCTGTTGCACCAACAGGGCGAGGGCCTGATCTTTTTGTCCCACAAGGGCTTGGATTGTTGAATCATCCAGCGTAATCTGATGTTGAGCCATTTGCGATCCTCCTTGGAGTTTGTTGGTTATCGCTTCAAATCTACCAAGGGATCCCAATGGCTCCTAAATCTTTAAGCCCTTTTTACACACAATACCGGACTCTACTTTCATCGGTTTTGGCCATCGGGTCTCGTGGATTCGAGATTTCCCGATGCGTGGGTCCCGGATTCGACCGCGAAGAAAACCTTTGAGGAGGCTTAAATGAGCACTGAATGGGTGCGTCGCACGGTTCCTCCATTAATGCGAGACGTCCATTTTCGTCGGTATTGGTTGGGTCAATCCATCTCCCTAATGGGAGGTCAAATCAGCATGCTAGCGTTTCCGTTAACAGCCGTCCTGGTGTTAAAGACGAATGCCATCGGAATGGCCTTGATTACGGCCGTCGGGTCATTGCCAGCCTTGCTGTTCTCAGTGCCCATCGGGTCCTGGGTAGATGGAAGGGCGTCCCGGCGCCAAATCATGATTGTGGCCGATCTCTTACGGGCCCTACTCATTCTCATGATCCCTCTGGCCATGACAGCAAGCCTTCTCAGCCTTCCGGTACTCGTCGGTCTGTGGTTTGGAGTTGGCATCTGTTCCGTATTTTTCCGGGTGTCTTCGAGTACGGTATTCGTGGCTCTTGTTCCCTCTGGTCAATATTTGGAAGCCAACGGGATGCTTCAACAATCCCAGGCCACAGCGTTTTTGTTTGGACCGGCACTAGGCGGATGGCTCATCCAACTGTTGTCGGCACCCGTGGCCCTGCTTGGTGATGCGTTGTCATTCGTTGTGTCCGCCGCCACGTTATCCCTAGTCCACCCGAAAGAGTCACGGGCTTTTCATGAGGCCAATCGCAACATTTGGGAAGGCATGAGATTTATCAGGTCAGCGCCGATTTTACGGGAGATTTTCATGGCGCAGATGACCCAAAATTTCTTCCGTGCTGCATTCACAACAGTGTACATTCTGTTTGCGACCCGGTATCTCCGTGTAACACCCGAACAGTGGGGACTGATCTTTGGACCAAGCTCCGTTCTCGCGTTGTTGGGATCTAGCGTGACAACCCGAATGGCGAATCGCATAGGCCTCGGTAGAACCCTAGTCGTTGGTAGCACGTTACTTAATCTGCCAATGCTGGTCGTCCCTTTGATTGGCGGCCAGCACTGGACCGTTGTAGCCGCGCTATTCATGGCGGAGGGGGTATCGGGGGCCGGCGCGATGATCCGGGCAATCACCGTAGGCACGATTCAAGCGGTCTCTATTCCCGATGACATCCGGGCGCGCGTCATGGCCGGGTTCACGACAGCTGGAACCGGTATGACCCCATTAGGCGCCGGTTTTGCAGCCCTGCTATCATGGCTAGCGGGCATTCATTATACGGTTCTGGTGGCAACACTCGGACTATCGGTGTCATTCCTTTGGTTGTTACGACCGAGAGTCCTCTCCTTGCGCAACCATAAAGAACTGCAACCGCTCGTCACATAGTTCAGGCTGAACCGGCTTTCGTAGGCTGAAGGTGTTCAGCGGACGGGCAGCCTCGTGCAGATGCCCTCGTGAAGATCGAGGGCCAGCTGAGCCTTCCCATCGGACAACTCATTATCGATGGAGCCAGGCCGGTGCTGAAGCGACGAATGACCGTGGGGACCCGCCACACTGGTCGTCGTGGTGTGCCAGCCATCATGATCCGTTTACCGGCTGTAACCTGGAACGGCCGACGACTACCGGTGGCGGCGAAATCTGGCGGTCATCCTAGTCAGTCCTGGCGACGGAACGAATCACATCAAACGGCTCCACATGTCAGGCAGAAACGAGCCGACATTAAGATCCCCTTTAAAAGCTTGGATAATTATAGTTCTGTTTATGGCGTGACTGTCCACAGCTCCTCTTTCGCCCGCTGGAAAGCATGTGTCACCACCGCCCCTGCATATAAATTCGTAAAATCCAGCAGTTGGTTCAGATCGCGGAAGAAAGGAGGCTTTTGTCCATGGACTCGTCACCCGCATCTGGCAGTTCCAGTGGCCTCGCCGAGAACAGTGTGGGGTTTTTTCAGGTATTTGCCCAAGGATTGGTCGCCAATGGCCCGCTCGCGTCAACCACTGTGGCCATGACGGCGGCCGCGGCTTACGCTCTAGGAGCCCTGCCGCTCGCCTATCTTTTAGGCATTGTGGTTGTCGCGCTGTGGGTCAACACGCCGTTTCAGTTTAGTCAGCGACTCGCTAGCGCCAGTGGCGTGGCCTATTTCGTTGCCAAAGGCGCAGGATCTCTTTGGGGTTACTTGGCGGGCCTCTCTTATGCGGCCTATTACATGGCGCTGATTCCTGCAAACGCTATCTTTTTTGGGATTTTAGTGTCCTCGTTATTGCCTGTCGTCGGCATTTACCACCCGGCCAGCTGGCTATGGATACCGCTGTCTTTTCTGCTCATCGTCCCCTCGACCCTGCTCACCTATCTAGGGATTAAAACATCCCTTAACTACGCCGTGTTTGTCGCCTGTCTGGAGATTGCCATCTTGATCTGTATCAGTCTCGTCATTGTCTTATCACCGCATACCAACAACACCCTGGCCGTCTATAATCCCCACTTAGCGGCTGGCGGATTAGGCGGTTTTGCCATTGGACTCTTGGTCGCAGCTTTCGGCATGTCTGGTTCAACCGCCACGGTATACCTAGGGCGGGAATCCCGTGCTCCCCAACGCACTATTCAAAAGGCGTTGATTTGGTCAACCGTATTAGTGGTCGCCATGTTCGTCCTGGTGTCTTATGCCTTCACGGTTGGGTGGGGCTATCGCCGCATGGGCAACTTTGCATCAACCAGTATCCCCGGGCTCATCGTGGTTCAGCGCTACCTAGGGCGTGGTCCGGAACTTTTGTTTGCCCTTTTTGTTATCAATAGCCTCGTCGGCGTTAATATGGCGGCGAGCATTGTCGTGAGCCGCCTTCTCATGACCATGGGCCAGGCCCAGCTTCTGCCGGCAGGTTTAGGCAAAACCCATGCGCGCTATCTGACGCCCCATGTGTCTGTCGTCTGGACCGGCGTAATGGCCGTACTCTTAGGCTTGATCACCGCAATGATTTGGGGACCAGGTACCGGATACATCGTGCTGATTTTGCTGGCCACCATGGGTGAATTTCTCGGCCATATTTTGGGGAACATGGCGCTACCCCTCTACGCATGGAGAAGGGGACGACTTCGCTGGATCGCACACGTTCTCCTTCCCATTCTGTCCCTCGCCAGCATCGTGCTCGGCATCTTCTACACCTTTTTTCCGGTCAGCGTCCCCTTCATCTACCCCGCACTCTTTAGCATCGCGATATTGATTGCAGCAGCCATACAGTTTCATATGACGACCCGTTCTCCAGTTCGCACCACCATCATTGACCATGCCTTTGCCCGACTCGGTACGGACGAATCATAATTCCAACCGCTAGGAGGCCACAAACCCAATGACCACAAGGCGAAAACTGCAGCCACTTGACGCGTTAGTCTCGCCACGATATACGCAAGTCAGCACCTATGCCCGCTTGCCGCACGACCGCGATCTCCAGGACGTTGACGTCGTCTTCATCGGGATCCCATTTGATGGTGGCACCACGTTTCGCAGTGGTGCCCGCATGGGGCCTCAAGCAGTGCGCGAAAATTCTCGCCTTCTGCGCCCCTACCACATGTTTCTCGACGTCAGTCCTTTTGAGGTTTTTAATGTGGTGGATTACGGGGATGTTGACGTGATTCCCGGGTCATTTCAAGAGACTGCCCACGCCATTTCCCATACCTTCCGTCCCATCCTGGACCACGGCATCATTCCGTTAATTTGTGGCGGCGATCATTCGGTGACACTGCCGGTGCTTAAAGAACTCGCCTACATTCACGGTCCCCTTAATTTGATACACTTTGACTCGCACTTTGACTTTTGGGATGCCTATTGGGGACAAAAGTACACCCACGGCACCTGGCTCAGGCGAAGTCTCGAAGAAGGGCTGTTGCGCCACGTAGCGCAGGCAGGTATTCGCGGCCCGCAGTTCTCCCGAGAGGATTTGGCTTATGCAGCGTCTCAGCATATTTTGGTGCGGACCATCAAGGATTTTCACCACCAGGGCGTGACCGAAGCATTGCGCCCTATCCTCGACATGATGCCGGATCAGGAACCGCTGTACGTGTCCTGGGATATCGACGTCGTCGATCCGGCATACGCCATGGCGACAGGCACCCCCGAGGTCGGAGGTTTGACCAGTTGGCAAGCGTTGGAATGTCTCCGGGCGCTCGTCGGCAAGAGGTTAGTGGGGCTAGACATCGTCGAGGTGGCGCCGGCCTACGATGCGGCGGGAGCTCCCACGTCGCTATTGGCAGCCAACTTATTCTACGAAGGCTTGAGTGTCATGGCCAAAAATTACGAACAGGGGATCCGCGCCTATCCCAACGCCTAACAATAGCGGTAAACAGTGGTCGAGATCGGCCGAAGAACCCCGACCGGTTGATGCGTCCCTTTGCTCACAACTGCCCAGCACTCAGACGCTGAGACCCGCAACCATACCGACCCCCTAACCCGATAGGATGCGCTGACCAACCAGACTAGGCGTCGCGCGGCCAGAGAGCACGGGCGCTCGTTGAAACACCTTTGACGCCCGCCTGCCGCATCGCCTCCACTTCCTCGCGAGTGGTGATCAACCCCCCGGCAATCGCGGGGTAAGGAATTTCACGAACCACCCGGCGCGCCACATCAACCAGAAGGCCGGGCAACATTTCCACGGCATCTGGTTTGGTTGATAGCACTTGCTGAATTCCCGTCTGCACCGACTGACTATCCAGCAAAAAAATCCGTTGAATGGCCAAAAGGCCGAGTTTTTTGGCTTGGTTCACGGTGGTGGAATGGGTGGTGATAATTCCCTGGGGCCCGGCATATTCGGCAAAGAAGCGCAGCCCTTCGCCATCGCTGGAAACGGCGCGAATCATGTCAAAGTGCACAAACACCGTCCATCCCCGTTTTTGTAAACGCCCTGTGGCCTCGGCTACGCTGTCTAGCGGTCCTCCTAACAGGAACACCCATCCCCCGCGGGGAGCCACCCCGAGAGCAGGCCATTCTTCACTTTGGCGAATGGCGGGAATCACGGGAGGCACTTCAAGTTCTCTCATGATCACCGGCCTCCTTCTTCGTCAGGTACTGGCCGTACCGCTGATACAGCCAATACGCCGGGTGTCGGGTTGCCACGCCCGTCGCATCTTCAATGTGCAACGCACATGTCCCGCTATCCGTCATGATTCCCTGAACCGAGCCTTCCTCGGCCACTTGTCGCTTCAGTGCCGCCACCAATGCTTCACTCGTGGCTTCATGTTCGGCCTTAAAAGCATAAGATCCCCCGGCCCCGCAACACGCGGCGTCAGCGGGAACCACCGTCTGATACCCCGCGCGCAAGGCCAGTACAGTCAAGTGCCCATCACCCCGTGCCACTTTGCCTCGACAGGTGGTATGCGTCACCCAGACGCCATCGCCTGATCCCACCGATTCTAGCCGCTCCCAAAAGATTGGGGGCGCCTCCGCCGCTATGACGTCAAATGGCTGCACGGGACGCGACAGACTAAGGTCCGCATAAAGGGGCCATTCCTCCCGTAACGTGCCGTCGCACGTGGCATTAAGGGTGACCAAAGCCTCGCAACCGCTGAGCGCCTCATTCAACTCCGGCCAGAGACGACGTGCCAAGCTCGTGGCTAATGCCGGACGACCTGCGGCTGAGGCAGCAGCCCCACAACATGTCAACCGCTGAGGCACTGGAATCACCGTGTACCCCCAGAGGCGCAATAACGCACGGGCCATGGCGACCAGTTCTGGATCGTACGCCTGACTATAACAGTCTTGAAACAGTCCGACGGTGCCGCGCGGAGGCGCTAATGGCTCGCCAAGATCGGGAACACGGGACCAGCGACGCTTGGGGAATCGCACCGATACGGATAACCGCCCGAACCGTCGCACAACGGCCGGCACACGGCTCACGCGCGACCAGCGGCCAACCCAATGGGGCCGGGCGAGGATGGCATCGCGAAGTCGCTCCCGGCTCCCGACTTGAGACGCTGCCCGTGCCTTATGCTCCATGATCAAATGAGCGACCGGCACGCCCACCGGACACGCCGCCTCACATAACTGACAAAAGGTGCAATCCTGGACGTGGCGAGATACCTCATGGCGTCCACCCTGCCATGCCCGATACCATTCGGGGCCAAGCGCCTTAGGCCCGGCAAAGTCACCATTCACGGACACAACCGGACATTGTGTCACACAGAGCGTACACTTAAGGCACGCGTCCCACGATGCGACCACGCACCTCTACCCCCTCCTGGTTCGTTTGAATGCCTACCGAACGCCAAACGCGATGCACACTCCACAAGATGAGAGCGCCGCCCACACCTTGTCTATCAGCATCGCGCCCACCCAATTGACGCCCCACCACCGCCATGCCTGTCTCGCCGGCCGGGTAACCCAAAACTCCTAAGTCGTGCGGAGCCGATAGCCGTCCCATCGATACGCCTGTCACCGGATCATGCGCACTCCCGTCTGCTTGAATCCGAATACCGCCGCCTAAGACCCCCCCGGTTGCCAGCACCACCACATCTGCCTCCAGCACCCGACCGTCGTGCAACTGCACCGAGGTCGGCGTTGCCGTCGTCACATGTCCATGGATGAAGCGAAGGCCCCGACGGCGTAACCATCTCTCCCATCGTCGCTGGATCCGAAACCCGCCAATCGCCGGCGGGGTGAGCGGCACTTCTGCCACAGGCACCTCTAGGACGTTCTCCATAGCGCCCAGCAGCGTTTCCGTGCGATCGACGCCTAAGATTTGCGGGAACACGACCGGCCGCCGCGATTCGAACCGTGTTGCCTCGAGTTGCGCCAAGAGCCAGTTTCGCCCGCTCTCACTGTCAAAGTACCACGCCCAGTGTAAGGCCTGCCATCCTGAACTCCACTGAGGCGGGCGATCTAACAGTACCGTGTGCACGGACGCCCCGGTCTCCTGGGCATACGTGTGCGCCGCCACGGCGACCGGAAAATCCAGAAAATCCCGGAATCCCACGACAGTCACCGCGCCCGGATCCTCTTGGATCCAATGCCACTTGGGCGTTAGAAAAACGGGACGGAGAGTCCCCAGCGGAGTCATCAGCCAGCGGTTACGCCGCGGCGTGTCGTCCACAGGAATGCCTATGGCATCCCAGAGACGAACCAAGGTCCCCCACCAAGCTCTCCACTCCGCGCGCGTCACCGGTTCCGCTCCCGGCACCGGGGGTACATTCTCCCACCAGGCCCAGGGGTCAGAGACAAAAGACCCCTGATCGTCGGTGGTGACAAAATCCCAGTGCCCTCCCCAAAGGGGAAGGGTGCCCACTCCATCCGCGATGAGGGTAACCCCCATACCGTAAGACAGCGCCAACGCACTCGCATACAACCCGGCGGGGCCACGGCCAACAACAATGATGCGATTAAAGGGCTGCATGGGCTTCGCCTTCCCCTAACGTCTGATACCGTACGGCGGTTTGTAACTGAAATTCGCGGGCATTGTCCCCATAGGCAGCCGGCCAAAACCCTCGCTCCCGCTCCTCGCGCACCCACTTCAACTGACGCCGCCACTCGCTCACATCCGACGGAGCCGTGAGAGCCAACCCACGATGAACGCACATCGTCCCCTGGCACGGCCCCATGGCCCACCAGGTACGAGCCCGCCACTCTTCCGGCGACGAGCTAATCCAGGCCACGAGATCATCAGCAGTGACTCCTTCGCACTCGCATACGATAGGGCTGGGACTCCCCCGTCGGGTGGATTGTGACGGTAAAAGCGGTGTCTCCGCCGTCCGACAGGCGGCCTGAATTCCCAAGAACTGGGCAACCGCATCACCGGTGCGTTCAGCCATTAAACGAAACGTCGTCCATTTGCCCCCAACCAGCGAAAAGGCTCCAGCAAACCCCACCCGCGCCCCATGGTCGACCACCGCGAAATCCCGGGACACACTCCGGGATGATGCCCCATGCTGACTCGCATACAGCGGTCGAACACCCGCAAACGCCCTAAGGGCCCGCCACTCAGTCATCTCTGGGAACAACAATTGACCGCGCGCGATGAGTGCTGCCACATCGTCCCGCGTCGGGACCGGCGGCTCCGGATACGGTTGATGCACGTCGGTTGTCCCTAAAATCACAGTCTCACCATGTGGCACGAGAATATCCCCATCCCCGGGATACGCCAAACGGTTGACGACGACGGGCACGCGGCGATGCGCAAATAGCAACATCACCCCTGAGGCTAAATGCATGGGCAACGGATCCTCAAACAACCGAGCCACCTCGCCGGCCCAAGGCCCAGCCGCGTTAACTACCGCCGAACAAGCTATTTCGCGTAACCCTTCGGGCGTCCGAAGCGTCACCCCACTCACGCATCCGTTGTGCTCGTGAACGGCCACAACTCGACTATGGGTGAGAATCGTGCCACCGTGACTCATCACGTTATCACGCAATAGGTACAATAACCGAAAACCTTCTAAAATCGCATCAGGCACCCAGTACCCGCCGCGTTGCTCGGGATTTAACCCCGGTAGACGGGCAGCCAAGACCTCGCGATTGACGAACACCGCGGGAATCCCTGCCTGATCCATGGCTTTCCGCCAAGCCTCTTCGTAGGCGGTATCGTCTCCCACGGCCACAAAATACCCACCGGTGTCCTCAATCGCTGTCGGCACAATCCGTCGTAAGATGCGGTTTTCTTCATGACACTGCCGCGCCGACACCGGATCGGAAATGACATAGCGCCCGCCACTGTGTAACAGGCCGTGAAAGCGACCGGACGTGCCCGCGCCAATTTCCTCCGCCTCCACGACCGTCACGGGAATCCCCCGCAAGGTTAAATCCCACGCGACCCCAAGTCCTGATGCTCCGCCGCCAATAACGACTACCATAGTTCCCCCCCATGAAAAAACCCAACAACGCACTACGCGTTGCTGGGTTTCTCCACGATCTCTCACAGCGCTTGATAACCTTGACATTCAATTGCTTCCCCTGGATATTATGGCGTATGGTATCCCTCGTTTCAACTTCTTTATGTGCCGCCATGCCCCGAACAAAGGATGTGACCGTAATGTTCAATTACCCCAATGGGAGGCGCCCGTTTTTCTGGGGCCACCGCGGACTACCATCTCTCGCCATTGAAAACACGCTGGCTTCTTTTCGGCAAGCCGAGGAACAGCAGTTACCAGGCATTGAATGTGATGTCCAATGGAGTGTGGATGGCATTCCCTTCATTTTTCACGATGACACGCTCGAGCGACTAAGCCAGGTGCCGGAGTCACCGACGGCGTTGACGTGGAATGAGTTAAAACAGCTGCGCCTGGTCGATCCCCAGCGGCCACATCTCGGCGTGGGCCGCATTCCCTTGTTGGCCGACCTCTTGGCATGGATGCCCGCCTACCTGGCGCTCAATTTGGAAATCAAGGACCAACCGGACCTCAGCGAGGTTCACCTGTCGCAGCTCCTCACCCAATTGCATGACGCTAAGATGACCGAACGCGTCCTCATTTCATCGTTTAACCATCACATCCTCGAGCGCCTGCACGCCTTGGATAGCACGGTCGCCCTGGCCACCCTGTGGGAGGGTCCCATCCATTACCCCGCCATTCTTAAGCGCGACAGTCTCACGCATGTCATGCATATCCCGGCTGATTGGGCCACGCCGGCCACGGTGGACGCACTGCATGGCCTCGGGTTTCAGTTGGGGGTTTGGGGTGCTCAGGACGCTCCCCAAGTTCATTGGCTCACTCACCAAGGGGTGGACGCCATCTTTGTCGACGACCCCAGCTGGATACCCGATAAATAAGGCTCAATCACGACGGACTACGGAAATCTGAGCGAGATTGGGAATCGTCGCGCGGACGGCAGGAAACCCTGCTGGCCACGCCGCCGACACGGCCACGCACGGCATGCCCAATGCCGCCGCCATACGCCAATCGTTAGGACTATCGCCCACCAACACCACCTGAGTGCAATCAAGCCCCAAAAGCTCTACCGCCTTGATGACACACGCCGGATCCGGTTTTCCGCGCGTAACATCGTCCTCTGTCACCACCACGTCAAAAAAGTCGCGGATCTTCCAGTACTCCAGCTGCGCCCAGGTACGCTCGCTCGCGTCCGCCGTGACCATGCCAATCGCCACGCCATGACGTTTCAACGCCGTCAGCGCTCCCCGCGCACCCATTGTCAGCGGCGCGTCGGACAACTTCACTGCCCGGTCGGCCTCTTGGGTCAGTTGTCGGGCCCGTTCGCGGGCCTCGTCCCAGTCGATGTGGGAGGCATGACGAATGGCCCACGTCATCAGGACCTCAGCTTCGGCCAACGAGGCCAGCATAGCGGCACCGCGCTGCGCACATTGGCCATGGACTTCCATCAGCCGGTCATACCAGGCAGCCGCGACAGGGCCAAAGTCGCGTTCCACAACCGCACGTCTCGCCTGGTGCAGCGCATAGCAGAGCGCCAGCCCATCAATAATTACGCCGTCCTTGTCAAACAGCACCCCGGTCACGTTAAACACGGCGGAGCCAAACGCGACCGCATAGCGCCCAGACCCGCTAGATGGTAGGTGGCCCATCCGACCGATCGCGATCCTGCTCTCTCGACTGTTGGGCCTCTTTGATCAACCGCACCGTCTTCCCGAGACTCTCGCCGAGCTCAGGCAGTCGCCGCGGCCCTACCACAAACAACACCAGGATCAACAAGATGACGAGATGCACGGGGTCCAACAATCCGGACAACATCGTCCACCACACCTCCTCCATCCCACACAACAGCGGCTTTCGCTATTCACTAGCTCGGGTCACCGCTATGGATCGCGAAAACGTGACATCCACCGATGCGCCCGGTCTCAGCATGGCGCCGCGGTCATTCGCATCACGGGGCACATCCAGGGTCAAGGCACCACCTCCGCCAACGATCGTCCCCTTGATGCCCAAACGCGCACCGAGAAACATGACTTGGTCAACCACGACCTGAAGGTGGTTTTGATTGACATCATCGGGATCCCACCCCAAGCGAATGCGCTCGGGACGAATCCAGAGTTCCACACGATCGCCATCCGTTACGTCGTTAGGCAGCGCGTTCACCTGTAACTCATGATTTCCTAATGCAACCGTACCCGCCGACCGCGAAATCACCTGACACGTCAGTCGGTTCATGGCGCCGACAAAGCTGGACACAAAGGCGCTCGTTGGTCGGTCGTAAATTTCCTCTGGGGTTCCGATTTGTTCGGCACGACCATGGTTAAACACCACAATTCGATCGGACATCGCCAACGCCTCTTCCTGATCGTGGGTCACGTAGAGGGTGGTAATGCCCAATGTTTGTTGGATCCGCCGAATTTCTCCCCGAAGATTCACGCGAATTAACGCATCTAACGCCGACAGCGGCTCATCCAGCAACAACACCCGCGGGTTAGGGGCCAACGCTCGTGCCAGCGCGACACGTTGTTGCTCGCCTCCAGATAGCTGATGCGGATACCGGTCGGCTTTTTGTTCCAGTCCGACTAAACTCAGCAACTCCCGCACCCGCGCCTGGATTTGGTCATTCGGCACTTTGCGCGTTCGCAATCCAAAGGCGACGTTATTCGCCGCCGTCATATTCGGAAACAATGCATAGGACTGAAACACCATGCCCATGTTGCGCCGCTGGGGCGGCATCATGGTAACGTCCTCGCCATCCACCACGATGCGTCCCGCATCGGGGCGTTCAAACCCGGCCACAATTCTGAGCAGGGTGGTCTTGCCACTGCCGCTAGGGCCCAATAGGCTGATAAACTCCCCTTTATCCGCCGTAAAGCTGATGTTCTCTACCGCCACTTGCGACGCAAACTGCCGGCGCACTTGATGAATTTCTAAAAACGCCATGATTCTCTCCTCACGAGATGGTCGATCGCGATCTGTAAAGCTCAAGGCCAACGGACTCTAGCGCGAGCCCCCGATGGTGGTAATCGAGTTGCGGCTGACCCACTGCATAATGGCCACAAAAAACCACACTAAAATAAACGCAATGATGGCTAGTGCGGCGGCCCCTTGCGCCTGCGTTTGTCCAGTCAAGAGCATGTAGACGCCAAACGTATTAAATCCCAACATGCTGGAAATCGCGTACTCGCCCATAATGAGGGCAAAGGTCAAAAAGGCGCCGCCTAGCAGCGATTGGCGAATGTTAGGCAACACCACCTGAAACATAATCCGTGTCCACGACGCGCCCATGCCCAGGGCGGCCTCCGTCAACGCTTTAACGTTCATGGACCGTAGCCCCGTGTCAATCGATCGGAACATGTACGGCAATGACACGACCCCGTACGCGCCCATCAACATCGTCACGCGCGCTGACAGGGGACCAAAGCCGCTGGCGTAAAGGCGCACCAATCCCAGCACTAGCACAATGGGAGGCACCACAAAGGGGAGAATGCTCACAAATTCAATCCAAGGCTTCAATTGCGGCACGCGCAAATACGCCCAGTAGGCGGCTGGCACCACAACAATGAGGCCAATAACGACCGCGGCCAAGGCCATGCCTAACGACAACCGTAAACTTTGCCAAAATTGCGCCGACTCAAGGATAGATGTGTAGGCTGCCCAAAAAGGTTGGCCTGGCCCTTCCTGAAAGCTGAACTGGGCTGTGGCCACAAGGGGCACGATAAAGTACAGCAATGCCACGATACCCACCAACCATGATCCCACAGACAGGCGCTTCACGATTGCCACCTCACTGACCGCCGATTCGCCACCAAGTAAACCACAAATATGGCAACCATAATCAGAACCATCCCTACCGCCATCGCGTCCGCTAGACTAGGGCTGAACACCACGTTGCCGCTCAGCTCCTGCCCAATTAAGATGGGCACGAGATTAATCATTCCCGATGTCAAGGCATAGGCCGTCGCATAGGCGCCAAAGCTGTTGCCAAATAACAACATCAGCGCCCCTAAGAGCGGCAAACGCAAGATGGGCAGCCCTACGAACCGCCAAAATTGAAACGGTGTGGCACCCAGATTTGTCGCCGCTTCGCGCCACGTGTGCAAGTGATCCAACGCCGGGACAATCAGTAACACCATCAAGGGGATTTGAAAGTACAGATACGTAATGACCAAGCCCCAGAACCCAAATAGGCTAAAACCGGCAGCGTAAAGGTTGATATGCAGGGATTTCAAAAACACAGTGACTAAGCCAACAGGTCCCAACGTCGATGTAAAGGCAAACGCCAAGGGAATTCCAGCAAAGTTGGACGCGACACCCGAAAAGGTCAGGGTGAATGGGCGAAGCACTCGAGGGAGCCCTCCGCCCACCACCGCCCAGGCCAGTACCAATCCCGCGAAAGCCCCAATGATAGCCGTGGCCGCACTTAACTCCACGCTCACCTTGTAGGCATCGAGATATTGCGCTTGAAACAGCTGCGCGTAATATGTCAGTGTCGCGCCGTGTGAGCCTGCAACGCTTCCCACAAAGAGACCAATCGAGGGAAGAAATAAAAAGATGAGGCTAAACACGGCAAGCGGAAGAAACCACACCGCCCCGACGAGACCGCGGACGCGTTGAGCCACAGCTGGCTCTGCACGGGCTAAGCTGACCTCAGCCATCTCATTCCCTCTCTTCCCGTTTTGCTGCGACTTACACTCCCAGCACCTTGGGTCCCCACTGAGCTTGAACGACGCGCGCCGCCTTATTCAGCTGCGCAACTGTGGGAAATTGCGCTCGGGCGTACGCCTCGGCCGGAGGCAATTTCTTAGCCAACGCCGGGGGAATTTTGCCCTCCTTAACCAAGTTGTTGTAACGGACGGGATGGGCGTACCCTTCCAGGTAGAGAATTTGTCCCTCATCGGAGTACAGGAACTCTTCCCACAGACGGGCTGCATCCGGGTGATAGGAGTAACGGCTAATGGCCTGGCAGTAAAAACCGCCTACCACACCAGACGGCGGTACCACAACGGTCAGCGGCGGATTGCCGTGCCACTGATACTTGTATCCAATGAGGAGATAGTCCCACTTAATCGCAATGGGCGTCGTTCCCTTGGCGATATCCGCCGGGTAGTTGTCCACGGGAATAAAGTTGCCGCGTTTCTTGAGCTCCGCGAAAAATTCAATGCCCGGTTCAATGTTGTCGAGCGACCCGCCGTTGGCCAAAGCTGCGCCAAACACGGCCATAAAGGCATCTTGCGCCGTCCTTGGATCGCCGTCAATGGACACCATGTTGCGATACTCCGGTTTCAGCAAATCCTTCCAGTCTTCCGGCATGGTTTTCACCACGTCTCGATTGGCACCAAAGGCGACGACCCCATAATAGTCGCCCGTCCAGTAACCATCCGGATCCTTTAAATTGTCAGGAATCGTATTCCAGGTCGCTACTTTGTAGGGAGCCCACAATCCTTCGCTCTTGCCCTTGGCGGCAAACGGCGGGCCGACGTCGACTGCGTCGGGCTCCAGGCTCTGGCTATTTTTATACGAAACCACGGCTTGCAGTTCTTGAGCAGAGGAGTCGTCAGGCGCCAGGCTGTTAACCGCAATGCCGTACTTCTTTTGAAAGGTGCGGATAATCTGGCCATAGTTAGCCCAGTTGGGGGGCAGCGCAATGACGGTTAATTTCCCCTCTTTCTTGGCCAAGTGCTCTAACTTCCCAATGGGAATTCCCGCCCCGCGCATGGCCACCGCCGACCTCATCATCTGGTGGGCCGACGCCAACCGAAAACCGGACAACATACTGGCACCGGCGAGACCTGCCGTCGTCCCTAATGCGTACTTCAACATGGTGCGGCGGCTGAGCCGGACATGTTCTAGCGACCGGGTCTCATCGCCTTCTCTTCGCTCGTCGCTCATTCTAACGTCCTCCTTTTCTGGGTGCGCAATCGCGCCAGTTGACATGGCAGCACGATTAACATTTCAGTTCCGGTTTCGCATCACAACATACCAGCCATGACATAACGGAAAAAGGGTACAAAAAGACTTCCCTGGACCTTCGTACACCTCATCGACAAGATGACTTCCCAGATTGCCTCGGGCGTCTCCTTGTACTCCAGCCCAAGAGAAGTGGAAGGGATGATTTATTCATGCTCTGCTCAGATTATTCGCCGAAAGCCGCTGAAATCCTGCTGCCTTTTGCGAACTTTACCAACCCTTAACCTAGCCTTTTAACACCCCCCGCGATCGTTAATCTAAGGCCACAAAAATGTTCTTCACTTCGGTATATAGCTCTAGCGCCTCCAAACCCAGTTCCCGGCCAATGCCGCTCATCTTAAATCCCCCGAAGGGCGCCTCTAAGTGCACGCTTTTAATGCTATTGACGCTCAGCACCCCGCTTTTGACTCGGTGAGCGACCCTGAGGGCCCGCCCAATGTCGCGGGAAAACACGGAGCCAGACAGTCCATACGGCGTGGCATTGGCCTTGGCGATTGCCTCTTCCTCGGTGTCAAACACCTGAATCGTCGACACTGGACCAAAGATTTCTTCTTGCACGATCGTCATGGATTCCGAGACTTCGCTAAATACCGCCGGTGCCTGATAAAATCCGTGGGTGGGAACCGAATATGCCTCAGGGGCCAATACCAACCGCGCCCCTTCCTGAACTCCGCTCTCCACATACCGACGCACGCGATCCCGGTGCGCCAACGATACCAACGGCCCCATGTCCACGGTCGGATCTAGCGGATCACCGATCTTAAGCTGGCGGACATAGCCTTGAAAGCGCTCGGTAAATGCCTCCGCAATATCGCGGTGGACCAAAAGGCGGCTGCGCGCGCAGCAATCCTGGCCGCCATTGGCATAGGCAGACGCCACGGCTAGGCGCGCTACCATATCGACATCAACGTCAGGAAACACAATAGTCGGCGATTTCCCACCCAATTCTAAGGAGACGCGGGCCACCCGGGCCGCCGCCAATGCGAGAATACGGCTGCCGGTCGTCGTTTCGCCCGTAAAGGCAATCTTGTCGACGTCGTGATGGCTGGCCAACGCTTCCCCCGTTTGCCCTCCGGGACCTGTCACAATATTGAGGACCCCGTCGGGCACGCCAGCTGCCTGCGCAATGGGTCCCAGCTTCAAAGCGGTCAGCGGCGCATATGACGCCGGCTTGACCACCACACTGTTCCCAACCGCCAGTGCCGGCGCCACTTTCCAGGCCGTGATGAGAAACGGAAAATTCCACGGTACAATGAGGCCCACGACCCCCACTGGTACCCTGATCGTGTAGTCCAATCCTGGCTGCGACACGGGAATCGTGTCCCCGTGGAGTTTGTTAGCGGCCCCGGCATAAAATTCAAAGCAATCAGCCGCCGTTAACACCTCATCTCGCGCATCGCGAATGGGCTTTCCCACTTGACGAGCTTCGAGTTGACTCAGTGTCTCCACTTCATCTCGAATCAACTGTGCCATGCGCAGCAATACTTTGCCTCGCTGCGTCGCACTCTGGTTCTGCCAGACTCCCGATTCGAATTGGGTGCGCGCAGTGCGCACGGCGCGGTCGACATCCTCCGGTCCCAATTTCGAGACTTCCGCCAAGACGTGCCCCGTAGCTGGTTCATCGACTGTGAAGTATTCCCCCGCGCCGGTATAGGGGGCGCCGCCCACCCAGGCCGCCCACTTGTCCATAGCCATGCTCCCTTCTCCTAGAAGTAGTATGAGGTGATGCCCCCGTCGATGTTTAAGCTAGCACCCGTCATCCAGCTGGATTCGTCGGAGGCTAGATAAACGGCTAAATGTCCGACATCTTCGGGCTTGCCAAAGCGCCCGAGCGGAATGCGGTTGAGTCTTAGCGCCTTGGCTTCAGGGTTAGTTAAAAGCCAATCGGTCAGCAGCGGGGTTTCAATTGGCCCTGGACAGATAGCGTTCGCGCGCACGTGATGCGGACCGAACTGTGCCGCCAACGACTTGGTTAACGCAATGACGGCCCCTTTGCTGGCGGTATACGCATCTTGCGGCACCGTGCACCCGACAAAAGCCACAAATGAAGCAATGTTAATCACGGAACCGCCGCCATTGGCAATTAAGGCCGGAATCCCGTGCTTGCACACCAGATAAATGCCGCGCACGTTCACCGCCTGGACCTCATCCCAGACATTGACCTCGGTATCCAACACCGAATGATCCGCTTCCGGCATAATTCCGGCGTTGTTATATAAGACGGTCAGCTTGCCAAAGCGGTTCAGCGCTTGCTCCACCGCGACTTTCACGGCGGCTTCATCTGAGACATCGCCGACCACCGCCTCGACCGCGCCCCCTTCTCCCTCAATCAAGCGTTGGGTTTCTGCCACCGCCGCCGCACTCACATCAAAAGCCACGATGGCGGCACCCTCGCGAGCAAACATGGAGGCCACCACCCGACCCATTCCACTGCCGGCTCCCGTCACTAACGCGACTTGCCCCTTTAAGCGATCCATCATAGATCGGCGGCGATTCCGTCCTTTAGGGCGGAGAAAAAGCCGCCTTCCCCCCTTCTTCACTCTCACGTTTTTGGATGATAATTAGGTGATCATAAGAATAGTTAGATGCGCTCAAAATAACGTTGGCGCTCCCAGGTTGTCACCACCGCGTCAAACGCATCTTGTTCTACCCGCGCCGCATTAACATAATGATCCACGACGTCATCGCCAAACACTGCGCGAGCTGCCGCACTCTCCTCAAACAGTGTAATCGCTTCCGTAAGGCGGCGCGGCACCCGTGGCAAATCCTCCCGTTCGTAGGCATTCTGATTTACCGGCGGGGGGCACGTCAAGCGGTGCTCAATTCCCCAAAGGCCTGCCGCCAAAATAGCGGCTAACGTCACGTAGGGATTGGCATCGGCCCCTGGCAAGCGATCCTCAATATGCACGTGGGCGCCTTGCCCCACAACCCGCAGCCCCACTGTCCGGTTGTCATAGGCCCAGGCAATATTCACCGGCGCCCAGCTTTGGCTGGCATAACGCTTGTAGGAGTTCACGGTGGGCGCCATCAGTAACGTCCATTCCCGTGACAAGGCTAACACGCCCGCTAAGAACTGCTCGCCCGTTTCCGACAGTAGCCGCTCGTGGGAATTAGGACTTTGAAAGGCTGGCGCTTGCCGCTCCCGATCGGTCAGGCTCACATGCACATGACAACTAGAGCCGGTCAACGTGTGGTCAGGTTTCGCCATAAAGGAAACAGCCAACCCGTGACTCATGGCAATCTCCTTAATCCCATGCTTATAGATCGCGTGATGATCGGCCGCTTCCAGCGCAGGTCCATGCGCCAGATTGATTTCGTACTGTCCCGGGCCCGCCTCGCCTTTACCGGAAATGACCGGGATCCCGGCTGCCCGCATCTGATTGCGCACTTGGCGATAAAAGGGTTCGGCCTTCGAGCTCTGCAAAAAGTGGTAGTCCTCTAGATACCAACCAAAGGTTTTTAGGTTTTGGTAGCCCTTTTCATGGACCGTTTCGTACGTTTCATTCCATAAATAAAACTCCAATTCGGTGGCCATGATTGGTTCAAAACCCATTTGACGCGCTCGTTCGACCTGTCGGCGCAAGATGGTCCGCGGCGCGATCTCTACCAAATGCCCCTCGTGGTCCACCACATCGCCCAGCACCAACGCCGTCCCCGGCAGCCAGGGAATCCGTCTTAGCGTCGAGCGGTCAATGACGACCGTCCAATCGCCATAGCCTTCATCCCAGTTCATCAACTGAAAGCCGCCAGGGGTCGACATTTCCATGTCGGTTCCGAGCAAATATTTGCAAAAATGGACGCCGGAATCCGCTACCTCTTCAAGAAAATACGGCGCTGGCACCCTCTTTCCCACCAATCGACCCTGCATGTCGACAAAGCCAGCCATCACCGTATCTATCTCCCCGGTCCTCACCGCGTCCCTGAAGTCATCCCAAGACCACTTGCCGGACTTAACATCGTCTGTCATGATACCCTCCCTTTGAACATTGTCATGATATTAACCATATTCACCAAACATTGTTTAGTGAGAAGCCGATAGAGACAACATATCACGATCTGATGGAATATTCAATGGACTACCAGGCAAGGCACCCCTTCCGCGTGCTAGCCAATGGCCAACGGTTCGCACTTCGTCTAAGATGAGATTAAAATGAGGGAAAGATCCCCCATTGCGCAACTGAGATGAGGTGAAGTGTTTGCCGTTCGGAGGTCAACCGGCTCGTGCGCGGGTACACCTGGATCAGCAGGATCGGCGGATTCTCGAATTTTTAGTCGCCAACGCCCGCGTGTCTTTCCAAGATATTGCCCGGGAGCTAGGCGTCTCACGGGCAACCGTGCATGAGCGTGTAAAAAAGATGGCGCAACTCGGCATTATTCAGGGCTATCATGCCGCTGTCAACTGGTCGCTGGTTGGTTACCCCGTCACTGCGCTCATTGCTCTGCAAACTGAACAAGGCCAGGCCTCCTATTCGGTACTGGAAGACCTGGCCAAGATTCGCGAAGTCGAAAGCGCCTACCTCGTCGCTGGTCGGTTTGACTGCATTGTCAAAGTCCGGGCGGAGAGCCATGAACATCTTCAGGCGGTCCTGTTTGACCTCATCGGCAAGATTCGCGGCTTTCATCGCGCGGAAACCATGGTCGTGCTCACCACACCGTTAGAGAATCATTTCACCTTGTCGCACCCTGACTAGCCGGTGTTGCGCACCCCCAAGGCAATGCCTTCCATCGTCTGCGCCAGCACCGGTAAAAGCTCGGTGTCGCCGGTGTCCCGAAATTGGCGTAGAAGCTTTACTTGCAGATGATTGAGCGCATCGACGTAAGGGTTGCGCCAGACCACTGTTCGTTGGATGCGCGGATGTCCGCTCAGCAATTGATCGGTTCCGTTAATGGTTTTCAGCACCGTCGCCAGGCGATCGTGCTCGCGCGCAATGACCGGCCAAAAGCGGTCGCGCAATTCACGACTGGTTAAGTCCTGGTATTCCCGTGCCGCGTGGAGATCCGCTTTGACCACCGCTAGCTCTAAATTGTGCAACAGTGTCGCCAAAAACGGCCATGAGTCCCGCAACTTGCGCACCTCGTCCAACGACATGCGCTGCAATAACCCTTCGAGCGCGGTCCCCGCTCCGTACCAACTCGGAATCCCCATGCGGTTTTGGTTCCATGAAAAGACCCAAGGAATCGCTCGCAAATCATCAAACTGAAACTGCTCACGCCAAGACGGTCGCGATCCCCAATTCAACGCAGCCATCTCGCGAATGGGCGTCACATCCAGAAAGTACTCCCAAAAACCGTCCTCGTCAATTAACCCGCGGTACGCTTCATGGGCCACGCGCGCTAAGTCATGCATAATGGCGTCGACTTCGTGCGATGGCTCGTCCACCGGGTACAACACCTGCGTGACGTGTGCGGTCAACATCAGTTCAACACTGCGAAACGCCAAGTCCCGCAACAAAAACTTCTGGGACAGCACTTCCCCTTGCTGGGTAATGCGGAAGCGATGGCTCAGGGTTCCTGGCGGCTGCGCCAGAATAGCCATTGAGGTGGGACCGCCGCCGCGCCCCAGCGCCCCCCCGCGACCGTGGAAAAATCCAATCTTGATCTGGTGTGCCTCTCCCCATTGAATTAACCGCCGCTCCGCCGCGTAAATGGCCCAGGTTGCCGTAAAGACCCCAGCATCTTTCGTGCTGTCGGAATAACCCAACATGATCTCTTGGCGGTCCCCATGCCGCGCCCAATACTGGCGCCATGCGGGGATTTGCCGCAATTCCTCTAAAACCGCATCCCAGCGATTTAGATCCTCCAGGGTTTCCACCACGGGGATGATTTCCAAATCGAGATCCGGATCCACGGCACGCATCAGGACCATTACCTCTAACAGATCACTGGCTGCATGCGCCATGCTCACAAGGTAACGCTCCACCACACTCGACCCATACCGCCGCCGGCGATCCTGCACCACCCGCAATGTCTCGTAAAGGTCGCGGGTCTCCGGGGTTTCAGGCAGCCATGGCTGTGGACGGGTTAACAGTCCTTGTAAATGAGCCAGTTTTTCGTTTTCCGACCACGTTCCGTAGCCTAAAGCGATTTCCGCCACCGCGCGTTCATGGACGCGGCTATGTTGGCGAATGTCTAGTGTCGCTAAATGAAAGCCGAAAATCTCTACCTCACTAAGCAATTGACGGAGTTCCTGGGGCCAATGATGGGGGTCATCATCCCAAAATTCCGCCACTAATCGTAAATCTTGCCAAAAGGCGTGATGATTCGGGTAACCGTTAGACGTATCAGTCGCCTCGGCTGTGGCCATCAATTTTTCGCGGACGAGGCCAATCATTTGGCGCAAGGGCTCTTCCGGATACCGTTCCTTGAGCGAGGTAGCCGCGGCAGGAAATTCCTTGGCAGTCTCGTCCAGCCAGTACTGCAACCGCTCTGGATGGCGCACCTCACCGGCCGCGGCAGACAAAAGATGCTCTAATTGGATCAACGGTTCCTGATATAAGTTTAGGGCCGTTTCCCGATGACGGTCTAACGTCATCGCCGTAATCTTGGCGTCAACAAACGGATGGCCATCGCGGTCCCCGCCAATCCACGAATCCACAACCCAGGTCAAACGCCCCACACCGTGAGATTCCAAGAGCTCATTAATGCCTACCTCAACTTGGCTCATGGTCTCAAACAGCGAATGAGCCACATAATCCAAGCCGAGTTCCACCTCGTCGCGCACCTGAGGCTTTGCTGTCCGCTGTGCCGGGGTGCGCCACAAGGCACGCAGATGTTCGTCCACGGTCTTAAGATAACGCAAGCGCTCGTGACCGCGCGCATGCTCGAGGTCGTCAAGCAAATCCGCCAGACGCCGAATGTGCTGCAGCACCGTGCGCCGGGTACTTTCCGTAGGATGCACGGTTAACACCAAATGACCTTCCAGGTCAATCCCTCTCACCAGAGGCGGCTCGTTTGTGAGGCGCATCGCCAATGTGTCCAACGATCCCCTCAGCGAGCGCTCTAAATTACCGCGGTTTTCCCGCACCAACCGCATGCGCGAGAGATCCTCAGCAAGATTCTGTAGACGAACGCGCTCCGCCATGAACCGCGCCAACCGCGCCATCGACGTCCCCTCAAGCGAGGGCACGGCTTGCTGTTCGCCCCGCCGTCCGTCACGCGCCCAATTCACCAAAGCATCCGCCGTGTGGATGAGGGTAGCGCCCGCCTCCTCGCGCACCACGTGATCCAGGCGATCCCACAACAAATCCACCATGTCGCGCCAGGCATCGCGTACTCTCGCTTCGTCGGTTATTGCCACCACGCATCACCTCGTTTGTCCGTCGTTACACGCCAAAACCTCGACTGAGGTGTGGCAACCACGACCAGAAACCCCTCCATGGAAGGGAACTGTCGCCATCGGGCCCCCATTGCGGCCAAAACCCCTAACCGCGTTCATCCTCGCCTTACCCTGAGCCGCGAGCACGAGGTTCCCGACTTCTTAGCACGCCACGCCGCCTAGTTCATCCACGTCGTCGTGTGACATCATAGCACAGTCGCGCATGATGGTGGTCAGGCCAGGGCGGGGTCGAATTATCTCGTGCTTGACGTTCTCCCCAGCGCTAAAGCGCGGGGATTCTTTCTCGCGCTAGCGAGCTACGCAGACGCGCCGGTGGGGATGCCACCGCACGCCCGTGGGGGACGCCATCGCCCCAACTACTGGGCCGGAGCCCAGATACTTGCGTCGGATGTTGATTGCGCCGACGCCATCCCGGTGGAAGCGGAAACCACAGGCGGGACAAAGATATTCGCGGCCACGCGGTTTGTGCCGATGTTCGCAGCGGGGGCACTCCTGCGAGGTGTAGGCTTCGTCTTGGAGTTCGACCCGCATTCCTAACCGTTTCGCCTTGTAGGTGACCATCCAACGGACTTGGCCCGTGACCATCTGGTGGATGCGCTGGTTGGCGGTGGGCCCGTAATCCACCCGTTGCCGCAGATCCCGCACGTCGCCAATCGCGACCGTCTGCACCCCGCTCGCATGGAGGGTGGAGACCAGGGTGGTCGTTTGCTTGTGCAGAATATCGTGCATCTGGTGATCGAGCTTGCGGAGCTGTTTCCGCTTGCTCCGCTGGAGCTTCCGCCAGCGGCGAGAGCCCTTCTTCCGGCGAGCCTGCTTGGCGGCCAGCGTCGCTTTCAGCTTGTTTTGGTACTGTCGTATGGACCGTAGCTTCCTGCCGTTGACGATGACGGTGCGCTCTCCGTCGTGGGCCACCGCCAGGTGGACTTCTCCCAGATCAACGCCAGCAACCTTTCCGGCGGTGACGGGTTCTGCCGTGGGCCGGGAGTACACGGCCCGCAGTTCATAGGCGGTTCCCGCCCACCCGAGTTCGACCAACACCGGAGCTTCCCACGACCACGGTACAACCAACGGCGCATGGCCCCGCCCATTAGACAGCACGAGAGAGCCGTCCTGCACCCGGATGGCGGAGGATTTCCACTGCACCCGATAATACCGGCGGCGACGATGCGGGGGCTTGGCGTGCGGATCGGTCTTGCGCCGCTTCCGCCAGGACTTCAGCGCTGCATAGAAACCCTGGACGACGGCATCGGCGCTATGGGCGTGCAACTGATCCGAGGTATGCCAACGCATCATGGCGGATGGCTTGAGCCATAGACCGTGCTTGCGCACCGTGCGCCAAAAGCTGATTACTGTGCGCGTATAGAGATCACCGGCCGCTCGGACCAGGGCATCGAGTTGCGGAGTCGGCTCCAACTGTAGCCGCCGGACCTCATACCCGCTTTTGGTGTTCGATGGATTGCTTGATGATGACAACGAACTCACCTCCTAAAGACCGGGCGGCTGATCCCCAGCGCTGAAGCGCGGGGCTTGCGCCGCCAAGTTTTCGGTCAGGCCCTCCACGTCGGTTGCCCGCCCAAACACTTCGCTCCCTTGCTAGCTCCCCAAGCTTGAACGCCGATTTCCGACCTCCGATTGGGGTAACGACTGCCAGATCCGATAAAGCTCCTCATCGTTAATGACCCGCTTACCCTCCGCCAACTTCTTAATCTGGTGCTGCATCTGCCGCAGATCCTCGACCGTGTAGGCGATGCCCAGCCGTTCAAGCCGTTCGCTCAGCGCATGGCGCCCAGAGTGCTTGCCCAGCACCAGGTGACTCCCCTGGCCCAATGCCGTCGCATCTAAGAACTCATAGGTGCGCGGATCCTTCAGGATACCATCCTGATGAATGCCAGATTCATGCCGAAAGGCATTCGCCCCCACAATGGCCTTGTTAGGTTGAACCACCATTCCAGTAAGACGGCTGACCAGCTGACTGGTGCGATACATTTCCTGGAGGTTTAACTGATGCTGAACGTCAAAAACGTCGCGGCGAGCGGCAAGAGCCACGCCGACCTCTTCCAAGGCAGCGTTGCCCGCCCGTTCGCCAATGCCATTCACCGCCACCTCGACTTGCCGCGCCCCAGCCAGGATACCAGCCAGTGAATTCGCCACCGCCAGGCCTAGATCATCATGGCAATGGACCGACAGAATGACCTCGTCCGGCAACTCAGCTCGCACACCACTGATCAGCTGCCGAAACTCATCTGTCATTGCGTAGCCCACCGTGTCGGGAATGTTAATCGTGCGCGCGCCTGCCTCCACTGCCACGCACACTGCATCCAGCAAAAAATCGCGATCCGAGCGGGTGGCATCCTCTGCCGAAAACTCAACGTCTGCCACATGCTGCCGGGCGAACCGCACAAACCGGTCAATGCGCTCGAGCACCTGATCGGGCTTCAATTTCAGTTTGGCCTCCATGTGCACGGGCGACGTGGCAATGAACACGTGCAAGCGGGCATGGGCCGTCGGCTCCAAGGCGCGAATCGCCGCCTCCAGGTCTTGCTCTTCACAGCGGGCTAATGCAGCAATCGTGGGTCCGGAAATTTCCCCTGAAATCGCCCGCACAGCGTCAAAATCCCCAGATGACGACACGGGAAATCCTGCCTCAATGACGTCAACCCCGAGACGCGCCAATTGGTGAGCAATCTCCACCTTTTCCGCCACGGTCAAGGCCACCCTGGGGGATTGCTCGCCATCCCTCAACGTGGTGTCAAAAATGATGACGCGGTCGCTCATGCGCCTAGCGTCCCTCCTCAGTCACCTCGGCCTCGACAGACGGCCTGAGCCACGACATCATCGATCGGAGTTCGCGCCCCACCTTTTCAATGGGGTGATTGCGGGCAGCTTCCCTCAGT
The DNA here is from genome assembly GCA_026627385.1 of Bacillota bacterium. Classification (GTDB taxonomy): domain Bacteria; phylum Bacillota; class Sulfobacillia; order Sulfobacillales; family Sulfobacillaceae; genus JAPNUR01. Next base: position 104,496 of record JAPNUR010000004.1, on the reverse strand, counting down.
GCCTGAAAGTGCGGCCGTCCCTGGCGGTTTTCCTGCATCCAGGCCTTCGCAAAAGAGCCATCTTGAATGGCCCGTAACACTTCCTGCATGCGTTGGCGCGTCGCCTCCGAGATCATTGTCGGCCCCACGGTTAAGCCGCCCCATTCCGCGGTATCCGACACCGAATACCACATGGCGCTAATACCGCCCTCGTACATCAAATCGACAATGAGTTTCATTTCGTGGAGCGTCTCAAAGTAGGCAATCTCGGGTTGATATCCGGCGTTGACCAGGGTCTCGAACCCCGCCTGAATGAGCGACGCGATCCCTCCACACAACACCGTCTGTTCGCCAAACAAATCGGTTTCCGTCTCTTCTTTAAAGGTGGTTTCAATGACGCCAGCCCGGGTGCCGCCAATGCCCTTGGCATATGACAGCGCCAATGCTCGCGCTTGCCCGGTTGCATCCTGATGCACCGCCATCAAGCACGGCGTGCCCTGGCCTTCTTGGTACAAGCGACGGACCAGGTGACCGGGAGCCTTCGGCGCAATCATAAACACGTCTACGTCTTTTGGCGGCACTATCTCACCAAAATGAATGGCAAACCCGTGAGCAAAGGCTAACGCCTTTCCGGCGGTCAAGTGGGGTTGAATCGCTGTGCGGTACAAATCTGGCTGGACGTGGTCAGGTGCCAAGATCATAATCACGTCGGCCTTTTGTGCGGCCTCTGGAACCTCCATCACCTCCAGCCCGTCCCGGCGCGCGCGGTCGCGGGACGCACCCTCCCGGATCCCCACCACCACGCGCACCCCACTGTCTCGCAAGTTTAACGCGTGCGCATGGCCTTGGCTGCCGTATCCGATAATGGCCACCACTCGAGATTGAATCAGGGCCAGGTCGGCATCTTGGTCGTAGTAAATTTTGGCGTTCATAGACAAGCCCCTTTCTTTACCGGAATGCGTAGCCGGCGTGTGTGTTTGCCAATCAATTGCGGACTGACGGACAAATCGAAGGAGTCTCCGGATTCCAGGGCAATGTACTGAATATCCAGATGGCGCTGGAGTTGGCGCATCAAGCGTCGGGTTGCCAGTACGTCCAGATCCACCTCCAAGGTTGCTTTAATCCGGTTTTCTCGCCGATCTTTTTCAAACCAGGCTCGGGTCACGTCAATATGACGCTGATTAACCAGAGCCCACAGACGGGCTTCCGCGCCTGAGGCGGCCGCCATACGAATCACGATGCGATGTGCCATTAGCCCCTTCCCTCCCTCGATTGAATCTTCTCTATAAACGGAACGTCCCTTTCCCGCAGGAAAGGGACGCTTGCACGTGGTACCACCCTTCTTCCCCCGCCTACTGGCGAGGCTCGACATGGATAACGGCATGACCCGCTTTTTTCTCCGCATACACATCGAAAAAAGAGCTCCGGGGCGAGGATCTGCACTTGACGTCTTAGGCTTGCACCAACCCCTAAGTCGCTTGAAACCGTCTTACGCAGCGCTCCCCATCATCACAACAATTATGCGTTATTATAGCAAACACGAACCGCGAAAGTAAGATCTTGTCGAACCTGGAACGTTTATTTGATCCGCCGCCAACGCGTCTGGTTCCGCCCTCGTCCCCATCTCGCCGTTAACGGGCGATCTCCCAGGTCACTTCGAGGCCTCATTCGCTATTATGGGAGATAGTTATTCTCTGAACAAGCGAAAATTCCTGCTACCCCCCAAAAAATTTTTTAGCTGTCCCATATGGTGGTTCGCGCCCCCAGACTCGCCGAGGCAAATAGTCGCTGGTATTTGGCCAGGGCGCCTTCGGTGTACTGCGGGTCCGGCCGCACCCAACGAGCTCGACGCCGTTCGAGTTCCTCATCAGGCACGTTAACGGTGAGTTGCCGCCGCTCGGAATCGATAATAATTTCATCGCCGTCCTCGACGAGGGCAATGACGCCCCCAACCCACGCTTCCGGCGAGACGTGGCCCACCATCGGTCCGCGCGTGGCCCCGGAAAATCGTCCATCCGTCACCATGGCGACGTCCGACACGTGGCCCTGCCCGACAATAGCCGCGGTCACGCTCAGCATTTCCCGCATGCCGGGCCCGCCCTGGGGTCCCTCGTAGCGAATCACCACCACGTCCCCTGACTGGATTTCACCTTGGGAAATCGCATGAAACGCGTTTTCCTCTCCGTCAAAGACCCGCGCCCGCCCGCGAAAACTTACCTTTCCCGAAGGGTCGGTAATCTTCAGCACCGCGCCTTCGGATGCGAGATTCCCCTTTAAGATGACCAGTGCGCCGTCCGGATGGAGCGGCTTTGCCACCGGATAGACCACGCGCTCGGCCTCTGGGTCATCGGGCAGCGGAAATTCGCGAATTTCCTCTCCCAAGGTCCGACCCGTAATCGTCAGCGCGTCCTCGTGTAGAAGGCCAGCATCCAACAGTCGACGCAAAATCAAGGGCACGCCGCCGACGCGAAACAGATCCGCCATCAGGTATTCGCCGCCGGGCTTCAGGTTACCAATGTGAGGCGTCTCCCGGCTAATGCGGTCAAAGTCTTCTAGGGTCAACGGAACCTTGGCCTCACCGGCAATGGCCATCAGGTGCAGCACGCTATTCGTAGATCCGCCGAGTGCTGCTGCTACCCGAATGGCATTTTCAAAAGCCTTCACAGTCAGCACGTCGCGGGGACGAATGCCTTGAGCAAGCGTATCCAAGATTTGTTTTCCGACTTGGCGCGCGGCCACCTGACGCTCGGGATGCATGGCGGGGATGGCCGAAGTTCCCAGCTTGGCCATGCCCAGCGTTTCCACCAGCGTGCCCATAGTATTAGCTGTAAACAACCCCCCGCACGTTCCTGGGCCTGGGCAGGCGACACGCTCCAACTCATCAAGCTCCTCATCGCTCATACGCCCTGCCGCATGGGCACCCACAGCCTCAAAGACATCTTCGACGCTGACGGATTTGCCGCGGAACTGCCCCGGCATCATGGTTCCGCCATAAAGCACCACGGTAGGCACGTTAAGGCGTGCAGCAGCCATCAAAATTCCCGGCAGGTTCTTGTCGCACCCGCCGACCGCGACCAAGGCGTCAAATCCCTCAGCAAAGGTGACGATCTCAATCGAATCGGCAATAATTTCTCGACTAATAAGCGACCCCTTCATCCCCTGGTGCCCCATCGCAATGGCATCGCTGACGGTAATCGCCGGAAATTCAATGGGTGTGCCGCCCGCTTCGCGAACGCCCGCCTTGACCTCTCTCGTCACCTGATGCAAATGGAAATTGCACGGTGTCACCTCGGTCGCTAAATTGGCCACTCCTATGAATGGTTGCCGAAAATCCTGATCGGTAAGGCCGGTGGCCCGGTACATGCTGCGATGCGGTGCCCGCTCCGGGCCGTCAACCGTCACGCGGCTCCGCGCCCGGACGTCCGATGAAGAATGATGATCCACCCAAACCCCTCCTCAGCCTAACTCGGCTTCTTGACTTTTCCCATAAAGCGTTAACTATTCACGCACGGTTAAAATAAAGGCGCGTATTATCGTTAATTATCCTGCTTTAGCTCGAATAATCAAGCGTGGTTACGGATCATCCGATAGTTGGCCAATACGGGCATTCGTTTTAAGCGCATGCGACCCGCATCCCTGACGTCCTCCGGAGCCCCCCAAAGGATGGGGCCTGAAGGATTCTCCAACGTAGGTTGCAATGACTGGGACGCGGTTCCTTTTTTGTGAGAAGATAGTCACGAATGCTCACGCGTCCTTTTGGCATCAATCCAAACCTCTAGCTTCAAGCACCCAATCACGGTACAATGGGGGACAACACCCCGGCCACGGAAGGATTGGTGACTATGGCAGCTGAGACACTCTTTGACAAGATCTGGTCGCAGCATATCGTCTATCAGGAGTCGCCCGACAAGGCGGCATTAATCTATATTGACCGCCATTATATTCATGAAGTCACGTCGCCTCAAGCGTTTGAAGGGCTCCGTCAGGCAGGCCGACGCGTGCGTCGACCAGACTTGACGCTGGCGGTCATGGACCACAACGTGCCCACCAGCGACCGCTCGCTACCCATTCACGACGAGATTGCCCGCCGCCAAATGGAGCAGCTGGCTATCAATTGCCGCGAGTTTGACGTGCCTCTTTTTGACCTGCATCATCCCGACCAAGGCATTGTCCATATTATTGGTCCGGAAATGGGGTTCACTCAACCGGGCATGACCATTGTCTGTGGGGACAGTCACACGTCTACGCACGGCGCGTTTGGCGCCTGGGCCTTTGGCATTGGCACCAGCGAAGTGGAGCACGTGCTGGCAACCCAAACTCTGTGGCAAAGCCGTCCCAAAACGATGGAAGTCCGTTTTGTGGGTCAGCGCCCCCCGGGCACGACTGCCAAAGACATGATCTTGGCCTTGATCCGACAGATTGGGGTAGCAGGTGCCACCGGGTATGTTATCGAGTACACCGGCGACGCGGTGTCCAAGCTGAGCATGGAAGAGCGCATGACGCTCTGCAATATGTCGATTGAAGCGGGCGCGCGGGCTGGAATGATTTCCCCGGACGAAACCACCATTGCCTATCTTGCATCGCGCCCCTATACACCCAAAGGCGCAGCGCTGGAAGAAACCCGTCAGCGCTGGCTGGCGTTGGCAACTGATCCGGGTGCTCAGTTCGATCGCGTCGTGGAAGTAGACATCAGCCAGCTTGCTCCGATGGTGACCTGGGGCACCAACCCGGAGATGAGCGCCCCTATCACCGAACGCGTGCCCGATCCCGCGGACGAGCCCGATCCGGTGCGCCGGGAAATGATGAAAAAGGCGCTTCAATACATGGGCCTTACGCCGGGCACGCCACTTTCAGAGATTCCGATTCAGCGTGTCTTTATTGGCTCCTGCACCAATGGTCGGCTAGAAGATCTCGAGCGCGCTGCCCGTGTAATCCAAGGCCATCATGTGGCACCAGGCGTGCGCGCCATGGCGGTGCCAGGTTCGGGACGCGTCAAGCGAGCGGCCGAAGAAAAAGGACTGGATCGCATCTTTCGCGAAGCCGGCTTTGAATGGCGCGAGCCCGGCTGCAGTATGTGCCTCGGCATGAATGAGGACATTTTGGCGCCTGGCGAACGCTCCGCGTCGACCTCAAACCGCAACTTTGAAGGGCGTCAGGGCCGTGGAGGACGCACGCATTTAGTGAGTCCGGAAATGGCGGCTGCCGCCGCGATTACCGGTCACCTGACAGACGTTCGTTCGCTATCCTCGGAGGTGCTGCAATGAAGGAATTCGTGCGTCACACAGGGCTGGTTGCTCCGCTTAACCGCAGCAACGTGGACACCGATCAAATCATTCCGAAACAATTTTTGAAGCGGATCGAGCGCACGGGTTTTGGCCAGTTTCTGTTCTTTGACTGGCGATTTGATGACGATGGCCACCCTCGCCCTGACTTTATCCTTAATCAACCGCCATATAACACCGCGACTATTTTGCTCGCGGGCGCCAATTTTGGTTGCGGATCTTCGCGCGAGCACGCGCCGTGGGCGCTGGCGGATTTTGGCTTTCGAGCCATTATTGCGCCATCCTTTGCGGACATCTTCTACAACAACTGCTTTGAAAACGGCTTGTTACCTGTGATTTTACCTGATGAAGCAGTCAGCCGTCTGTTTCAGTTGGCCGAGAAGGAGCCCGTCACGTTAACCATTGATTTGGAAGCTGGGACTATCCGAGAAGCCCAAGGGCGGTTTTCCTCAGAATTTGAGGTGAATCCTGAGCGGCGCCAAAAACTACTCAAGGGGCTAGATTCCATTGGCGAAACGCTCCTGCACGAAGAGGCGATCGCGGCTTACGAAAATACTCATCACCTCGTGTCTCTTCCATCCCTATAAAGCATCGGCGCCATGCTCCCTTAGGCGGCCACCAGATACGGTGGCCGCCTACTTTGGTTAGCGTGATGCTGACGAACCTAAAGTTGAACGAATCGCCCGACAGAGAGGTTATAGATCTCAAGTAGGGCGGGCGTTGGTCCATGTGTTGACGGAACGGCTGTGGCGCAGTGTGAAATCTGAAACGGTGTCCACGAAACGTCCAGAGATTTGCAAATCTTCTCCAGGGTTTCCTCGATTTCATGGCGCAAATTGGTTTCGTTAGGAGAACCCGCTGTAGCAACCGCTACCTGTTGAACCAACTCATTAATGGCATTGTCGAAAGACACGTGGAACCCCCTAACCTTAGTTACATCCTGGCGCGGGTCGTACAGGATCGAGGGCTGATCGAAGGATCTCGCACCAGTCCGCCACTCGCGCTCCAGAGCCAAATGCCCCCGCAAAACAGCAAAAGCGCCTACGGCGCCCCTCGGACGATTTACCCCTTCGCCGCTGCCGACCGGGGATCATTCGGGTTCCTGCACAGCTCCCAACCACCGAGGTCAACCGGCGCTGGCGCCGGGGCTCTAGGTGCCATCAGTTATCCAGCGGTCGGCGCGGCCCACCTCGCCGACGGAGCCGTGCTCGCCGTCCTCCCGGTCCTCCACGGGTCACGTGGATTTGGTGACTTCTTCTTGCGTCCCTGACCTGCGGCCCGCGGACCGCACGAACGGGGCCGCAGCGGGTTCCGGCTGCGGTCTCTGCGCTAGAGGGAGGGTCGTTGGGCGTCGCAGCTGACGGTGCCGGAGCCAAACGTTTGCCAGGATGGTTGAGCCAAAACGCCCGCATCATGGGATCCACGACATGGCGCAGCAATCCGCATGTTGGAGATGGACATTGCTTTTTTGGGCCCCCATTAGATTTATTTAAGACGCACGTGGCGAATCGAACCATCGCTGTAGACAGCAAAGATGAAGGGCCGCGGGGTGGTGTCGAACAACGTCTCCATGTGGTCGAGGGTCGCTGTTAAGAGCTTGAGGTATTCCCAACGGGTCAGATTGCGGTTTTGGGCTAAGACAAAACATCCCACGCCGTATCGCAGGAGCGCGCTCCGTTCATGGGGGCGTGTGCGAATCCGTTTGTCTCGGGTCACCACGATCCACCCTTCCTGGCCGGCGCGTTCCAGCCAGACAATGTCGGGTGTGTTTTCATCGAAGGCCGGCCAATCTTCTAGCCAGATGACATCGTTCCTGACCATGCGCAGCGCCCGGGCCACGCTTCGCGGCAACGACCGATCCAGAAAAATCATGCGACGCGAGAAAACTCAAACCGAAGCGCCGCTTCGACTTGATCCGCGGTGAGATTGAAATCCTCCGCAATCTGATGAATGGAACTTTTCGCTTCAAAATGTTCCCGAATGATTTCTGTCCGGACGCCTTTTCCGGAGATGACCGGCCGTCCAAATCCATAGCGCGGATCGACGAGCACGCCCCCGTCGTGGCCCAAGGGCCACCAGGATGCCGCCAAATTGGCCTCGTAATCAATGTCCTCAAGAAACGGGCCAATCACCTCGGTCCAGGCTTGTTGCCCGCGCTTTTTTCCCACCTCGACCAACACGTCCTGAACCGAAACAAAGATCTCGCGTCCTCCGACCTTTAAGGATAACGAGACGAACGGCCGCTCCACCTGAAACAATTGTTGACAATTCCGGTGGATGCGCCGAATCAACTGCAGAGAAAAGCCCGCTTTTCTCAATTGCCCCACCACGATGACCTCGATCAAATCCCAAAACGATACCCCATTGGGCGAACAGGCGTTCGACACGGGAGGACGGACGACAACACCGTCCTTTTGCGTCTCATCACGATAGCCGACGAGCCATCGCTTGGCCGTACCGGTTCGAACATTGCCCAGGCGATCGGCCTCGGCAAACGTATAAAGTGGCACGGTAAAAAGTGTCTCCGAGGAGGCCGTCATGATCTCGCTCCTTTTACATGGAATCGCATGTTTCATTATTTTTAAAGTAACGTAACGGCTCGGGACATCGCAAGCACGTTTCATCAGCATCTGCGGCGCACCACCATCCTGCAGGCAAAACAAGGCGCGGGGGTGTCACCCGTTAGCCGGTGCAACGCCCCGCGTCCCCGTGCGCTCTCCCCTTACTCCGAACGGTCCTTTTCAGCACGTTGCAATTGTTCTTCCACCCACGCCAAACGGTCCTCGATATCCGCCTTTCGCGCCTCTAAGTGCCGCTTCATCGACCGGAGCCACAACACCGAATGGGGCCGCTCAACCTCATCGTAGCTATCCCATGGCCCGCCGTAAAATCCCCGGCCACCCATGGGACCCCGGCCGTGGCGATGCATTCCATAATGTGACATGATGTCCTCCTCTCCCATCCCCCAGTCATCATCAGATGCCGTCTCCGATGAATCACCGGGACGGTATAGCACCGATTCCCAACCCAAAATGTCAGAACCCGTAACCTCGCCACCTTGGGTAAGAGACAGTTCCTGATTGCGGAGAAAGCGCATACTGACGCCCAAATAGATCGCCGCGTCGTCTAACCGATAGCGGGCGTCCGCTTGGAGAGGTTCCAAAGCGGAGATGGACTTCCCCATCGTATTTGCGAGGCGCTGAACCTCATCGTAGGGAATTCGCCGATGGCTCCCCTGACCCAACCGCACACTCTGTACCTCGCCGGTCATAAGCCAGCGCCGCAAAGTCGCCGGACGCAGGTCCAATGCTTCGCATACCGCCTGTACGGACCAATATTTGGGCACCACGCATATCACCTCTCTGGAATAACTTATATTATAGTTATTCCACTTGTCAATAGAAAATATCCTTCGAGGGCTCAGCGCTCTCAAGGGGATGTTACATATTCCGTCTCACCGATGCCGCCGGGTCGACAAACAGCTGATAGGGCAAAAGCGGCCCTTGGTGCCATAGACGATGGTCCCAGGAGGCTTCATGGGCGCCCAGCCAATATTCCCATGCCCATTTTGCCAACATGTAATGCCCCGGATGGAGGAACACCCAGGGCACCAACCGCTCGGCCATTGAACGACCTGTAAAGTGTGAGAGCCAAGCGACAACCTCCGCGGGGTCTTTCTGCTCACCAAATAGCTGGCTGTCTGCGCTTGCCAACGCCTCCGCCAATTGCTGCCAATATTGAAACCAATGCTCTGTTACTGGGGCCCAGGAAAATTCCAGACGCACTAAGATGATGGCTATGGCGATCACTCCCCCCTCAATGATGGGCGGCGGCGTTAAGGCCCAGGTTAACGGCGATCGCTGGGCTCGGTGGCGCCACAGACCTAATAACATGCCAAAGCTCAGCGTAGGCCCCGAATTGGGACCATACACCAGCTGATCCCCCTCACGACTAGGCCGTATCCACCAGCCTTGCACATGCTCAGAATGCGTTAGGCTGAAGCCCAGTGGGGAAGCTTTTGGCCATGATAGCACGTCCACGGTATCCAGTGGTCGGCTTACAACGACTTTGGGCTGACGATCCAAGAGGGCTTTGTGACGGCGCCACTCGTCAAGATCCACGTGGGCGCTATGCACCCAGGAAACCGAAACCCATGTGCGCTCCCCCTCGTGTGTCGCGTCTAGCGCGTCGAGAATCCGATTGAGCTCCTGCAAGAGCCCGTCATCGCTGACCTGTGCAGCCGTAAGCCGCCTGACTTTCTCCGCCTCCCCTTGAAACCATTGTCGATGCCAGGGGGTGCTAGAAGAAGCCGGCGCGAGTCCCTTCAACCAGTCAATCAGCGCGACCGCCACGTCGGGGCGATGATAGCGGTGCGCATCAGGATCTAAGAGAGCTAACCCCTCCCAGACCGCGTTGGCATACCTGAGCGCCATGACGGGTTCGCGGCAGGGAGGAGCCAGTCTCAGGCGCACCGTTGCCCAGCGGGCATACCGCGCCCAGTGCTCGACCTCCTCGTCTTCCGCCCCAAAACTTCCCTCACTCAATCGTTGCCACCGGTCGCACTCTGCTAGAAAGGCCTCTTCGCTCCAAGGCGGAAACAACGAGGGCAAAGACTCATCGGGGTGCCACCAAAGCCACGTCAACGGGTAACGGTCCTCCAGCAACCGCCAATATTCGCCTTCGTAATACCCCTTATTGACTGATTGACCCATAAGTCATCCTCCGTTACGGATTCAATGGCTCTGACCGCGTACTCTCTGCGCGACGAACCTCCTCACGCAACACCCGCTTCAAAATCTTACCCGTCTCCGTACGCGGCAGGGACTGGCGATAGCTCCAGCTCTTGGGCACTTTATACGAGGGCAACACGCGGCGAGCAAACTCCTCAAGCTCCCCGTCATTGACGGGTTCACGGAGGACCACGACCGCATGAATGCGCTCGCCCCAATAGGGGTCGGGAACGCCGACGACCGCCACATCTTCAATGGCCGGGTGCTTTTTCAAGGGATTTTCAATTTCCAGGGAGGCGATTTTTTCACCGCCAGAATTGATTAAATCCTTTTCGCGGTCCACCCAGTGAAAAACGCCGCCAGCGTCCACATACCCGGCGTCGCCGGCACTAAACCACCTTTCTTCGTCAGCCGGGTTCGAGACAACGCGATGGTAACCATTAAAGACGCTCACACCGCGCACAGCCAATGTGCCGAGTTGCCCCGGTCCACACGGTCTCCCGTCTTTGTCAAGCACGACCATTTCATGTCCAAAGGCTGCACGACCCACGGCTACGCTCTCCGCGCCCATTTCTAGCGCCCCCAGCGAAAACACCGCTTCCGTCGCGGAATACAGCACCGTCGTCGACAGCCGAGGCCAGGCGTCGGTCATCATCCGGCGCGTCTTCTCCATTAACGGTGCGCTGGTCACCACCAAGCGTTGCAAGGGGCCGTTAGCTATGGCGTCTCGAGCGACTTCATCGTCCAAGAGAGCTTGCACCATGGTGGGTACCATAAAGGCGAGTGTGGGGCGGTAACGACCCAGTGCCGTGGTAAGGTGCCCCGGATCAAAAGGTGTCGCCAGAATGGCCGTGCTGCCCACTTGTAAGGCGGCTAACGTAAACCCGATCCCCCCCATGTGAAATAGCGGGTAAGGATTCAACACACGATCGTGCAAGCCTAACCCGAGGGAAGCAGCCAGACTATAGTTCCAGCCCCAAAGCGTCCGGTGAGTATGCCGCGCCCCTTTGGGTTCCCCTGTCGTACCTGAGGTATAGAGCATGCCTGCCAAATCGTCCTCCTGAACAACCGACGCGCTCGCGACTGTGTCACCGGTTCGACATGTCACAGGGTGGCAGTTGATGACCGTGAGGTCCGGCATCTCGGATTTGAGGGCTGAGACAGATGCCGCGTTCCCCTCGTCCACCAGAAGCACGCTACTTCCCGCGTGACGCATTTGCTGTGTCCAGTCTGAAGGCCAGAGCCGAGGATTGAGCGGCATCCACGCGGCGTTCACGTTGTTAATGGCAAATAACGCCACAACCGTTTGTAACCGATCATGCATCAAAAACGCCACCACGTCGCCGCGAGAAACCCCTAAGGCGGCCAGCGCCGCACTGAGACGGTCGCTCGCCGCTTTGAGCTCACGGTAGGTTAAAACCTGGTCGCTCGTGCTATCTATTACCGCAAACTTATCTGGTTGAAAGTCGGCCCACGCATTGAGATACCACTGAGTGGTCATAATTTGTGGCATTTTTGTCGCGCTCCCTTTGCCCCGGCTGTCATCTCGCTTCATACGCTATGCTATGGCGCAGCTTTCCAAGATGCGCCAAGGTTGGGAAAAAGCGAAGACGTCCTGTTTGGTGCCCGAGGCTCATTTCCAACCCACACGTCATCAAATCGGAGGGATGCAGATGCAATGGCCCACAAGCTATGGCCGCTACCAAGTACTCCCGTTGGCGGCCCATGATATTCCCCAGATTGTTGCCCTTGAACGCCTGGTCTTTTTAGAACCATTGACCGAAGACGTCGTGCGGGCCAAACACCAGTCGCCCACCGTGTGTTATCTCACGGTGAAAGATGGCGACCTGGTTATTGCCTATTTCGGCTTTGAGGTGTTTGACCAGTATGCTCACGTGTTGGCTAACGTCACCCACCCCGACTACCGGCGCCAAGGGTTGGCACGGTTTCTGTTAACCTTTGCCGAGCCTCTGGCACGGGAACGCGGTGCCCGCGCCTTCTTAGGGGAGGTGCGGTATTCCAACCATCCGCAGCTGAAGGTACTGGAACAAATCGGCTGGCATCGGGTCATCACGATTCCTCAATTTTTTGGAAACGGCGAAGACGCCCATATTGTGATGAAGGTGCTGGCCTAATGTCCCCGGTCGCGGAGTTTTTGCTCCGCGACCGGCAATGCCGCATCCATCCCAAAAGTCCCTAAGAGCAAGAGCACGCCGCGGGGTTCTAGCCGACGGATGGCCACGTCCAACGCGTCGGACAATTCGCTATATAATTCCACAGCGAGCCCCCGGTCGCGCGCCCGGCTTAAGAACGCTTCGCATTCTTGAGGACGCACTTGGTAATCGATGGACAACTGTTGAAGATAGCTCGTACTCAAAGTGGCAATCACGGGAGCAAACTCAAGGCGCTCATTCCAGTCCGCGAGCACGTCGGCGATGTCCGCATTGACCTGGGTGCCGCGGTTGCCGCGGATTGCGTGGACCACCACGAGGGGCCGATGCCAGTCGCCGATGGTTGTCATCACCGCATCGTAACTAGCCTGATTCATGGCCACATCAGAGATCACGGTGTACGAACCCACGTGGCGCATCTCTAACCGCCGGGCCGCGGGTTGAAACGTTTTTAATGCCTCGATCGCGGTTTTCGGATCAACCTGAAAATGTGTTGCCATGCCCAGCGCTGCCAAGGCATTCATCACATTGTGCTGACCCGGCACGTGCAAAACGACCGTACCCTCGCACTTTCCTCGATTCACCCACTCCCAGCGCGACCCATTTTCCAACAAGGTCACCTGCCGGGCATAGACGTCTGCCCCCGAAGTAAACCCAAAAAATCTCACGGGGCACGAGGCCCGTTCCGCCAGCACACGCACCGCCGGATCGTCGTGGTTTAAGAACGCCACTCCGGAGTTACGCACTTTCGTGATGAGGCGCGCTTTGGCCTTTTGGTAGGCTTCAAAACTCCCGTGAAAGTCCAAATGATCGGGTGAGATATTGGTAATGGCCGCCGCCTCAAAGACTAACCCCTCAACCCGGCCAAGCGTCAGCGCGTGCGAGGAGACTTCCAGGATCACGTGATGCGCACCTCTTTGGCGCACTTCTCGCAAATACTGGTGCAATACCGGCGGATCCGGGGTTGTCATCGATGGCCGATACGGATGGCGAACCCCTTCTACGCTGTTCGTGCTCCAGAAGGCTACCGAATGGCCCGCGTGAGCCAAAATATGGGCTAGCATGTAGACAGTGGTGGTTTTGCCGTTCGTGCCCGTGATGCCTGCAAGACTCAATTCCCGCGCGGGATAATCGTACACCCGGGCGGACAATTCCGCCAAGAGCGCCCGCGGATCCTCCGCTTCAATCCAGGCGGCGGAGTTTTTGACGTCCCCCACTTGGTCCGCGCTCCCCAAGGGCGCCAGAACTGCCACCGCCCCACGGCGAATCGCGTCGGGAACATAGCGTAGCCCGTGGGTTTCTTGGCCAGGCAAGGCCACGAAGAGGGTATCCGGCTGAACGCGGCGGGAATCGTTAGCAATTTCGCGAATGATGAGCGAACGATGGGCCGGCATAAGCCCATGGCAACGAATGCCATCAAATAGGGTCCACAGGGATTGTGTCATGGTGCACCTCGCCAATGTCGTTAACCTATGCTATGGGTTTGCCGAATCGGTGGTGCTTGGCCTTGTGGCATGAGGGCGGTATGGGTCAGTCGCCAACCGTCTGCCGAAATTCGTCGAAGTTCGATAACATGGTGGTAACCTTCTACACGTCTTAGCGGTTATTTGTAGATAGAGTTAGGACAAGGAGTGACCATCATGCGCACCTCAGCCATTGCCGGTATTGTGGCCGCCCTCATTGTGATTCTTGGCATCATTCAAATCGTCCGTCCTGTCGGCCGCCCGACCATCGCCGTCTCTGTCCCCCGCACAGCGCGCGTGAGCGGACCCACTCCCCAACTGCCGTGGCCTAACGGCGTGCAGGCCGAAGTAGCCGTGGCTGGGATTGGACACTCCCGCCAGCATGGCCCTGCCGGGCCGCGCCCCATCGGAAGCATGGCCAAAATGATGACGGCGTATTTAGTGCTCAAAGCGCATCCATTGGGCCTTTACGCGAATGGGCCCTCGCTCACCGCCACGGCTCAGGATGCTGCCCTCTACCAGGAAGACGCCAATACCAGTCAATCGGTCTATCCTGTGAAAGCGGGGGAACGGCTTTCCGAGCGAACCTTGCTCGAAGCGCTATTGGTGCCCTCAGGCAATAACATTGCCACCATGTTGGCACAATGGGTGGGCGGCAGCGTCAGCCGCTTCACCGCGGCTATGAACCAAGCTGCCCATGCTCTCGGCCTGACAGAAACCCATTACCACGGGCCCGTGGGCTTAAACCCGCAAACGGACAGCACCGCGGCTGACCAACTGCGGTTAGCGATGATCCTCATGAAAAATCCCGTCTTTCGGAACATCGTCGCCATGCCCCAGATGCCGGTGCTCGGCGAATCACGCGTGACATACAACTACAATTCGCTTTTGGGGCACGATCACATCATTGGGGTAAAGACGGGATCCACCACCGATTCGGGTGGTTGCGTGGTGCTCGCGCGCCAGCTCACCCTGGGTTCTCACACGCTCACCGAGTATGCAGCGGTCGTGGGTCAACCCGCCACGCGCGCTGAACCCAGCCAATTAACGGCCAGCTTGTTGGATGCCGAAGCCCTTGTCAACAGTCTGGGCCACGACATTCAGCTGCGGACGGCGGTGCCCCAGGGCACGACCGTAGCTACGCTCAATGTCCCATGGCAACATGCCGTACCGCTGACCACCGCCCGCGCCATCAAGTTCATGGCCTGGCCCGGTCTACGCTATACGCTTCACGTCGTCGTTCACACACCTGCCACCTCCACTATTGCGGCCAATACGGTGGTTGGGTCGTTAACCGCCCGGTTGGGCAGTCAAGTGGTGACGGTCCCGATCAAGACCGCCGCCCCTATTGTCGCCCCCTCACTGGCCTACCGCCTCTTGAGGGGCTAAGCTCGCCTGGCTCTGCTTGGTGATCATGGAAAGAAGGATTCATCGTGAGTAAACATCGTCGTTCCGCTCGGCGCCACGCGGGTCGGTCCTGGTGGGCGGTGGGCCTTGGTTTAGCGTGCGTCGCAGCTCTGGGCGTTCTCGTCGTCGAAGCCTTGCCCCGCGTCAAAACTGAGGATAACCCGGCAGCACTGGGCGACATCCAGCTCGAAGGGTGGGATACTCACGTGGCCGACGCCACCTGGCGTCATGATGGTCACTTGATTTCACTCACCGATCGCGCCGGCAAACTTGTCCCGGACCGCCCGCTCCCACCCGGCATCCGCGGTCACGTACAGTTAAGCATAGTGGGATCTCCCGTACTCGCTTTTTTGCCCCAAGATCACATCCACCTTCACTGGGACCTCACCACACCGCCGATTCCAACCCTCGCAGCAACCCGGCTCCGCCACTATCGGGCCGCGTATCTTCGCGTCCCCTTCAAGGACCCGGTGACGGCAGTCCGTTACACGTTGAATGGCAGAACCCATCTCATCGTCGAATCCTTTCCCACCACCACTGTACGCATTCCCCTGCCACCCAGTGCACCGGGATCTCGTGGATCCCTCACCCTGACCGCCTGGTCGGCGTTATGGGAACCTCCGAGTGCCCCCCAGGTGGTCACGTGGACCTCCGTCCCCTATATCAACGCGTCGGGCCAGCCGGGTCCTGAGATGGCGCCTGATACGCCGCTTAGGGTGACATTTAGCCAGCCTATCGCCGATCCTCACCTGAGTGGTTGGCAAGTCCTCCCGGACACGAATGGTCATTGGACACAACTCGACGCCACAACGTTTGAGTTCGTCCCATCGAGTTCCTGGGGATTTGGCCCAAATGCGCTCATTGCCGTCAAAATCCCCGGAGGCACTCGTGGCCCCATAAGCAATAACGGGTCGTATTTAGCGTCTACCACCACGCTCACCTGGACCACAGTACCCGGATCCACTGTGCGCCTGCAACAGCTGTTGGCCGAAGAAGGGTACCTGCCCGTCGCTTGGAAGCCGAGCAGCCCTCATCCGGTCCACAATACCTGGCCAAGTCAGCAACAGGCTATCTACAACCCGCCGTCCGGGACCTTTGTGTGGAAATACCCGCGGCTTCCGGCAGAACTCCATGCGCTTTGGACACCCGGCAAGTTAACGGTCCTCATCAAAGGGGCCATTATGCAATTTGAGCGCGTCAACGGCCTCACTGTCGACGGGATTGCCGGGCCTCAAGTGTGGCACCAGCTGATTCAGGATCGATTGCTCGGACGCACCAGCCCAGACGGGTATACGTACATAGATGTGACGGAACAACTGCCCGAAACGCTCGAACTATGGGTTAATGGCCGGCTGGTGCTAACCTCCAAGGCCAACACCGGCATCCCTGCAACCCCCACGTATCTCGGCACGTTTCCCATCTACGAGCGTTTACCTTTTCAAATCATGCGCGGACATAACCCCAACGGGGTTCCCTACGCCGACCCGGTGCACTGGATTAACTATTTCAAAGGCGGGGACGCCGTGCATGGCTTTCTCCGCGCGGCATACGGCTTTCCCCAATCGTTGGGATGCGTCGAACTCCCGATTCCCATTGCGGAAACTGTTTACCACTGGGTTCACTATGGCACGTTGGTCACCGTGAATCCGCCCGACATCCCCCCCGCCCCGGCAAACACGAAGTTGCCGGTTCGAACCGCTGGATAACCGAGTTCAAAGCTGTAACGCACGTTCCGCACTTTCGGGTTACGTGGTCGAATTTGTGATTCCCCTGAGCTCTATTAGGGCACAGAAACGCGGCTGCAAAAAGGGCGCCATTCTGTGCCCCCATCGATGATCAAATTTCCTTTCACCATGGGCCATCCCCTGTGATACTATCAAAAGGATAGTGAATTGAGGGGGGCGTATCATGACGGGTTCAATCGCTACTGCGCGCCCCAGGCGACCCAACGTCAACGTGATGGGCTGGCTTACGTGGACGCACTTTCTCAACGACGGAATTGCCAACTATTTGCCAGGGATTTTACCTTTTATTCTGTCGGAACGACATGTCCCCGTCGCCCTGGCCGGCGCCTTCATGACTGCCCTGGGATTGGGTCAAGGGTTGCAACCGTTGTCCGGATGGATTGCCGACCGTCTTGGCGGGCGCCTCTTGGTGCTCGGAGGCGTTGCTCTCAGCACGCTCGGCGCGGCTCTCGTGGGATGGGCTCATCCCGTGTGGCTTATTTTGCTGCTCCTCCTCTTTACCGGCATCGGCAACACCGCGTTTCATCCCCAAGCGCTTTCACTCACCCGCAGCCAACTTGGCGGAAAGCCGGGCTTTGGCATGTCTGTTTTCCTCGTCGGGGGGGAAATTGGGCGGAGTCTCGGCCCTTTGGCAGCCGGTGTGGTTGTGCACGCGCTGGGGTTGAGTTGGCTTTGGCTTCTGGCCCTACCGCTTTTGATCACCTATCCCTGGGTCCTCCGAGTTGTCCCCCCGCTGCCCCGGCGCACCCAGCGCCAGGCCCCCATTCATTTTCGCCGACACGCAAAGCCGGCTCTGGCGCTTTTGGTGTATACCTTAGTCCGCTCGGGCACAGCCTATGAGATAACCACGCTCTCACCCATTATTTGGCACCAGCGCGGCGGATCACTGGTCACCGGAGCGGCTCTGGTTACCGTCCTGATTGGCGTCGGCATCGCTGGCAATCTTGTCGGCGGAATTCTCAACGACCGCGTAGGCAAATCCGCGATCCTGTACGGCACCAGTGCGCTGAGTGCGATCAGTTTGGCCGGTTTTGTGCTGCTGCACGGTTTTTGGATTTGGCCCGTGCTGGGCCTGATGGGCATCGCGTTATTTGGTTCAGCCTCGACCACCATGCTCATTGGGCAAGATATTTTCAAGGAGAATCCGGCACTAGGATCAGGTATCGCTTTAGGCCTGGCCAACGGCCTGGGCGCCATCATGGTCATTCCCATTACGTACATTGCGGCGCGAACCACTGACGCGACGGCTGTCTGGATTTTGGTGGCGCTGACCTTAATCTCGATGCCGGCCGTATTAGGGATGCCCATTCACCCCCATCGCCAGGACACTGTCGCGGAAGCGCCACAGCCATAAGCCCTTCTTGTGGGGAGACGTCTCAGCCATCCTCTAACAAACTGAGAAGGTCGCGAATCGCCCGCCCGCGCTGGGCAGGGTGGCGCATGGGCAACTCCGGGTGAATTTCATAATGGTTTTGCCGCCCCTCACGGTGGCGAGAAATGTAACCGGCTTCTTCCAAGTCGTCCAAAATGCGCTGAACGGCCCGTTCGGTAATGCCCACCGTTTGCGAAATCTCGCGGGCCGTCATGCGACCCCCATTTCGCGCGAGACACAACAAGACTTGCGCATGATTGGTCAGAAACGTCCAATGGGACACCTGAAATCCCCCTTGGTGCTGACTTTCTTCCCATCATACTGTACACCTCAACGACCCTGGCGACTAGCGCCAGGCGAGGGTTTCTCGGTGGACGCGCAATCGGTCATACCTCCCTTCGCGCCCCCCATCGTGGGCACGTTTCTCGGCCATAGCGGTGCCATGACCCCGTATCGGGATCGAGGATTACAAGATGCATCCATTCATTTGTCACCAGTTCTTGCAGCGCGGGTTGTCGATCCAAGATTCGCTCGACGACGGACATCGGGGATTCGACAACAACCAAAAGGCGTATAGGTTCGTGATACAGAACACCGAGATCATCGCGGACCGACTGCCTCGGCAATCCGGGCTTTAAATCGCTGCGGCTACCCATCATCACGCCAATCCCACCTACGACGTTCGCCCTCACCTTGCTCCCGCCGCCATAGGTCAAATGGTCCACGGCTGAAAAGTAATACGCCATGTTGATGTGGTGCGCGACCATCAAGGGCCCTTGAAAAATCTCAAAAAGCTGGCGGCCCTGGACATCCTGGCGATAATCGTAGGTGTACAAAAACACCCGATCCTGTAGATCCAGCTGCCGGGTCAAGGCACGGCGCCCCACGATCAAGGCCATGTGGCCCGAAAGGCCCCATTCCGGCCGCGTTTCAGCCCAATCGACGCTGCGTCGCCGACATTGGCGCACGGATCGATCGTCGCCTGAGCCGGTAACGGATGCGAAGGCGTACGAGGCGCTCGTTATGAGCCGGCGGGCGCGTTCTTGAGCATGGCGATGCCCTGCGGTTTCTAGGTCCTCGATGAGCCGACGCAAAAGGGGTTGATGAGAAGTGGGTACCCGGTTCATGTCGTACAAGATCACGCGATCTGTCGTGGTATTGTGCTCGCCCCCGACAAACCAGGTCTCTGGCGGAATCACTAGCCCCCGGCGAGCCAACATCGCGCGCACGGCTGGGCGATTGGCGAAGAGCGCCAACACGCGGGCATGAATCCCGCTGGGGTGTCCTCCCGCCGCCCCGCAGTGTAATGCGCTGGCCCAAGGATTGTTGACGGACTGACTACGGTGGCCAAGCCATACCACCAGCGGCCCCCAACTATCGGCGTTTTCGAGGTTTCGTAATGCCGACTCGACAAAATCAGCCTGACGCTCAAGCGGTATATCAATAGCCAGCCGGCTATCGCCACGGTTAGTCCCGACATCCTGAACTCTTAGGAGTAACTCCGGCCAGACGGTGCGGATGAAGGCAGAGAGTCCCGCAAGCCATCCCACGCTTTCCACCATGGGAAACGGGGAGAAGAGGTCGTCTTTGAGGCGATGATAGAGTGCCTTGAGCCCCTCTAGGACATCCCTGTGCGCTGACACGTCGCGGGGATATGCCATCACCGCCATTTTGGGTGTCGCCAGAAACGGATAACGGTGACTGGGAGAGCCTTTTGACTCCTCGTAAAGGACCAGCGGCAACCCGAAAAACCCGGCCATGCTCCCTGTGTCATATGGCCCCAACGCCTCGAGGTGGCGCCGAATGCCCTCCGAGCGCGCATCCATGCAAAACACGACTGTTGTTCGGGGTTCTGGACTAGGCCCCTTATCCTCGCCTTTCTGCAGCATCGCGAGCAACCTCTCATGCGCATGAGCCTCCAAGGCTTCCTGCCAGATGGCCCCGCGGATCGCAGGCGATACCTGTCGGTTCCAGTCCACCCAGCGCAGCAACTCAGGTCGCGCAACTTGTTGCACTTCATCGAGCGAGATCTCTAACGCCCGGGCCATGCGATAGAGTCTTGCCAAATCGCGGTCCCAATCCGCTTTCTTCCAGGATTCATAAAGGCGTCGCGCCTCGGCTTCGCTGGGTCGGGATTTCGCTAAGTGCGTCCGTCTCTTAGATCCTTGTGCCATGTGACGAATGAAAAATTCGGCCAGATAATCCTCAAAATACCCGACAAGCTCCGCCACATGAGCCGGGACCCCGAACAACTGCCGGCATACGGGCTCGACCGCCCACCATTCGTAGTAGAGGCGCACAGCCAGATATTCTACCAGCGTGATGGGATGGCGCCGGTTTTGCGGACGCGTCGGATGCTCCTCGCGCCACTTAATGAACCCCGCCCATCCCGGCAACTGGGTTAAGTGGCGAAGCAAATAGGAAGACCATTGCGACTCGGGGATGCCAAAGCGCATCAAGAACCCAGACAAAGCCTCTTCGGGATTCTCGGGCAACTCATGCATGCGCTCGCGCCCACCTTTTGTGGACCCCATGAGTGTTTTCCAGGCTTCGTAAAAGCCGCGCTCTCGGTAAGGCATTGGCCACGACGCCTCCCCTTCGTCGAGAAATGCCGAAAGCCAGGGGATCACGGCACGGTCGACCCGCCCCACCAGATCTTGGCCACTGAGCCGACTTATCCAGTGAGACAAATTTGGCAAATGCTCCACATCGTCGGACAAACGCGCGCGGGCGATGACGCGCCAGGCATCACCCTCATCCTCCCAGGTTTGTCCGAGAAGTTGAGCGCCCAGCATGACACGCCAAGCTTCGGGGACCGGCTCATCTGCGACGACCAAGACGCGGCGTATGACGCTCTCCGCTCCTTCACCATGGCAGATTAAACTTTTCGGCGGCAACGGCGGTTTGACCCGCCGTATGGCCTCGTCTAAATCGTTATCGGTAATGCGTCCCAATTGATACCATTTGCGGTACTCTTCCTCGGGTAGATAGCCATCGCTGCCAAACAGCAGCCGGCCCTTGGCCACCGCTTCAAAAAACGGGAGATGCGTTAAGCCTATTAAGGGGTTAAGCGCCACAAAGGAATCAATCGGCCACACGGGCGCCACGGCGCGACTCGCCTCATGAACTGTAAGCCGCACAAAATCCCGAATGTCTTCAGTACGCAAGGAAACTGGCATCGGTCATCTCATTCCCTTGACATGTGATATTTTTTTCGTGAATACTAGGTCGCGAGAATTATACCGATATATTGATGCCGGGACAAGGCATCGCCGCAATTTCGAAAGGAACGGTGGACATGGACATTGAACTCTTCGCTGCAACCGTCCCTTGGGCACTAGGGGTTGCATCCGGTCTTCCGTTAATCCTGCGCCGGCGCCATCCACGATTCATGGAGGGCATCACCCTCGGGGCGACGGCGACTGCCTGGGGGTTAAGTCTCAGCCTTTTCATCGTCTCTGCTGTCCGGGGGATCCCCGCGGTCACCGTCCAGGCCTGGCCATTCCCCTGGGGACTGACAATCAATCACCTGACCACACTAATGACCCTCTACGTGGTTACCTTGAGCGGTCTGGTGCAACGCTATGCCATGCGTTATATGCAGGGAGAACCCGACTCTCCTCGCTTCCTAGCCCGTTTATCCTTCGCCACGCTGTCTGTCGTAGGATTTGTCCTGGCCAGCAATCTCCTCGTCATGGCGGGATGTTGGTTGGCCACCGACTGGATTGTCCTCGCACTTCTGGCTTATCCCCATAGACGCCTGGCCGCCCCTAGCAGCAGTCGACCCATAGCAGCCTTTGGTGTGAATCATCTCGCCTTCGGAGGAGCCGTCCTCATCGCATGGTGGCGCTATCATACGTTCAACGACGCGCTCCTCGCTGCCCGCTGGGCCCATCATCCGGCCGCGGCTCTCGTCATCAGTGTGTTATGGATACTGGCTACCATGGGCCGTTCCGCGCAATTCCCACTTCACTTTTGGCTGACGAATACCGCCGACGGGCCAACCCCGGTCTCCGCTCTCATGCATGCTGGAATCGTCAACAGCAGCGGCTATTTGTTCGTGCGCCTGAGCCCGCTCTGGATTCAAGTGCCCGCCGTCCTCCCCATCATCTTTACCGTTGGTTTGATCACCGCCATCTTTGGCCAGAGCGTGATGGCCACGCAACCGCAAGTCAAGCAACGGCTGGTGTATTCCACGGTGGGCCAGATGGGTTTCATGTTCATGGAGGCGGGACTCGGGATGTTTCCCCTTGTCATCTGGCATATGATGGCTCATGGCTTGTATAAGGCGACGCTGTTCCTTCGCTCCGGCGAACTCCGATCGCCTGCTCATGTTTCCCGAACGCCCGGCGCCCTTTACGGCCGTGCCCTAAAGGTCGGCCTTGTGGCTCTCATGGTTTGGATTCTGGAAACCTTGGGACTCATACGCCATTATGAACCGCTAGTGCTGCTCGCGCTGTTAGGCGCGCTGGGACTGCAAGTCATCGAGGGCCTTGGACAAATGACGGTGTCACGCATTTACAAGGGCGTGTTACTCCTGGGCCTTGCTCTTGGGACTGCCGGGTATCTAGCCGAAATTCAGCGTTTTTCCCACTGGTTGGCGGGAACAGTCCCGTCATCCATCCTTGGCGCGACCCTGAGGGCAGATACGTTCATATTTGCTGTCGCCCTTCTGACCCTGTGGGCTCTTAGTGTCGTCATTCATGGGGCAGAGTCGGGTCGCATCGCCTGGGGGGAAACCTACCGTAACGTCCTCTATACCTGGCTCTTACATGAGGGAATGATCGGCCACTGGTGGGATCTCCTCGCCTTACGTGCTTGGCGAAGCTTTACCGATTCCCCGATCGACCAACCACCAAGGATGCCGGTCGATTGAACCCAGCACGGCGACAAAGGACGAATACTCGTGGCGGTATCAATAGCTGCCGGATAGGATAATCGTTCTCCATGCTGGTTATTGCGCCAACGGCGGTTGTAGGGGATTTCTATGGGGCGAGGCACTGAATTCACGGAAGCCGTGAGGATGACACGGATGTCGATCAGCTGGTGCTGGGCCATCAATACCTGATGGTGCGAGCGAAGATATCTAGCAGCATCAACCACCGCGGGGGCGGGCAACGGTGGCTGGCTCGGCATCACATGCACCCGCGCGTGCTTCAAGTCTACTATCATCGGCACATTCGGCCATCGGCGAATCGGAACGTGGAACTGGAGCCTTGGTTTGATACCGAACACGTGGGACGATCTCTGTGACCAAGCTCTAGAAGTCTTGAGATCATTCCGCAAACGGGCGCGCCCATGCCGGTCTGGTCGTTGGGCGCGGATCACTCCTGACGACGCATGGTCCAAAACCGCCGTGCCCTAAATCAAACCTTGCTGGACCAAAAATTCTAAGATGGCCCGCACCGCTTCGTCCGTTGTTCCTTCGACGCGCTTGGCGCGCTTGGAGGGTTCACTAGGCGTTTGCAACAAAGCACCCAGCCGCGTTCGCGCATCTCTGGCACTCGAACTTGCCCCCTTGACAGCCAGGCGACGGTAAGGCCGCATCACGCGTTCACGCGCCTCGACTCTGACCATCCGCCGATTGATTACCACCTTCTCGACGAGCGCCTGCTGGCGCTGGCGCACCGTAAGGTATAAAGGCTCAAAGAATCGGCAATCCAATAACAGCACCAGGGGCGGACCCAGGCGGAGATCGGCTTGCCATCCGCCTCGCCGACCTTGGCGCACCATCACGCGCTCATCCACACCCACGCTGACGGCGCGCACCTCTGGGACTAATGTCCATCCCAACGAGGCGGCCAACAGCCCCGGCACCACATCGCGCGAGCTGGCCGCAAGGATCACCGTACTGTCGCGGTTTTGGTAAATTGGCAACAGTGCTTCCACCATGGGCTCCGGCGCCATCAGATCCGCGGTCGTCAGGTGCCACACATCGCGAATCCCTGATGCCCAAACCCACTGAAGAATGACAGGCGATTCCTCTTTCCCGTATCCCACCACTTGGAGCGATCCCCCGTAACGCCGCATTAAGGAACGGCCAAGGGCCAAGGGCGACGAGGCCGAACTCTCCATCCAGGCCAGCGGATCTTCGCTGGCACCCAGCGGAAGGAGAACAGACCAGTTCATACGGTCATCACGTGTTCCTCGGACTCTCGTGCCCTAAGCGCGAGGGTGAGCTGCCTCGCCACCTCCCGAGCATCGGCAACAACCGCAAGGTGGGCGACATCAAAAATCGGGGCCTTCGGATCGCGATTAATAGCCACGATGGTTTCACAATCTTTCATGCCATCGAGATGCTGAGGCGCGCCCGAGATGCCAAACGCCATGTATAGACGCGCGTGAATGCGCTTGCCGCTTTGCCCCACCTGATGGGCGTAGCTAATCCACCCTTGATCGACAGCGACCCGCGAGGCGCCCAACCCTGCTCGAAGGCACGTTGCCAGTTCTTCAAGAATGGCAAAACCGTCCGGGCCTTCGATACCGCGACCGCCGGCCACCACCCGCTCGGCGTCTTCCAACGGGAGTTCCTGCGGTGTGGGTTCGATGAGGCGGATCACCTCGACTTCCCGGTTGACGTCGGGTACTGTGATAGCGTCGAGCCGGAGCCCGTCACCCTGGCGCCGTACACGAGGCGGGGTCGACACATGGGGAATATCCCACAAAATCGTAACCTTTTCGTCGGGACGATACGTAGTCACCGCCTGTGTAACCCCCACCTCCACATCTTGCACGACCTGGATGCTCCCATCTGGCATGACACGAAAGGACGAGACGTTCGCGGCAACGCACGCCTTGAGCCATGTTGACCAAAACGCCCCAAGCATGGCCACTCGCCAATCGTCATCCACCAAAAACACCGACACGGAGGGCAATGGGTAATCGGCCAAGGCCCGAAAGACGGCCTGAATTGTGTCGCCTATCGCGTCAAAAGGCGCGGTTTTTACCAAGATGGCCGAACCCATGCCGTACAGAACTGACGAGACCCGTTCTTGAGGAGGAACAGCGCCAATCATGATCAGCGTCACCTCGTCAATGAACTTTGCGCCCCATTCTGTCTCCGCGAACCGGCCGACTGCGTTCTCCCATCGTCGGTCCGCCGCGTCGTCGACCAGTGTAAAGGCCCATAATCGCCCATGATTCATGATATCTGCCGCGCCACGCGCGTCCCTTCCAAAATGGCATCGTGAAGACCCCGGGGAGCCATGGCGTCGCCAATCAGGTAAAGCACGTCAACCGATCCTTTCAGATCGCGCCACAGCTGATCCTGGGCACGTCCCTTGGTGGCAATGACGATGCTATCAAACGGGCCAAGTTCTCGTTGGCGCCGCGAATGCACGTGTTCGACTAAGACAGACCCGTCGTCCCGTATCTCCAGCGCCTCGGTCAATGGATGAATCTCGACTCCCAATCCATCGAGGCGCGCGTAAAGATCGGGTCGCAATGTGACATCAATTTCGTCACCCACCACCCACAGTCGTGAAATCACAGTGACCGCGTAATCTTGCTCCGCTAAAAATTCCGCCGTGGAGAGCCCTTCCTGATGATGGTTTTCATCGATCAATAGGATCTGACGCCCGAATACCGAACGGCCATTCAATACCTCTCGCGCACTGAAACACGGGACCGCCGGATCGGTAGGAATGGTCCACGGGCGCGGCAGCGATCCGGTCGCCACCACCACCGCATCAGGATGCATGCCCAAGACGACGTCCACCGTGGCTTCGGTTTCCAGGTAAAACTCCACGCCTAACTTGCGCGCCTGGCTTTCGAGCCATTCCACCGAGCTGGAATACGCGGCGCGGTGGGGCGCCTTAGCCGCTATGCGAATTTGCCCGCCCAATTGTGGCGCGCGTTCCAAGAGGCTCACCCGATGACCGCGCAAGGCGCTCATGCGCGCCGCCTCAAGGCCGGCCGGGCCACCCCCGACGACGACCACATGCTGCGGCCGAGGGGCTGGCACCCATTCGGCAAGCTCGCGTTCCCGCCCGATAACCGGATTTTGCACACAGGTGATCCCCTTGCCCACATAGATCCGCCCGATGCAGCCTTCATTCGCCCCCATGCACAAGCGGATATCCGACAGGCGGCCTTCCGCCGCCTTTTCCACCATTTCCGGGTCGGCAATAATGGCCCGATTCATTCCCACAATGTCTGCCTCGCCCGACGCTAAAATCTCTTCCGCTTGAAGCGGGTGAATCACCCGACCTGTCACCAGCACCGGAATGGTGTACCCTTCTTCCTGAAGGGTATAACGAATGGAACTGGCCAGTCCCCGATACACCCCGGCGCGGTAGTTCATCGACGGCACCGTCAACGCCTGATGGTATTCGGTCATCCCCGTCGAACCGATGACGTTGAGTAAGTCAATTTTCCCCGTGGCCACCATGCGCTTGGCAATTTCCTGCATGTCCTCCAGCGTCAACCCGCCGTCAATAAATTCATCGCCAGTAATGCGCAATCCGACGATAAAGTCGTCGCCCACCGCCTCCCGTACCGCATCAACCACCAGATTGCCAAACCGCATGCGGTTATCCAAACTGCCTCCAAATTCATCGGTGCGACGGTTGCTGAGCGGCGACCAAAACTGATCGATTAAGTGGCCATGGGCCGCTGAGATTTCGACCCCATCAAACCCGCCCTCTTTTAAGCGCACGGCTGCACCCACGTACGACGCCACCAACCACTCAATATCCTCCGGCTGAATTTCATGGGGCACATCTCGATGAACGGGTTCCGGCTCGTCGGAGGGCGCATACGTGGGAAGCCACGTGACATCGCGCGTCGCGCGGCGCCCGCGATGGGAAATCTGCGCCATCAATACCGCACCGGTCGGCTTAATCGCTTCCGACATGCGCTTGAGGTAAGGGATGATGCGGTCATCCCAATTATGAATGCCCCCCCAGTCAGAGTTCGGCGAGGTCGGGTGAACGGAGGCCGAACCCATAGTCATGAGTAAGCCAACGCCATGCTTTGCCTTGTTGAGGTTATAGGCAATAAACTCATCCGACGGCAAGCTCAGGGGATTTAAGCCAGTCGCATGCGCGGTCACCGCAATCCGGTTTTTCAGCGTTCGACCGCGAATGGTCAGTGGGCTAAATAACAAGGTGAGGTCCTGATTAGCCATAGTAAAACTCCTTCCACTGCGCGATTCCCACTTTTTCGCATGCGCGACATTGATCGCATTCTTTGGGGCTTTTAGGGCCGACGGCGCGTGCCTCTAGTCATTGGGATGCAATAACACTTTCGTATAGCCCTCGACTCGGCGGTCAAATTTATCGTACGCCTCCGGGGCCGCCTCCAGGGGAAGCTCGTGCGACACCACGAAACTCGGCTTGGCTTTCCCCGCCACGATCAAATCCCTGAGATAACGATTGTAGCTCTTGACATTGCACTGCCCGGTTCCTAACCGTAGCCCTTTTTCAAACAGCTTCCCGAACGCCAGGGTCAAATAGCCTTCTCGCGCCAGCATGTCGCCGGATCCGGGATCCGACGGGACATAGAGGCCGGGAACGCCGATGCCCCCCGTCGGTCGCACCACGCGAATGAGAGAATCGAGGACCACATTGGGCACCTCGCGGTCGCCGTGAACCGCTTGATAGCCCACCGCATCGACGCCACGGTCCACCCCCTCGCCATGGGTCCACTCGAAAATCTGCTCCACGGGATCGCTCACCGCAAAATTAATAGGAATAGCCCCAATGAGCCGCGCTTTTTCTAGACGTTCCGCCACTTTATCGACGATATACACCCGAGACGCCCCGCGGAGAACAGCGCTATACGCCGCCATGAGGCCAACCGGCCCCGCTCCGAAGATGGCAATGGTTTCGCCCGGCTGAAAGCCACTCAAACTGACGCCATGCCACCCCGTGGGAAAAATATCCGCCAAGAGCGCAAAATCTTCCTCAAATTCGGTTCCCGCAGGAAGGCTTAACGCATTATAGTCTGCGTACGGCACGCGAAGATATTGCGCCTGTCCCCCACGGTATGGACCCATGGCCACATATCCGTACGCGCCGCCGGCAAAACCGGGATTCACCTCCGTACAAAATGCGCTAAATCCCGCCTCGCAATTGCGACAATGGCCGCACGCCACGTTAAACGGCAACACTACGCGGTCCCCAACCTTGAGGCGTGACACACCGCTGCCGATTTCCACAACCACACCCATATTTTCGTGTCCAAAGATAATTCCCGGTTCCGCGGCCGTCCTCCCTTCATACATGTGTAAATCACTGCCGCAAATGCAGGTCGTGGTCACCCGGATGATGGCATCGGCGGGATGCTCAATACGAGGATCGGGGACCTCCTTGACGGACACTGTAAACGGTCCTTCATACACCACAGCTTTCATGATCTTCGCCTCCGCAGGCCAATAGCTTCTGTATCACCCATAGCCACAACATCGTCATGGTTACCCGCACTCCCACGCTGCAGTTCTGTTCCCGCTGGTCGCCCCTGACCATCAGGGCGAGGGATCGGGCGCTACCATTCGTCTTCTATCGCTACGATTACGGTCCTCACATGGCACACGCGCCCACCATCGCCGTGACTTTCACCAAACTCTAGGCCATTATAAGAATTGCGGCATTCCCAGCGCTGCCCACGGCCTTGACTTTGGGCACAACCGTGGGAAATTAGTTCACTGCACAAGCTGTCAGGCCGGCTTAACCTTGCGTTAAACTATATTGTCGAATTCCCTTGGGTCCGCCCACATCGACTAAAGCGCCTAACAGCACACCTTGCTCATATTGACTACCTGGGTTAAAGGCCATGGTCCGTTTGCCAATGCGTTTAAAGCCGCGGCCCTCGTGAATATGGCCATGAAGGCTTACTAGCGGCTGATAGCGCTCAAGAAAAACGCGGACCGATTTACTGCCCACCGGGATCAACGAATTGCCTGCCAATTTGGGGCGCATGTTTTCGTCAAGCTCGGGGGCTTCGTCAATTGACGAGCCGTAAGGCGGACAATGAATATTGCAAATGACGTGGTCCATGCTGCCAGATACCTGAGCCAATGTTTCCAACTTTTGCCCCAGTTCCTCTTCCGACGCCTCGCGAAAGGTGTTCCATGGGGTCGGTGACGTCCAGCCCATGCTCAAGAGGCGATAGCCCTCGCTTAGCGGCACAATTTGCCCCTCGCCGTGGGTAATGACGGGATACTCGCGGATCACCTCGTCAATGCCAAAAAAGTCATCATTGCCGGGACAACAAAACACCGGGATTGGGCGCCGCTGGATCTTTTCCGTTGCCCACTCCAGCCAGCCGCGAATGCGTTCAATCACCTTCTCTTCGTAAATGGCGTTGATCAAGCTTTTGGCCTCTGGGCTACCCACAATGTCGTCATACTCGGCGCGATCGACAATAAAGGCATAGTACCCACGGTTCGCCACGATAGTCTGAAATTTCATCACCTCCTCGCGGCTTAAGAATGTAAAGTCTTGCTCGAGAAAGCGCGCCGTCCATTTGCCGGACGTCTCCTGCACCACCGGTACGACCGCTTTGCCTGTCATATCGCCACCGAGGATCAGGACGTCCGCGCGATAATACTCACCTGCGTTGATGAACTTTTTCCAGCAAACATCCGACCCATGGATGTCGGTGGCAAAAAATATGCGCATCCCTCTCCCTCTTCTCTCATCATCTGACTGTTCGGACTTCATATCAGCGACCATGGGGTCTACGGCGCTCGGCGCCTGATCGTTATTCGGCAGGAATATTGCCGTAGATCTGTTCAACGTTAATGCCTTGACGTTTTCTCAGCGTACGATAGACCACGTAGATGGCGGCGGCAATTAAGTACAATACCGCCATATAAATCGCCGATCCCAGGGCATTGACGCCATACACGGCATTGGTGACCCATTCGTACAGGGCAAAGCCCAGAATTAACGCAAAGCCTATGCCGGCGATGGTCACCAGGGGAACCCCTCCAATCTGGTAGCGCGACACCGGCGATGCCCTATACAGATCGGGATGGGTGTAGGGCAAAATCATTCCGGCAACCGCCGTGCCCAAGTACATAACCCCAATGACCACCGTGGCGTCCAGCGTATAGGAAGAAAACCCGGGCACAAAGGCATAGAGGGCGGAGACAATGATGGACGGGACAACCATCGCCACCACCGCCCAGATTGGCACCCGCCGCCGCCCGGTCACATCCGCCAAACGCTCGGGAGCCATGCGGTCAAAGGCCGCGGCAAAGATAACGCGGGTGGAGGACAAAAAAACGGTGCCGCACCAGCCAAAGAACCACGCCCCCATGAGGAGGATTAGGAGCACCTGCAAGATTGGCGACGTCGTCGCTAATGCAGCCAACAGGCCAGGATAGGGGAAAAGGGGCATCCCTTTAGGGTCAGAGTAAAAGGCCCAGTTCAGGCGTTGATAGGTGGCCCAGCCAATCCCTTTAGCCACGACCAAAAAGAATATGATCGCTAAAATTGTCGTGACGCCTAAAGCCCAAATCATCCCCGCAGCATTGCGCCGATATTCGCTCGCACCGCGCACCTCCCCGTAGAGCGTCGATCCCCAATTAGGCCACAAATTGAAGAACAACACCATAGGGATTAACAACAGCGCAGGCCCCAGTTGCCAACTGGTGAGCGCCACCGGGTGGTAACCGGCTTTGGCCGCGTTGGCCATGATTTGGGCGTATTGACTGTGAACACTCACGATGCTGGTCATAAAGCGATCGAAATGGCGGGTAAAGACCTGAGGTGTTGAGACCAAAAGCACTATTAACAACAGAACGAGGCCTGCCATGGCGATAAACCACATCAATTTTTGCATGCGGGCGTACCATCCCATGCCCAAACTGACGTATAGCGCCGCAATTCCCGCCGTGATGATAGACATCACAAAAATCCCGGGGCCGGTCGTACACCAAAATGCCAGCCGCACTAACCCAGCGGAGGCCAGAGCCTTGCCGAGAATGACCAACATGGGCACCACAAATTCGTATGCCAGGATGGTGCCGTAAATGGGAATCCAGTGCCACAAAATGAATACCCATCCCGTGATGGACAAAATATAGCCCACGGCACCACCGAGGATGCGACTTTGCCACACGTAATCGCCGCCAGCGCGCGGCATGATCGAAATCATTTGGCTGTACAGGATACACTCAAACACCAAAAAAGCTCCACTAATGATGACGGCGGGCATTAAATTGCCCCGCGGTATAAAAGGACCGCTAGCAAAGATGTACATGCCCAAAGTGACCAGGTTTATCGAAAAGAACGCGTAAATAAACGCATCGAAGACCGACCACGAACGCACCAAACCAGTGGCGTCGCGGACAAAAAGCTGAGCCTTTTCCGCATAATCTTTGCGGGCCATCTTCCCTGCCCCTCCTCATTCGTTAAAAACATTGTCAGCGTCCCGAATTTCTGCTAAACCATTTCAGTGGCTGCGGATTCAAATTCGCAAACACATGTTTTGATTCCGAATACTCCCATAACCCATCGCGGCTCAGTTCGCGACCCAATCCGCTCGTCTTCATACCGCCCCACGGGGCCTCCGGAAAATAGCGATTGAAATCATTAATCCAAAATGTGCCCACCCGCATGGAGCGTGCAAGGCGCAATCCCCGCGCGAGATCTTGCGTCCACACTGCGCCAGCGAGGCCAAAGGGCATGCTGTTTACGCGCCGAACCACCTCGCTTTCCCCATCAAACGGCTCCACTGAGACCACTGGGCCAAACACTTCGGTGGTATTTAAAAATGTTGGCGCCCCCGGGGTTTCCACAATGGTCGGGGAATACCAGTATCCTCGCCTAAACGCGCCTTGGTCTAGCACCGCCCCGCCTAGCAATAGGCGGGCACCATCTTGCTGACTGTGTTGTACCGCTTGGTGGACCGCGTCTCGGTGACTAAGGGAGATCACCGGCCCCATTTCTGTGTCCTGCTGCAACCCATTGCCCACGCGAATCTTGGCCGCCCGCTCTATCAACACATCCAGAAACTGACGATACATCGGGCGTTGCACCATAATGCGGGCACCGGCGGAACAGACCTGCCCCGCATGAAAAAAACCGGCATTCAACGCGTAATCAACTGCGAGTTCGAGATTGGCGTCATCCAGGATGACGTTCACATTCTTGCCCCCCAATTCCAGGGCTACTCGCTTGAAGTTATGGCTAGCTAAGGCCATCACTTGCTTTCCTGCCTCTTGTCCTCCCGTCAGCGACACCATATCCACGTCGGAACTTCGCGCCAATAACGCGCCGATCTCCGACCCGCGGCCACACACGACATTAAAGACCCCCGGCGGCAAGTCCACGTATTCGTCAATCAGTTGGGCCAATCGCAAGGTGGTCAACGGTGTCAACTGCGCCGGCTTCACAATCACGGTGTTACCCATGGCCAATGCCGGCGCGATCTTCCAACTGGCTTGGAGCAATGGATAGTTCCACGGGGTAATTAACGCCGCAACCCCTATGGGCTCGCGGATGGTGAGACTCACGCTGTCGTCTGCCATGAGGTTAAGCGTCCCATCGTCCACGGCAATGAGGGCGGCGTAGTAACGAAAACAGGCAACCACGTCGTCGATGTCGACCCGGCTTTCGGCTAACGTCTTGCCCGTATTCCGGGTTTCCAGCCAGGCTAGGGTGTCGCGGTCCTCTTGGATAACATCCGCGATGCGGTGAAGGATGGCTGCGCGCTCCCGATGGCTAAGCGCGGGCCATTCTGATTGATCAAACGCCGTACGCGCCGCCTGAATGGCCCGGTCAGCATCCGCTATGGTCAGCCAGGGGACTGTCGCCAGAACCTCTTCCGTCGCCGGATCGCGAACGGGGCACTCCTCCCCCTGCCCGCGGACAAATTGGCCGTTAATATAATTCCAGCCAGATAGCGTGTCTAGCACTCGTGATTCAGCTTCCCACACCTTGCTCACCTCATCCTTACCGCGTCCCGGCCGTTACTTTTCGTCAGGCAGCGTGTACCAGCGCACGCGTCTTCCCACTTTGGCACGCAGCGTCCAGGCCAACGATTTCGGATGCTGATCCATCGCGTCTTGAATGACTTGGACTTGGCTATTCACCTGGTCGTCCAGTTCGCTGTGATTAAACCGTTGGTGAGCTAACAGGCGCAGTTTCTCCAGGTTATCACCTATGGTGGTGTGCCATCCCCAGTCCTTGGCTGTTAATGCCGCAATGGTGAGCGTATCGATGGTGTAGTGTCCCATGGCCCAATCCACCAAAATGGCCATGAGGTCCAGCATATCCTTCTCGTTAATCTCGACGATCTGCAGCTTGGTCAGCAATAGCTCCGTAGGGCTCACCGCCACGCCCGATCCACTCAGGCGCCCTTTAAAGTCGAGTTTGTGACATTGCTCAAAATAGCGAACAAAAACGTCGAGCACGACACCCTCGCGGTTAAACAAGAGCCGTTTGTCGCCGTACAAGGTGTTAAACCGCTTGTCCGCAACAAAGCCTAAGCCGTCCAAGATCTGGGTAAACTCCCCGACCGCCTCTTCCTCCACAATGGCGTCGACGTCGTGATAGGATCGCGTAAATGGTCCTTCACGGGCTGCTGGGCACTGAAAATATACCGCTGTGCCCCCCAATAGGCGAGCCGGCACATGAGTCTCCTGAATGGCAGTGGCTAGCGCGCTGGCCGCCCCGAGGACTTTCGCTTGCTCCACCATGGGTCTCGCCTTCCTATCACAATATGATTAACGGCCGCCGCGCGAGGAGCTTTCCGCGGAGTCATTCAACGTGTGGGCTCGAATATAGTCGACAAATCGCCCGACCAAGTGATCTTCAAGGCCGACCACCCCGCCGTCGCGAAAGGCCCGGGATTTGACCCCGAGTTGAGTCAGTTCGATGGCTGCCCAATCTTGTTTATTGGTGATATCCCAAAACGCAAAGGCATCGTCCAACGCGTGTTCGTCTGTTAACACCGCGGGATCGGCTAGCCAATACGCACGAACAAGCGTCTTTTCGACATGAATGGGCCACAGGGTAAAGCAAAACACATAATCCGCCGCCAAGCCAAACAGCGTATGCGGCAACAGGGAGAAGTAATAGACGGCGCGCGCATCATCATCCGTAAGGTCGGCAAAACGGGGACGGCGCGCCTCTCCTGTCAGACTCGCGCGTTCAAAATTGGCCGCCAGCGTCATGCCCCCCACATCCATAAAGTCAGGCGATGCCGGCGCACTATCATTCCACCACCAGGGATTCTGGGGGGGTGTGGCCCGGGAGAGTTGCGGGTGAATCGTGGTGCAGTGGTAACACTCAATGCTGTTTTCCATAATCAGCTTCCAGTTGGCGTTCACTTCGTAGGTCAGCCTGTGGCCTGATGTTAAATCCGCCAAATGATATTTTTCGTAGTAACCCAACTCATCCGGCAACGCCTCATAGGGCGCTTGGTCGTCTAAGGAAAACCAAATAAATCCTTGCCAGCTTCTGGTCGGAAAACTCATCAGGGGATAGCGCGTGCGGTCAAACCCTTCCAACTGGTCGGGGAAATGGGGAGCCGACAAGAGCCGACCGTCGGTCACACAATATTGCCAGCTGTGATAAGGGCAGGTAATCGCCCCCTGACGCAGATGCCCCTCGGCCGCTACGATGAGCCGGGACCCGCGGTGGCGACAAGTATTGTAAAAACCGTGAACCTGATGATCTTCTCCACGCACAAACAGCAAACTTTCCTCACCAATTTGGCGCGTAAAGAAATCACCAACGCGCGGCAACTCCTCTTCCCTTCCCGCGCAGAGCCACTTCTTTTGCCAGATGCGCTCAAGCTCTCGTTGGAATTGTTCGGGGCTATAATACGCGAAACCGGGAAGGGTTTGGATGGCGCGCCCCTCTAGATTCGCGTTGTCCACCAATTTCATTCGCTTCGCTCCCTTCGCCAGCCACCCATTTCACGCCTTTAGCAATGCTTGCATCCACGATAGGGGACTTACATATTCTTCCACAACCAGTCAGCACTGCTATCTTAAACACCGTTGAGGGCGTCCTCCACATACTTTTTGAACTTGGCCACTCGCCAATCGTTGGGGATCAGCACGCCGCCGTTCGCGTAAGCGCGCGATTCATTCCCCTTTTGCACGCGCTCGCTCGCAATCCAGTCTTGTTGGTTGGTAATATCCCAAAATGCTACTGCATCATCGATCCCATATGCCGGGCTATCCAGCACCGCCGGTTCGAAGAGCCAATATCCGCGGGTGACCGTCAGATCCGGTTGGTGCGGCCACAGGGTGAAAAAGAAGACATAGTCTGATGCTAATGCCACAAACACATGGGGAAAGATAAAGAAATAAAAGACACGGTGCGCATCGCCCCCCGTCACGTGGCTAAACAGCGGGCGCTCGGGCACCCCAGTAATTCCGAGGCGCTCAAACCCGGCGGCCAAGTCCATCGCTCCCGCATGCTTGACAACCTTAGTTTCCGGCACCACCTCGTGAATCCAATGCCGGGGCAAGGTGGGCGGGGTACAACGGCTGAGCTCGGGATGGATGGTCGAGCAATGATAGCATTCTAAGGCATTCTCCATGATGAGCTTCCAATTCGCGTGAACGAAGTACGTCTTTTGCGCGCCCACCGCCAGTTCATCGAGATGATAGCGGTAGTACGGGGAAAACGTTTCCGGTAAACCCAGCCATTCCTCAAGGCTCGGGGCCTCCACGTCAAAATTCACCCAGATAAATCCTTGCCACACTGCCACCTTCAAGCGTTGCAAGGGATAATTGCGCCGGTCAAAACCGTCCATGTCATCGGGAATGTTAGGAGTCCGCACTAAAGCCCCATCATCAATGTGGTATCCCCAACTGTGATAAGGGCAAAAAAGCATGTGGTTATTCGCGTGTCCATGATCCTCCACGCAAATCCTCGAACCCCGGTGTCGGCAGACATTGGCATACGCATGAATGGCTCCATCCTGCCCGCGCACGCAAATGATGCTTTCACGCTCTAAGTCGCGGGTTATATAATCGCCAACCTGTGCAATCTCTTCAACCCGACCCGCTAAGAGCCAACTTTTCAACCAGATTTCTCGCATTTCCTGTTGAAAGTACCCAGCATCGTAGTAACTGGCACCGGGCAGCGTAGACTTGACCGTCGCTTCGGCTGGCCAACCGCCTTCAATTAGCTTCATTACCCTTTATGCCCTCCCTTGGCTTACATCATCCAAGAACAGCATTTTTGGCCATTATATAAGCCGCTCTGAACGTCTTTCGCATCTATTCAAAATATTTGTGTGTAACAGACCCGTTTTGTGCAGGGTTCTAGCTTAGAAGGACTTTCGGCGTTCATCGGAAGGCATGATCCACGGGTCGTCCATTATGCTTGGGAAGGCGGCCACCCCATGGGGACAATTGACGGCCGGGAAAAGAGCTCGGCACTGCGAACAATCACTGCGCGAATGTACTGACAGGTTTTAGCCGTGGCTTCGGCCACGGTGTACTTGGTCCGATTATTGAAAAACAACGAAAACATCCCGCGATAAATGGTTACCACCAGTTCGTTGACTTCGGGAACAAGCTCAGCCTTAACGAAACCTTCATCGACACATTTTTTTAATGAGATCTCTGCACGCTTCGACAGGTTGGACTCCAGCACCATAGGCAATAATTCCTTGGGCACGTTTTCGAGGTCTTCGGGCCACAAGCGATAATAACTGTTGACCATGTCCTCCGGTAGCGGGCCTAAATTAGCCTCGAATAACGCGTGGTAAATTTCCGGCTGGGAAAAGGAATGCTTACAAAAGCATTCCCAAATCAACAGGTATTCGTCGAGCGCATTATTCGCCTGGGCAATGTAGTGGGGCAAGTCATCGGTGTATTGTTTGACAAAGGTCATGGCTGCAAAAAAAATGAGATGGGACAAGTCAGGAAAATAATTGTACAGCGTCGCACTGTTGTACCCTGCAATGTCCGCCACCTTGCGGATGGTCACGCCTTGAATGCCGTCTCTTTCTATGATCTGGCGTGCAGCCTCGATGAAATATCGGCGAATACGCGCTTTTTGAAGGTCGCGATTAGTCATGACTACCCTTTCACCTTGATGTCCTTCCCATAGGGCGGGACAGTTCTCACCCCATACACTATACCGTGGCTTGACAACCGACACGCCAAGAAGAGCCGCCGGTTTCGCGCCGTTCTGCCGATTGTGCCCCCCATTCTAGTTCATGACCCCGCATCTTGACAACCAAGCAAGATGGCCAGGTGGTGCCATCCACTGTCGTGGCTTTGCTAGGCTTTCTGAATCCAGATTTGGCCATCTGACTCGATGACCTCATAGGTCTTCAAGGGCTTTTCGGCCGGGCCCTCCAACACTTGACCAGTGCGGATGTCAAAACAGGCAAAATGCAGTGCGCAGTATAGCCGCGTCCCTTCAAGTTCTCCATCCGCTAATTCCGAAAAGGCATGCGTGCAAATGCCACTCACCGCATAGAGTTTGTCGTCAAGCCGCGCCACCAATACGGGGTCGTTCCCCACCATCGCGGTCATGAACTCCCCGTCACCGAGTTCGCGCGAATATCCTGCCATCACAAAGTGGTCATCAACCTTGAAGTGTTCTGCCATTCATCTCGCCCCACCCTAAGCTAGAACTCGGCCTTTTGATTCGCGCTCACCATCTCATAGCCACGCATCGCCACCCATAGTGTCGTCAGATCATCGATATTTTTTAGCTGCAAGCCTAATAATTTTTCGGCCTGACCAATCCGATAAATGACAGTATTGCGATGCACGTGGAGGAGCTGCGCCGCCTTGGTTACGCTGTGCCCTTCCTGGAGATACACCTTTAGCGTTTCTAACAAGATTTGATTTTCGTGGTTCAATAAAGGGCGCAGGATATCGAGGCTAAAATGTATCATTTCATCGCGCCCCAGGTTTTGCAGATATTGCACGAGGTTTTTGGAATCTGGGATAATCACTCCGCCCGCACCGCGTTCCCGGGCCCTCAGCAATGTCATGTTCACCGTCGAAACCGCTGGCTTTACCTCCGCTAGGGTTTGTATCGGCACTATGACCGTGCACAACCGCTCGCCATAAGCTCTATACCATGCCTCCGTCACTTCTGCGCCCAAGGCCGCAACTTCCGACATATCAGTCTTTACCAAAACCGAGAAGATGGCGTTAGGGCGACACACCACAAAGGGCATGTCGTGTTCGTAGCGCCAAAGGCGCGCCAAGACAAACTGCCGAAGCCCTTGAATAAGCCGCAACGAAGGTTCTGGGGTCGCCGTGCTCGTGCCCATAAGAACCATTGGGCGGCCATAAGGCTTCATGCCTTCGTCCGCAAAGAGCGCATGCATCGCCGAGGTCCAGCCCTCAAACAGCACCCGTTCCATCAATAATCCATACCGTTCACTTTTCCCTCGGGTCCACTGGTCTAATTGGCAGAGAATCAGCAACAATTGATTGAGAAGGCGCTCAGCCTTTGCCTCTAAGGGCACAATAGGCGTCGGCGTCCGCAGCACACCCAACAGCGTGTGGCCCACCTTAAGGTCTATTTGACATGACCATGATCGGTGATCGAGTCCGCCAGGTACCGTGTAGATCACATACCGTGTTGCATCTTCGAGAGCGAGAGGCTTTTTACCTAAGGCTGCATATAAGCTAATCATCTCACCTTTCAACCGACTGATGAGTGCGTCCTCGGTATCAACCTCCGACGACGCCACAGCCCCCTCGGACATGACCCAACTTTCCACCGTTTTCCTCCTCTCTTGCATGCGCCTCATTTCTCGCAAGTGACTTCGTTTAACGGTATTGAGGGATCGCCCAGCCGCTCCGGTGGGACGACAGCCTGGCGGTCAATGATCCGCCGGGCAGCCAGAATCCCTTTGGACTGATTAATGAAAAGTCCTGCCATCACCCTCCCCTCTTTGACATAAAAGATGGCGCCCGCACCACCCTGAGGCTCCCCGCGGATGACCTCGAAATCCCACTCTGGGGCATAGCCGAGATACTGTAACCGCGTATCATACTGGTCGGACCAAAAGTACGGTACGTTGCGATATGGCCTGGGAGTCGACCCAATCATGTTTTCGGCAGCCATTCGCCCATGATTTTTCGCGTGATCCCAGTGTTCTACGTGAATCGCGTGCCCATGGTACGGCCATGTGGTGCAGTCGCCGGCTGCGTACACGTCAGGAATGTTGGTTTGGCCAAACTCGTTAACAACATACCCCTTCTCGAAATGGCCAGGCGCAACTGGGGCTGCGGGCACAGCACCCGTACCAATGATCACCGCATCACACTCAATCACAGTGTCGCTCGTTTTGACATGGGTAACCCGCGACTCGCCCCAAAACTCTAACACTTTCTGCCCTAGGCGCCACTCGATACCGTGTTGTTGATGGAGCCAGATCAGATACTCGGCGGCTTCGGTCCCCCATAAACGTTCAAACGGTCTCGGCAATATCTCAACCACCACGACAGATTTGCCAATTTGCCGCAATGAGGCCGCCACTTCCGCACCAATAAAGCCGGCGCCAATGACGACGACGCGCTCTACATCTTGTATCGCTCGCTTTAACTGTCGCGCGTCCTGTAAGGTGCGCAAATAATAGACGTTGCCCAAGTGCGCGCCCTTGATTGTGTCTAACCGGCGCGCTTCCGAGCCTGTAGCCAGTAGCAGCTTCCAATAATGCCACTGCCGTCCGTCAGTGGTCACGACACGCTTTCTCGCCACATCCACAGAGGAAACGGTGGTACCCAATTCCAGCTTCACGCTGAGACGGGTGAGTTGGTCGTCATCCCAGAGGCGCACCACGGGCTCATGATCAGCGGTGAGAAATTCCTTAGATAATGGAGGGCGGTCATAGGGTACATCGAGGTCGCGATCAATCAGAATGATGGCATCCTCAAATCCTTGACGGCGAAGGGCTTCTGCCGCGTTAGCCCCCGCCAGCCCGGCGCCCACGATGACAATAGGTCTTGGCGACATCCGCTTCAACCCCTTATACCAACGAAAACGCGTGTCGGCCCCTCGTCCGCGGCTAGTCATGCACGGCGACCAGGGATAACGGAAACTAATCGTGATTACTTAATAATCGCTATGGTAACTAACCAAATGTTAAAACTATTTCGGAGTCATGTAAAGACCTTTTCAGAAAACTTTTCCGGCGGTGTAATCAAACAGTCAGTCACGCTAACAGCGCCGCCGAGGTCGTCGCCAGTGCGCGTTCAGCACCAATTCAGATCCAAGTTAACTCACCGCATATCCGACGAGAAAGCCGAGTCACTGTTGAGTCGCTCATGGCTGGCGCCTTGGGTGGTATGGACACATACTGTGTCTCTTACGGCCCATGCGGGCATGAGTGACTCGTCACGCTGTTTTCCGTAGTCGAAATGGTGCGCATCTGGCATACTAAAGACAACGACCAAGCTCTCCCATTTTTCAAGAAAAGGGGCGCCAGTCTTTGATGACCAAAGAGGAGCGGTTAGCTCGAATAAAGGCCATCGTCAGTCAATATGAGATTGAAACCCAAGAGGAATTGCAAAATCGCTTGGAAGACGAGGGAATCAGTGTCACCCAGGCCACGATTTCACGCGATATTAAAGAACTACAACTCACCAAGGTCATCGGCTCCCATGGGCGCTACAAATATGCCTTGCCACTGACCCCTCCCATTCATAG
Organism: Bacillota bacterium; assembly: GCA_026627385.1. Taxonomy (GTDB): domain Bacteria; phylum Bacillota; class Sulfobacillia; order Sulfobacillales; family Sulfobacillaceae; genus JAPNUR01. The sequence goes on along the minus strand of JAPNUR010000004.1, from coordinate 63,749 downwards.
TTGGGAAGCAGTGCGCCATCGCGTGCTGGAGGTGTTCGTATCGGTGGCCCGGGCGCAAAATCTGGTGGTACTTAAAGTTTTGCCAGGTCATGCGCATTCCATTGCCTGGTTGTTCGATAATTTGCAAGTGCCCGGACTGCTTGGCACCATAGCCGGAGATGACACCATTCTCTTCATTTTAAGCGATAACCATGCTGCCCAAGACCTCGAGAACCAGATTGGCTCCTAACCACTCGTCATGGAGTGTCAGGGGTAGCCGCGGCATGCCATCATCAACCTATTGCATAGTTATTCATCATATTGTATAGTCTTCGCATATCGCGTGAGGAGGCAATCACGATGGTGCAAACCTTAGCCTTAAATGAAACGTTAAAGAACCGGTCGGTTCTCTCGCTGATGGAATGGTCGCCAGCAGAAATTCAGCGGGTTTTGTACACAGCGCGCGTAATGAAACAGGAACCGCTTTCGCCCTCGTTCCGCCATGCTCTGGAAGGTCAGCATGTGGCCTTAATCTTTGAACTTCCGTCGACACGCACCCGTGTCTCATTCCAAGTCGCGATTGAAAGCTTGGGCGCCACAGCTGTCGTCTTTGAATGGAACCAAAGCCAGCTAGGGCGGGGAGAACCCATCAAAGACACGGCGCGTGTCCTTTCGCGGTATGTGTCGGGAGTGGTGGCGCGCGTTCGGGACCATGAAACATTGCAGGAATGGCGCAAGTGGGCCTCGTGTCCAGTATTTAATGCGTTAACCAATCGCATGCATCCTTTTCAAGTGCTTGCGGACGTGATGACCGTGTGGGAAAAGTTTGGCTACATGAGCGGATTGAAGTTGGCCTACTTTGGCGACGGCAACAATATGGCCAACTCTTACTTAGTCCTGGGTGCTAAACTAGGCATGGACGTTTGGATTGCCACGCCTAAGGACTTTCAACCTGCTGCTGACGTGGTTCAATGGGCACGGCAAGAGGCACAGTTGACGGGAGCTGGGATTCATATCACCGACAACCCGCATGACGCGGCGGCGGGAGCGGATGTCATCGCAACCGACGTCTTTATGTCCATGGCGGACGACCCGGCCCTAAAGCAGGTCAAGCAAGAACTGATGGCACCGTTTCAGGTAAACCAGCAGCTGATGGCCTTAGCCAAGCCTGAAGCGATTTTTCTGCACTGCCTGCCGGCACACCGCGGTGAGGAGGTGACGGAAGAAGTCCTAGAGGGACCGCAGTCCGTTGTATTTGACGAAGCAGAAAATCGCCTCTGGGTGCAAAAGAGCGTCCTATATCACGTCTTAGCCGATAGCTCGGCTGTCCTGGGAGGATAACCATGCGCATTGCTTTAGCCTACTCCGGAGGACTGGATACCTCCGTCATTATTCCCTGGTTAAAGGAACATTACGATGCGGAAGTCTTTGCCGTCACTGTCAACGTCGGGCAGCATGAAGACTTCGAGCGGCTGCGCCAAAAAGCCATCGATTCGGGAGCCACGGATATTTGGGTCCCTGATTGCCGTCGGGAATTTGTGGAAGAGTACGCCTTCCCCATGGTTGCTGCGGAGGCGCTTTATGAGGGACGTTACCTGCTGGGCACCGCCATCGCCCGACCCCTCATCGCCAAAAAGCTCGTTGAAGGGGCCAAACGCTTTGGTGCCGATGCTGTAGCCCACGGGGCCACCGGCAAAGGCAACGACCAGGTGCGCTTTGAAGTCGGCGTCATGGCGCTGAACCCGCAACTCGCCATCATTGCCCCCTGGCGCCTCTGGGACCTCAAAGGTCGGCAAGATGAAATGCGCTATGCGGCAGCGCATCATATTCCCGTCGACTCGACGCCTGCTTCCCCTTATTCGCGAGACGAAAATCTTTGGCACGTGAGTCACGAAGGCGGAGTCTTGGAAGACCCGGCATCACCTGTGCCACGCGACGTTTACACTTGGACGGTGGATCCCGAAGAGGCTCCCGCGGAACCTGAATGGCTCACGATTGGGTTCGAGCACGGTGTACCCGTCCGCATAGACGGACAAGACATGGATCCCGTCCATCTCGTGGAAGTTCTCAATGAGCGAGGGGCGCGACATGGTGTAGGACGGTTGACGTTGGTCGAAAATCGTCTCGTCGGCATCAAGTCCCGCGGCGTGTACGAGACGCCAGGGGGCACGATTTTGTATACTGCGCATCACGCGTTGACCACCTTAACCTGGGATCGGGATTTGGCCTTTTTCATGACAGACGTGGCCAATCGCCTCGCACGCCTGGTCTATGACGGGCTATGGTTTTCCCCACTGCGAGAAACGTTGCTGGCAGCCGTCAGAGAGGCCAACCAGCGTGTCAGCGGTACTGTGTCGCTGAAGCTGTACCGTGGACAGGTCACGGCCGAAGCGGTCACCGATGCGCCGTTTTCATTATATTCGCCGGAACTGGCCACCTTTGAAGCCAGTCAGTTTAGCCATCAAGACGCCCAAGGGTTTATTCGCTTATGGGGACTCTCCAGCCAAGTCAACGGCACGGTCATGCGGGAGCGGGTGCCTTCTTGATGGACGAGATGGCGCGCAGCCAACGATTTGAGACCCAACTAGACCCGGCGGTGGCGGAATTTTTGTCATCGCTGGGTTTTGATTGGCGCCTTTTGGGTGACGACGTCGAAGGATCGCTGGCCCATGTGAACATGTTGCAACAGCAGGGCATTATTCCCGCGGACATGGCGAACCGCATCACCACGGCCCTTATTGCCATTCGCCGCGAATGGAGCGAGGGGACACTCGAACCTCAGCAGGCCTGGGAAGATGTCCACATGAATGTCGAAGGCCGGCTCCATGAAAAAATCGGCGCTGACGCCGGTTACTTGCATACGGCACGAAGCCGCAACGACCAAGTAGCCGTCGATATGCACCTTTATATGCGACGGGAAGGACTCGCCATCCGCGGTGAGCTTCTCACGCTGCTTCACGCCGTGGTTCGCACAGCCGAGCGCACCCAAGACATCATCATGCCCGGGTATACCCATTTGCAACCCGCCCAGCCGATCCTCATGGCGCATTATTGGCTAGCCTATGCTGCCATGTTCCGACGCGATGCGGAGCGGTTGAGCGACTGGGCCCGTCGGGTCAATCGCTCGCCGTTGGGTGCGGGGGCGTTGGCCGGCACACCGTATCCCACGGATCCTGAGAGTGTGCGCCAGGCGCTGGGGTTTACCGCCCTTTACGAGAATTCCATGGATGCCGTGTCTGACCGCGACTTTCTGTTGGAGTTCCTAGCCTGGGCCAGCATATTTATGGTGCATGTGAGCCGTCTCAGCGAGGAGCTCATCTTATGGTCTAGCCAAGAGTTCGGCTATCTTACAATTGGCGATCGCTACAGTACAGGGTCATCCATCATGCCGCAAAAGAAAAACCCGGATGTGGCTGAGCTTATGCGGGGCAAGAGCGGGCGCGTGTTTGGCCACCTCATGGGGCTACTCACGGTCATGAAAGGCTTGCCTCTCGCCTACCACACCGACATGCAAGAGGACAAAGAGGCGGTATTTGATGTGGTGGATACGGTGCACGGCGTCTTAGGTGTCTTGCCCGGGCTGTTGGACAGTCTCACCTTCCACCCCGAGCGGACCTACCACAATGCCGAGCAACATTATACCAATGCCACTGATCTGGCTGATCGCTTAGCGCAATCGGGCATGCCGTTCCGCCAAGCTCATCACCGGGTGGGACGGCTGGTCCACGATCTTTACGAACAGGGGTATCAAGGATTTCATCAGGTGCCTGAAGACGTCTGGGTACGTCTGGCGCCGGATATTCCCTTCCAATGGCTGAGTGACCTTAGGCCCGAAAAGGTGATTGAGGCACGCCGCCAATCGTTTGCCACCGCCCCAGACGCGGTCAGACGTCAACTCGACGCGCTCAAAGACTGGCTGTCAGGCCACGCCTAGCTTTTCAACCAGAGCCGGGCGAGCGTCCGGCTCTGGACCATGGGATGAGAACTTCTCCTTAATGCCCGGGAGCCACGGGTACTCCTACTGGGTTCACCGTCACCAAGGTGCCATAGTGAACCGTCTGGTAAATCAGGGGAGCCACCGACACCGGGACTTCCACACATCCCAAACTTTGCGGAAATCCATACGCTGCGCGTACAAAGCCGTGCACGGCGTCACCACCGTAAAAATAGTTGATCCAGTGGACAGGGTCAGCATAGGGCTGGCCAAAGGGATTGACGCCCTGCATCACCTGAAACGGCAGTCGTTCATAAATGGGGAAGGTCCCCAGCTCCGTCGGCGACTGAGGGATGCCGGTGTTGCACAAGGTGGTGAGCACCAACCGGTTGTCTACCCACAGTTCCAACGTTTCCGGCTCAGTCTCCGTGACCCAAATGTAGGTGTACGGATAGGGGCTGACTTTATGATGCAGCCGATCCAGTATTAATGCGCGCCACACCGCCGCGTTCAACACCCCATTGGGCGTCATGTTGTGGGCCCGTTGAAACTGCATCAGCGCACCTTGAGTTATCACGTTCATGCTTCCGACCGTCCACAGCGCCTTAAGTTGAGCCGGTAAATTGGGGTATTTCCAGGTAAATGTTCCCTCGGGAGGACGGTAGAGGCTCTCTACTTCGTATTCCAGCGAGTGTGCGGCGGGTGGCGCGGTCGGTCTAAACGTGACCGGCAAATATCCTTCGTCGGCCAATAATTCTTGCAACCGCAACACTGAGCCCGCGGGTGACTGCCAGGTTAACGTGACCGCCCTGGCCAGTCCCGTGCCACCTTTTGCAATGGGACCAGGCAGCCCTTTCGGTATGTAAAGGTGAATGGTAACACCGGGGCCAAAGCCAAACGGGGCCGAGGGCCTAAACGCGTATTCTTGCGGTGTTATCGCCCGCCACCGACCGTGGATGTTGGGGCTAAGGCGCCATGCGGCGATGTGCGGATTCTGAAGAGGCTGAGAGAACTCCACCACCAACGGCCCCGACGCACTGGAAAGATCCGCGGTCGTCACCCGCACCGTCAGATCTAAGGCGCGCGCCGACCGCCTGCGCTCCTTGGAGATTCCGCGATCTGAGGTCTGGCCGTGCGCTGTCCCACGCGCATGGCTCGACAGTGAACGCGTACGCGTGATCTGACGAGAAATCGCCAAGTCATCAGATGACCGCGCGAAAAGGCGCCGTGAGTCCCCGCGATTCATGGCGTGTCCACGGCTTTTTTGAAAGCGACTCGGCGTATGGTTGGCAAATTCGCTCGAACTCGCTGAGGCTCGGGCGCCAGGCGAAATGCCCCATGTCCACAGGGAGGCAAAAGCCAATGTCATGACGGCCCCTAAGGCCCATCGCGAAACCCTCCTTACCCTCTGTTGGCCCTTAGTTCGCATCGCCACCAGCACCGCCTCACTTCCCACAAAAACTCATGAAGTTGCTGTTACTCATTAAACGTCAGGACATGTTCTTGTGTTGCGGCCCGCAATCGCATCCTATCAGAAGATTTCGCGACATTTTTTGCATCTGGGATATTATGGGATCGACATCTGTCGAATCGGGAAGGTTTATGGCTAGAATGCCTGGGCCACACTAAATGCAGTGGAATTTGTTGGCGATCCTGTCTATCCTCAACTTTTACTCATTTGAGGACGCCCAACAACGAAAGGGGATCCGGGTGCCTTCAGTCAACAGTCTCTGGTGGGGCCGGGCAGTCATTACCGGATGGTACGTGATGGCCATCATTCACCTTTGGCCGCCTTCTTCCGTTGTTCATGGCACAACAATCATCGGCTATCGCCTGTGGGCTTTCCAGCACCTGGCGTATTCTGATATCTTTGCGCTCTATAAAAATCACCGCCTTTATATGCGACACCTGCCTTACCTGAGAACCCCGATCGAATATCCCGTACTGATGGGCCTCACGATGTGGGGCGTTAGTTTAGTCACCCTGTCGGCCAAACAATTCTTTGTCGTGACCGCCGTCCTGCTCTGGATCGCCGCGTTAACGAGCTATCATTACATTCACCGCCTATCACCCGCTCTTGCACCCGCCTTTGCATTGAGCCCTTTACTGTTGGTTTATGGGCTTCTCAATTGGGATATGATCGGGATCTGCCTCATGCTGATGGCGCTAGACACCTTTCGCCGGCAGTGCTTCCGACTCTCTGCCATCCTGTGGGCCATCGCAGTGTTCTTCAAGTTTTTCCCCATCTTTTTTCTGCCCTATTTGGCCACCACGCTATGGCAGAGAGGCCAATGGCGGACGCTACGCCATATGCTCGCATGGTTCACCATTGCCGCCGCGATCATCAACGTTCCGTTTGCGCTAACGAATTGGGACAATTGGTCTCTCTTCTTTACGTTTAACGCTAGTCGAGCGGTATCAGCTGACGTCTGGAATAACGGGCTGGTACATCTCTCCTCGATTCGGCTGATCGACCTCATTTCACTGGTTGTCGTTCTCGTCACCGTGGCGGTCGCGGGGCGCGCGAGTCTTCGCTCCCTGTCTTTGGAAGAGGCGGCAGCCATCTCTTTTGGGGTTTTTCTCTTTGTCAACAAAGTGTTTTCGCCGCAGTACATGCTGTGGCTCGCCACCTTTGGCATTGTGGCTGAATGGCCGAACTGGACCTTCGCAACGCTGGCCCTGGCCGGAACGATCGATTATGTAAATTCCGTCGCCATTATGTACTTAACTCTTGTGCCCGCCGATGGCGGGGCTGCCCAGTGGTATGGCGCGACCCTGTACCAGATAGGGCTCTTTGCCCGTTACGCGGCCATTGCAGCCACCACAGGTTTGGCACCCGTAAAGTCGTGGTTTCTGAGATCGACGAGGAGAATCTCGTCCGCCCCGCTGTCCCCGCGCAAATATCCCTAACCCCCGTGACAATGTCACCTATGCCCTAGGACTCCAGAGAACACATTTCGCACCTAAATCCTGGCATCGCCGGATTTTTGAGGGCAGAATTTAAGGCTGTTTCGTGGGCAAGCGGCACGATGAAGATCACGCAAATGGCCGGAAGCCTCGGGTGATAAATCGTGGACACGGCGACGATCGCGCGTGAAATTCGAGGTATACGCCAGATCAAACGTCCATTCGCGGATCCTGGCTTTACATCGGCAACGAGAGAATAAATTTTCGCGATTTTTTGGTGCATGAAGTCTGGATCCCTGCTCTAAGTTCGGCAGGGACGCCCAGGGGATCACCCGTTCGTATTGCTGCTGTCCGACATTCCGTCTGCATAGCCTTTCCTGCTACGAGGACTGCTCGGAGCGTTCGTAAAACACTTGCCCCCATCGTCGAATATGTTGTCGAACCGCGGTGTCCTCGATGTCATCGAAGAGCGAGACGTCTACGGTATAGGGAATAGCCGACTCGTACAATTCCCGCATAATGTGCAATATGTCCTCGTAAGATAGTTGTTCGCCAATCAATGTCAGATCGATGTCTGATCCGGCACGGTCAGTGCCCTTAGCCCGGGATCCATAAATAATGGCTTGCGCCACGCCACGATGTTGTCTCAAAATCCGATGAATCGTCTCAATTGTTTCGCTCGGCAATCCAAATTTCATAGCTGATCCTCGTCATGTGGCCCGGGTCGGTCACCGGGGTCAGGCGCTCTCGCAGCCCGCCCGGACCACTCCCATTCAAGGCATTAAAATCTGCCATCGTCGGCATCCCCTGCATCCACGCGGCCGAGAGGAAGGGGACGCGGAGGACCGCCGGGCTCTCCGGATCCAACGACTTCACCCACAGGCCTTTCGGATGGCCGTGCCGCACGTACCGCTGGTGATGACGGGCGACTCCCTGCGTGTCCCCTAAGTACTGCCACCCCGCGGCGCGATAACTCGTGCCCGCGAAGCGGGCCGGATCCACGAAGGTTTCGGCCAGCACGACCGGATGACCGTTGACGGCCTGCCAATCGGCGCTGAGGCGCCGGGTATTGAGCGCGAGCACTTTCGATGCTAAATTCGGTATCCGCACATCCGGTAATATCAGCAATCGCACATTGTTTACGACCAAGCGCACCCGCGCCCATTGCTGGGCGCGGGTCCACCCAATACACTGATTCACGGGGACGGCACATCCAGGCCGCGGCGGCCCATCCCAGCAACGCCACCCATTCGTCCTCGACGCACGCGACATAATATAGCGATTCCCCGACCAGTCCGCGAAATCCCAGGTCGTGATCCGTCGCCATGAGCGTCCGCCAGGTCTCGCGCTCATCCGGACGAATCGGCCGGACTTGCAGCGACCCAGCCCACACGGGGAACTCTCGGCCTCGGATCATCGCTGTTTCGGTATGCATGGCTTGATTTCTACCAGCGGCTACCAAAAAAGTCCACGACTCTGTGCACGTGAAGCCAGCAACAGGGTTTCCGCAACTATGACGGGGCCTTGTCTAGAGAGCGGTTGTTCGCCCTCCCGCTAGATTTGGTTCTTGATTGGTGTCAGCCGCGTGAGCAGCGTTTCTCGATACGTGGTATCGACAGTTGCCGTACTATCGTTCGCGCTTGACGTGACCATTGCCATTGTCGTGCCATTGTCGCCAACGATTCCAACCGAAACACTTTTTCGCATGACTTATTTCTCCGCATCAGCAGTGGAGGCCAAAAAATCATGGTGAATAAGCATTTGAACGCGCTGCCGTTCAGCCTCGGTGCAATCGGTCAGAGCCAGGCGGTCAAGCAAAATTTGTCCGTCCAATAATCGCGTGCGGCCCAGGGCTTGACAAAACTCCCGATCTTTTGGACGATTCGCTAAATACTTGGCAATCAGCAAGTCATAAGGATCGAGAAGCCACCCTGTGACGCCTCGCGTTCCTTCGGTTCGCCACGGAATAAGGCGCGATTCCCATCCTTGAGGCAATCGGCTCGTGGCACGACTCACCCCTTGTGCATAAATATGGAATGTTTCGTGGAAGGGCGATCCTTCGCCAATTGATCCATCAATCAAATCAGCCTTTCGTTCGTCGGGATCAACCATCGGCACTAAATCGGCTTCCACCGACAGCGTGACTTCCGGCGGCAATTGATCGGCATCTGTCAAGCTCAGGATTGCTTGACTACCGACCACAATGACTTCGTCTTCGTTCAAAATCGCTCCCGCGGCTCGGATGATATGTTCTAATTCGTCTCGTGTCATACCGGTCCCTCTTGTCGAAACGCCCGATAAATCGCCCATCGTTCCGATGGCGCTAACACGCCAGCAAATGGCGTGCATTGGCGCAAGTCGCGTAGCTCCTCCGAATCCTCGGTCAACCGTTGGGCTAATTCGGATATGGGCAACGCTAACAATTTTGCCCACCGTTCAGCATAAGGACGTGTATGCGGGTCTCGATGCATCGCCTGAATCTGCCGCCGAGCTTGGGCTAAGACCGGTTCGGGATTCGCAAGCAATTTTTGGGCAATTGCCTGATGGAGCCGCCGTGATCGAGCATCGTTGCGACTGTGACTCACGACCATGTCCTTCCTTCTCGCCGTTGACGATTTGATGACATTACCACAACCCCACTGGCCGCTTGGCTTTTCGTAGCGGCTCATAATGGGCCTCATCCTTCGTGTAGCATCGATCCACCAAGGCTTCGTTCGGATAAGATACCCGCCAACAGAGCCAGGGCCAAACACTCGATAACCGCAATTGCTAAAATTATTGTACCCCCGATTTTAGAGTTATCCGACCTGCACCGTTCCTGAAAAAAGAACTTTCTCACCACCGGTGGGCTACACAGGACGCAGCGCAGCCGGCCATCTTTCCCGATAGTGAAATCTATCACCATCGGCAGCGGCTGCATAGTGCCTGGGATTATCGCACCCCGCAGGCCCTGCTTACGCAAGGTCTCGCGGACCATTCCCGCCGACATCAAGGAGGTGATCCCCGAATTCTTGCCGTCCAATTTATTGACATAAATCCAGTACCTCTCGATATCGGGGGCATAGCAAACCGCGCTTCTTGACACCGGTCTGTCTACTAAGGAGTTTCCGGACCCACACCTCACCGAAGGCAGCCGTTCTTTAAGCAGTATCCACCATAAAAGCTCTTCTTGGATACCCATTCGATCACATTGGCGGTTGATACCGGGCCAAAGGGCGAATCAAACGCCCGTGCTGACGTTGCTCGAAATAATGGGCGGTCCAACCGGCCATACGGGCCACAGCAAACGTTGGCGGACACCACGCCGCATCAATGCCCAGTGAGTACAGTAAGACACCGGCATAAAATTCGACGTTGGTGGCCAGCGGCCGATCCGGATGGCGGTCGCGCAACACCTTGAGCGCCTCTTGCTCGACTGTTTTGGCGATCGTTGCGGAGTCACGGGCAGCCGGCAGCGATTCACAGAGCTGACGTAAGATGCGTGCCCGCGGATCAGTGGTGCGATAGACGCGGTGACCAAATCCCATCAACCGCTCACCCGCATCGACTTTGCGACGCAGCAAAGTTGCAACATCACCACTTTCCCTGGCTTCCCTCAACAACTGGACCACCCCCGTAGGAGCCCCGCCATGAAGCGGACCCGACAGGGTGGCTGCCCCGGCCGCTAACGCCATCGGCAGCGGTGCTCCGGTGCTCGCCGCAATGCGCACGGCAAACGTGGAGGCATTGAGACTATGCTCAGCCGCCGTGACCCAGTAGGTATCCAATGCTGTGGCTTCCCTAGGGCTAGGCTCGTTATTCCGCAACAATGTTAGATAGCGGTAGGCCAGCGAACCAAAGCCTGGATCCGCCACCTGATGTCGGGTTGCCGCAAGATGAAGCGCCACCATTTGAATGTACGTCAGGGGTCTTTGAGGATCATAAGGAATGGTCATCAGCACCGTGACGAGGCGCGCCATGGGATCTCCCGACACATCGCCGGCCTTGACCATCTGCGGCGGGGGTTCGCGGCGAAGTTCCGTTAAGTAGGCCAAGATGTCCTCATAACCGTATTGGCTGACGATGTCTTCCAGCGGACAGCCGCGATACGTCAGCCGCCCCGTCTCGCCATCAATATCTGAAATCGCAGTCCGGGTAACCACCACACCCTCTAACCCTTCTGGCGCTTCTACCACTGTCATGGGATAACCTCCTCGATTGAGCATGCGGATTTGTCGGACCCAGAATACCCCTTTTTGATGCATATGATAAATCATTTATGCTATTATCTAATTACAATTTTGCATTAGAGGTGCTTATGGATTTTGAGTGGTTAAAAACCTTTGTCATCGCCGCTAAGACCGAGAACTTCCACGAAACCGCACGGCAACGGTTTCTCAACCAGGCCACTGTCTCCCACCATATCGCGCGCCTTGAGGCACAGATCGGGGTTTCTCTCTTCGCACGCGATGGCAGACGCGTTCGCCTCACGCCGGCAGGCGCTGTCTTGTTACCCTATGCCGAGCACCTGTTAGCCGTCTGGGAACAAGGCAGCAAACAGGCGGTGGACAGTGGACACCAAGGGTCCGTGACCTTGGCCTTTACCCCGTACACTGCCGACATTTTAGCCCCTTGGCTATACGAGGCCCTAGCCCGGTATGACCCTCAGCTTGACCTCAACCTTCGCATACTGGACAGTGAGCATGCACTAGAAGCCGTGTTAGCGGGATCGGTGGACGGCGGTTTCTTGCGTCACGTCCCCACGTTGCCTATGCTCCATCGGGCGCGACTGATCAATGACGGCCTAGCCCTCGTCTTGCCGCCCGACGAACACGACTGGGACCACGTTCCCCCCACGAGTACCATCGAACGGTGGCGCCAGTTGGTGCAACCCTCCGCCCCATATTGGGCCCAAGTGAGAAACCGGCTCCATGACGCCGGCTACGTAAGCCGCGAGTTGACTGTCAATAACGTGGCCCTGACCAAAAAGTTGATTGAGGCCGGCATCGGATATTCCGTCCTGCCAGAACTAGCGTGTCGGCGGGAATCCATGGAAGGGCGCCTCGTTCTGCAGTTCCCAGACTGGCTGGCAGATTTGACCGATCCGCTCTACTGGGTCACATTGCAACACCTAACCCCTTCTAAGGGTATCACGGCAGTCGAACACGTCCTTGCCCGCCGATTCCCCCATGCGCTGGCTCCTGAATAAGGGCCGTGAAATCGCGCATATTACCAAAAACAAAATGGAGGGAATAACCAATGCCGGCATCTCGCTCCACTTGGGCGATTGGGTTCATTTGGCTCATGGCCATGGCAAGCATGGCTCTTCCGGCTTCTGTGGCTCATGCCGCGCCGCTTCGCAATCTCGCGACCAAGCACCATGCTTTGGTCGAACAGTATGAAGGAACGCACCATGGGGGGTCGCCTTTGCCAGTTTCTGGAGAACCTCCTGAACGGCTTTGGACACCTTAAGGGACGTAAGCCTCCGCGCGGCCGGCGGAGGCTCATCGCCACCTTGGTCAAATCCTGGGGATTAGACACTCCTCAGCATGGGATGCATGACAAGTTGCCAGTGACTATTGCGCCACTCCAGGTACAAGCCCGCGAGATTAGTGAGATGAAGACATTCCGCCCGTTGCCAGGGCGCACCAAGCACGGAGAGCGCCACAGCCTTGAGACAGTCCGCGTGGGTCGCCGCCACCACCAGCCCAGACGGACCATGGCGCTTTTGCATATCATCCAAAAAGGCGTGTAGGCGTTGAGCCACCGCACTGAGTTTTTCTCCGCCATCGGGCGCACCCAATTCTGGATCCGCCTTCCACGCTTGATACCGGTCTCCTTCACGGGCTTCGATGTCCTCGATCACTAAACCATCCCAACGTCCCAGACCAATTTCGTGCAGTCGATCGTCCACTTCAACCTGTTGCCCGGGTCGCAAAAAGGCGGCAGCCGTTTCCTGGGTCCGCGCTAGCCGACTCGCATACACGGCCACCACGGGCGCATCCTCCCAGAGTTTTGCCAGCTTTTTCACATCCGCCCGGCCTTTGGCCGTAAGTGGGGGATCTCCTCGATGCGATACAATGCGATTTTCCCGGTTCGCTTCACTTTCTCCATGACGTACCAAAAACACTGCCAATCTGTCCGATGTAGTCGTGTTCATCCCCGCCTCACCTTCACCGGCCAATTACTCAACCTCGGCCCACTGCATCCCGCCGCCACCCTTACGATGCACCAACCCATCTCTTTTTCGGGACCGAAAAGATGAGTGACGGCCTCTTTATCAGTCGATCGCTGCCAACAGGATGAGGCCCTTCAATACTGATGTCACCGACCTCTTGCCTTAGTTCCCTCTATCAGTCCCCAGATATTGCCCCAGGGATCCTGAAGCTGCGCCACACGCGCCCCTTCTTCACCCACCACGGGACCACGATATGGGCGGGCCCCATGGCGGGCGAGGTGCTGCATGGCTTCATTGACGTCGTCCACCGCCCAGTACACCACCTGACCTCCTGGGCCCGTCGGCGATTTCTCGTCCGCCGGATGAACTGTCACGGAAACCGTCCCAATCTGTCCCTGGATGAGATGTGGATAGCGCTGCTGGAGGACTGCCCCTAACGCCGTCTCAAGCCACGCCCAGTAGGCTTCAAGGTCAGGGGCAAACAGGGTCACATCGCCAATCCCCTTAAGCGTCATGGCCATCAGACCAATAGCGCTGAATGAATTGATCGCGGCCCGACGCCGCCCGATACCGCTGATAGTGGGCTGGATGCGTGAGATAGAAGTTTTGGTGGTAATCTTCGGCGGGATAGAAGGGCTGCGCGGGCAGAATTTCCGTTACGATTGTGTGCGCAAAGCGCCCGCTTTCGTTCAGTTTCTTGAGGCTTTCCTGGGCTGCCTGTTGCTGTTCTGGCGAATGGTAAAAGATGGCCGTGCGATACGAAGGTCCGCGATCCACAAATTGGCCGTCAGGATCCGTCGGATCAATCTGACGCCAAAAAATGTCCAAGAGCTGACGATAGCTAATGAGCTCAGGGTCAAAGGTAATTTCCACCGCTTCGCGGTGGCCGGTCGTGTGCGAACACACGTCCTCATAGGTCGGGTTGACCGTATGTCCTCCCGTATACCCGGAAACCACCCGTCTAACCCCTGGAAGTTGGTCGAACGGGTGCACCATGCACCAAAAGCACCCGCCCGCGAATGTCGCCTTTTCCTCTGCCATTCGTCCCGTCCCTCCCTGCCGCTATTATAGCTTGCCCCGAGTATTTCCGCTGATAATTATCCCATCAGCTGACACACGAGGCCCGTAGACCGATCCCCGTAATCCTAGTCTGGTTCTCGCCATGGCAATTCATCGTCCCCTCCAACCCGGGGTAGCTGAGTGGCCGAATCGCTATCTTAGTTAAGTTACCTAAGATCTGTGGTATCATAAAACCATGAGGGAGGAACCCAACCCATGGACCATCACGACGACAGAGCTGCACTAGCGCTCATGCAACTTCAGGATACCCTGGCAGGCCATTATGCTGGCTTGTCGCGCCACAAAATGCGCCTCATGGTCAAATTGGAGCATGGGCCGCTCAGCGTTTCCGAGCTCGCTGAACGCTTGCACATTTCCTCGCCTGCCGTCAGCCAAATGATTGACAAGTTAGCCACAGAAGGTTATGTCCGCCGCGACTCACTCGGTGACGATCTCCGGATGGTGGGCGTCAGCCTGACCGATAGCGGGCGGCTTGCCCTGGCTGCCGCGCTTGACGCGTTCCGTCAACGCGTCAACGCGATCTTGTCGCCCCTTGATGTAGAAGAAAAACGCACCTTTGTAGAACTCATCACGAAAATTTCCGAGGCGACCAACCATGAGTGAGCGGTGGGTCCCGTACTCGCGCCAAGGTTGGCAATCACTCGGACGGGTAGCGCGCCAACTGATTCTGGCACGGTTTCTCCGTGCCGTCGCCCAAGGGGCTTTAGCGGTAGACTTTACCCTGTATCTCAAAGTCCGGGGTTGGAGTGCCCCCGACGTGGGCCTTCTGCTGATGGCCGGCGGCCTCTCAGGCGCGTTCTTAAGCCTTTTAGTGGGGATTGTCAGCGACCGCGTCGGCCGCCGTCTCTTCTTAATTATTTACGAAACCGGCCTGATCATCGGCACCGGTCTGATTATTGTGTTTCCAACGGCATGGGTCTTGGTGTTGTCAGCCGCTTTATTCGGCTTTGGCCGCGGGGCTAATGGGTCCTCCGGCCCTTTCGCTCCCGCCGAGCAGGCCTGGTTGGCCCAATCTGTGCCGGCCGCGCGCCGCGGAACTGTGTTTAGTTTTAATGCCGGGCTACAATTTTGGGGGATGGGTGTTGGCTCGCTCCTGGCTGCCATACTGCCCCACTTGTTGCCTGGGGTACGGGGGCCAAGCGCCTACCTTCCGTTGTTTTTCTTAAATCTCTTGATGGCCGTGATCAACCTTTTGCAGATCCTGAGCCTTCACGAGACGCCACCAGCTGCGGCGGGGCGCGAGCCTGGACCGCGCAAGGCCGAAACTGCACCGGAGTCTACGGTCGTTCGGCGCGAAAATCGGGCACTGACTCTTTTGGTCATAGTCAATATGGTGAATTCGCTCGGCGTAGGATTGGTAGCGCCTTTGTTACCGTATTGGTTCAATCTGAAATTTGGCGTGGGTCCCACGTCTATTGGCCCCGTGTACGCCTTGACCTTTTTTCTCACCGGGATCTCGTCGCTAATCGTTGGGCGCGTATCCGAACAAATAGGGCTGGTTCGCTCCATTATCCTGCCCCGCATCCTCGGCGTCATGCTATTAGTCGCTATCCCCTTCATGCCCTCGTTTGCGCTGGCGGCTGCCCTTTATGTGGCCCGCTCCATTGTCAACCGGAGCTCCATGGGGGCACGCCAGGCATTTAGCGTAGGGTTGGTGCGCGATCAGCGGCGAGGCTTTGCCTCCAGTCTCAACGCGGTTTCCTGGAGCCTCGCAGCCGCCTTCGGCCCTGCTGTGGGTGGCTGGCTCATTGGCATGGGGTCTCTCGTGTGGCCGTTCTTAGCAGCCGCGGCACTGCAGCTTGGATACGTTGTCCTGTTTCCTACCATCATGGGTAGTTACGATACGAAACAGCCCGCCTCATCACCAGCCGCTGAACCGGCTACAGCGCCCCGCAGGGAATCATCCTCGTTGCGACGACGCCCCTAAACCTTAGCCTTTTCGCGCCACACATGGTGTGTCCAACATCAGGTAACCCATGGTCTCGCATTGATGCGTTCGCCCGTCAAGTCACGGGCGGCGTCCGGCGTGAACAAGACTATCGGAGGCCCCATAAGGGCTGGGTTTCGCATGCTAGCGAACAAGGATGCGGAAATTTCGTTCGGAATTATAGCGGTTCGCGCCACACCACCAGGCCACTAGAGGTTCACGATGACGCCAAGCGGCCGCAATTCTTCGACCACAATATTGTCGAATCTGGCTCTATTCGGTATAAAACGGAGGCTGTCTCACACCCTAGCTGGTGCCGTACGAACTCGCGCCGATGTGGCTGCCGCGGCATGTAGCTGAACCGCGCTCACGGCGCTCAATCCGATCCAGTACGAGATTTGCTCCCGACCCGTGACAGAAACCGGGACGCCCTATATGCTCTTCTCGGCACTCGCCTATGCGCTCCATGTCCCGCTCCTCATAGCCTGGGTGCCGCTAGAGCATGCCGTCCGAGCGGCATTGTGGACTAGCACCACCCAACTCGGGCGCGGACCCGTCTTGGTGTTGGATGAAGCCCGTGGGCTGACGGTGCCGCTCTTCAGCACGCTCCGCTAGCTGTTGAGTGTTACGATAGACACTACGGCGCCCTTTGTCCTGATTTTGGCCGGTCGCACGCCATGGCGCCAGAGAGACGTCAGTGCTCCGCCCGCTGCAGACGATGCGTCAACGCGTGACCCTCGCCTCTCATCTCCGGGCGCTCACCCGGGAGAAATCGGTCGCCTACCGCCGGCACCCGTGGCAGCAAGTAGGTATCACGCGCCCCGTCTTCACCAACACGGCCGTGGCTGCCGGCCATGACTGGTCCCAAGGAACTCCGCGGCGGCACAACCGCTGGGCCCAGGCGTGCCTCTTAGCCGCCTATAGCACCCAGCAACCCTGTGGCCATGGCCACGGCGGAACTCCATAAGCCAGTCCGAGTCTTTCTTCATCCCCCGGTCCCGAGACATGAATCGTGAGACTGCCTCCGTCAAAAGACGTGAAATCCGACACTTGGGACGGGGCAGGATATGGCCCGCCATGGCGTCTCACATTCGGTGCCGACGTCTCACACTCGTCTCAGAATTGTCTCAGAATCCGAAATCCTCTACCAATCATCTCGACGAAGATATACCGGGTACATACAATTAGGAAAGGACTTACATAATCGCCAGGATAGCAGTGGGGGTCGTGACGGCGGCCAGGATCAGGCCGCAGCCGTCGGGGCCACCCCCAGCGACAGATCGGAGCGCGAGGGGGTTAGGAAGGAGGCGCCGCATGGCCATCATTATTCCTCAGCATCCGGATGAGCTGACACCCACGTGGTTTGATACTGTGTGGCGGGAGCGGTTCGGCAGGCGGGCTGCCACCGTGCAGGCGGTCTATCGGACGGTGTTGTCAGACCAGGTGGGCGCGATGTGCGAGGGCGTGCGGTGCGTACTGGATTACCGCGACCCCCGTGGCGAGGCGCCCGCCTCCGTATTTGTCAAAGTGACCGGCACGAATTCCGTCAACCGCCAGGTGGCCCGTTTTTTTCACCTCTATGCCCGGGAAGTCTGGTTTTATCAACACACCTCCCTCTGGTCCTCGGTGGCCCTCCCGGCGGTGTACACCGCAGCGCATGACCCCGCCGACGAGGCGGTAGTGGTGGTTTTAGAGGATTTGGCCGGTCATCGGCGGCGGGATCCGGTCGCCGGGTTGGATCGGGCCGACGTTGCCGCGCTTGTCGCCCCCCTGGCCGGCATTCACGCGGCGGGTTGGCAACGGCGCGAATATCCCTTTGTTGCCCTGTGCGCTTTTGGGTTGGCGTCCGCCGACACCAGCATCGCGCGGTATGAGGCGGCGTGGACCATCATGGCTCTCCACCTGGCCGCGATGCTGCCCCCGGAGTTGGCGGAGTATGTACACGTCTGGGCGGCGTGCTGGACACCCGCCCGGCAACAGGCGCTGCACGATCGTCTGGGCCGCATTCCCCGCACCCTTATCCATGGGGATCTTCATCCAGACGACCTCTTATTTTTACCGGATCAGCAGCGGTGGGTCATCGTGGATTGGCAAACGTGCGGAGCCGGGCCGGCGGTTCTGGATCTTGCGTATTTGCTCGGGGCTACCCTAGGCGACACCGCTCACGACACCGCCTTGCTGCGCACCTATTATGACCACCTGAGTCCAGCGATTGCACGCCGCTATACCTACGACCAGTTGCTCGCCGATTATCCCTGGGCCCTGACAAGTACCTTGCGCTATGTGATCATGGTAGGGGCACAGGTGGACTTGCGGAACGACGGCCTAAAACGAATGTCTCAGGCGTTACTGACGCGCCTCGTCGCAGCCAATCACCGGTGGCACACACATCAGCTCTGGACGTGAATCCCCAAGGCGGCACGTCCGGCATGTGGCGGGAGCCCATCGCGCGGCCACGGGGGGTCGGCGCGCGGGCCGAAGGAGTGAACCGGAATGGTAGTCGACGTGGTGATTATTGGGGCGAGGCCCGCTGGATTGTCTCTCAGTTATTTCTTGCAACGCCGGGGGATTGGGCATGTAGTCCTCGAGCAAGGCCAGATTGGCGACTCTCTTTATATATACGAGTGAGGGATAAGCCAGTCTTGAATATGAGGGAGGTACGGATCATGGACCAGCAGTCTGACCAGGTATTGACGCTGTCTGACGGCCGTTAGTGGGCGTACGTGGAGGCGGGAGCTCCCGACGGTGCCCCAGTGGTATGGCATAGCGGAACGCTCCAAGGGGCAGGGTTCCCGCCCACGATTGTCTCGTGGGCGGAGCAGCATCACGTGCATCTTATTGGTTATGCCTGGCCCGGATACGGCGCGTCGACGCGAAACCCACAGAAAGGCACGGTGATGGTCATCGCTCTTCCCGTTTACTCCACCCAAAGCACCCGAACCGTGGCTAAACCGATTCCACATGCAAATCCTGTCACCACCAAAAATTTGTCCCGAAAGGACATCCTGCCTTGCTTCCTCGATTCGGCGTGTTGGCCGCCAACGCTAGACATTGAGCCATCGCGCCACACTCAAGCCTACGAAAAAGGCCACCAACATCCCCGCCAAGGTTGGCGGATTAAAGCCCGAGAGAATCACATTGATGGCTAACAAGAAGAGCGCCCATTGGGCCATGCCGCCAACACGCCGGTTGGTCATGGCCATCACGTAAGCACCAGCCAACCCAAAAGCGGCAAACATGCCACTGGCGAGGCCACCAGACAGAAGACGGGCGGCTACTGATCCGAAAACGCCGCTCACAACAAAGATGACTAGATATTGCCACCACTCGGTCAGCCCTTCTAGTTGGGAGCCGATGATCCAGATGAACACGCCGGCAAAGATTAACCCCAACAAGCTACCGGGAAAAAGGGCCGACCAAAGCAACATCCATACCATGCCGCCGGGCGCCGAGGCCATGGTCGCGATGGCGGCCGGGAGGAATCGGTCGACCAAATAGCTAAGAACCATCAATGCGAGGATAATCTTGGTCACGATCAGATCGGTACTGGTATATCCCCGCTGCTGGCGATCGCGCCGCAGCATTTGGCGACGTTGCTCAGCCCAATATTTTCGCGTTTCCCGGTCCATATCCACCTCCGCTTTCCCGCGTCTAGCCCGCCGGGAAAGAAAAAAGGCCGCCAGGCTGGCGACCTTCTGTCACTTTAATCAGCACTTGGACGCGATCCCACCAATTTCCAAGCTGCCGGAAACAGGCCACCGGCAATCAGGAGTTTAAGACCATCGCCGGCGATAAATGGCAAAAAGCCCAACGGGATCGCGCGATTAAAGCCGACATAAAATCCCAACCAAGGCACCGCAATCGCATAGAGAACAAGCTCGCCAATAACCATGGCCAGAATCGACCAGCCCAACGACCGATCCCAACCACGTTCAGCAAGCCGTCCAACCACAGCGGCCATAACAACAAAACCTATGAGATAGCCGCCCGTAGGTCCGACTGGGAGTCCGCCGACATGTCCAGCAAAGACTGGAAAGCCGATGGCACCTTCCGCCAAATAAAGCAACAGGCTTAAAGCGCCTAATTGGCTCCCCAGCGCACCGCCTACCACGAGCACCGCTAACGTTTGCCCCGTCACGGGAACCGGTGTAAAAGGTAACGGAATACTAATTTGCGCCAAGAGCGCCACAAACAAGCTACCCATCAACACAAGGGCAACCTGTCCCGCCCAATGTTTCTTTAACGAGATAATACCCGCTAATGCCGGATGCGTCGTCCGCATTAAGGCTTGAATCATGAAAAGCCTCCTTTCTCTGGCTCCACGGTTTCCTGGCGACATAACCCCCGAGACTTTGCTCCATTTGTTGGAGCGTCCTTAGCATAATATGGCGTAACGCCACTGGCAAGTTTAAGATCATAGGACGTGCGCACCCACGCCTAGATAAAAGGGACCCGATCGATTCCTCAGTGAGGTTGTTGTCACCAAGTATTCAGGGGATTCTTGGGGGGAACTCACTCAATTAGATCGAAGCTGACCCATATGCCCTATATAGGGACTCTATTTTCAGCAATTTGGCTATCATAGGCGACCATAGCGGTGCCAAAACAGGAGCCATTTGCACCCTTCAGTGTTCCTCGAAGGGCGGCACGGCCGCCTCCAGTGCCCTGACAAGGACGCTGTCACCCGGTTGAAACCAGCAGCCCTCGCGCTAGGAAGCCGAGGGCTGTCGTCTTACATCGAGGCTAAACGGTCTCCCGAGCGGGCGACGTTTGGGCCGGATTCATCCCGATAACTTGTCTTTACGCGTTCGCACGCAACGCCACACTGGGTGCGGTGCTGGCCATATCCTTAAGGCCGTCAGGTTGAATGACGCTTTCTAACCGCCATCCTTCTGCCGTCTCCCGATACAACAGCCAGGGCACTCCTTGACGTTCCAACTCGCGCTGATATCCTATGAACCGCCGGCGCGACCAGTCAAAGGACCAATGCCAATCTGGGTGGCGGGCTAAATAATGGGTTAATTGATAATAGCTGGCTGGCGTCCGCACTTCATAAAATACCACCGGATTGGTTCGCCCGCTTCCGGTCCACAAGACCCCGTATGCCGGTAAGCGCCGTGTCGGCAACGGCCACGAGCTGATGGGTAACACCCACGGCGTACTCATTGTTGTCGCCTCCTCTTGTGATTTCATTCACATATTACCCGACGCCCCCAATATTGTCAATAGTTGGCGACAATTATTCACAAAAATTAGATCTCGACGGCCATATGACGTGTCCTTTCACGACCCACCCACCCCAGCAGTACCAGCGCCAGGACGCCAATTCCGCCCGCCGCGGCAAACGGGGCACTGAGACCCCACACCGCCACAATCCGCGCCGCCAGGATAGGTCCCCCAATCATGCCTATGGCATATAGCGACTGGTAAGTAGCCATCGCTGTGGTGCGTTGTTCGGGCGGGGCATCTTGAATTGTCCAAGCCATCAAAAGAGGCGTCGCCAAGCCACGACTTGCGCCTAAGACGGCTTGCGTCACAAACAATCCCCACGTTGCCCCGACCCACGGCGTCACCGCACTAGACCCCGCCATGATGACAAAGCTCACCATCAATAAGGTGTTCGACGCCACTCGGCGGCTGAGCCATGATCCGCTGACCACCGTGGCTATAATGGTAGACACTAGGCTCACCGCCGTGAGGAGGCCGAGTCCTGCGCGCGACACACCTTCGTGAGCGGCGAAGAGCGGGGTATACCCGTAGGTGGTCATAAACGTAATAGCTTGAAGAATGATGCCCAGGATCGAGGCGTGTCGCACCGAACGCAGGGTGATCACCTGACGCCAGCTCTTTAGGGCCCCTGTCGAACGCGAGTGCGCCGGATAACGGCGCGGACGGCCTAACATGACAATCCCCATAAAGGCAATGAGCACCGACAACCAAAATGGAGCAGACCAACCCCAGCGCTCAGCCACAAAACCGCCCACGAGCGATGCCACGACCTGTCCCACGCTATTCGCAAATGACACCCAGCCCATGGCTTGGGCCGTGTGTGTTGACGACGCCTGTACAGTATAAGCCATGGTAAACATGGCCCAGGTGCTGGCAGCGAGTCCTGCCACGACGCGCAAAAGCAAAAACATGACCGGACGCTGGAGCACCGCCATCCCCAGGGAACTGAGGGCCACTAGCGCAAATCCTCCAATCATGAAGGGATATAAGCGCCCTAACCGATCGGCCCACACACCGAGACTAATACGCACTAGCAACTGGGGAATCCCATATGCCGCCACAACCAATCCAGCAAATGCCGCCGTACCGCCATGTCGCACGACGTCCAACGTTAAAACCGGGATGTAAAGGTAGAGTCCCATCCAAAAGAGACCAATCGCCACCAAAAGGCGCGTAGACTGGCTGTGCAGCCAGCGGGTGCGACTCTTCGCCTCCGCTGTGTTCAACATGTTGCGATCCTTTCTTTTCGGGGCATCTCAAGACACTCCATTTTACCACGTAAGCCACGACACGCGAGAAGCCGCTGCAGTGATCGCGGGCCACAAATCGAATATGGTATCGTATGGTTATTCAATTCATTTTCTTGTGCGCAATTGACGGCGAACGCGGCGGGCGGAAGATGCGGTGCTCTAAACACCGCCAATGCGAAGGGATGGATGGTTATGTGGATCATTGCACATCGCGGGGGCAGCGAATTACACCCTGAAAATACCTTAGAAGCCTTCCGCGCGGCTGAATTAATGGGGGTGGACATGGTCGAAGCGGACGTGCAAGTCAGTCGAGACGGCGAGCTCGTCGTTATCCATGACGCCACCTTATCCCGTGTTAGCGGTCAACCGGTGCCGGTTCAATCATTAACAGCAGACGAGCTATCTCGCGTGGACGTAGGCCAGGGTCATGGCGTGCCCAAGCTTCGGGATGTCCTCGATCATCTACGCATCCCGGTAGTAACGGAGCTCAAATCGCCTACGGCAGGGGACGCTCTCCTCAAGCTCTTTGATGCCCACCCTCATTACATCTCGCGGGTCATTCCCATCAGCTTTGATCATCGCCTGGTACGCACCCTCAAAGACCGCCTGCCAACACTCGAAGCCGGCGTATTACTCGTAGGGGTCCCTGTAAATTTGCCCGATGTCGCCCGAGCTGCTAAAGTGCGGATGGTCGCCCTCTATTATGAATGGGTTGACCGCGCCCTCGTGGACGCACTGCACCAGGAAGAGATCATGCTGAGCGTCTGGACGCCCAACAGCGCCGCGGCTGTTGAAAAGCTCCGCGACCTGTCAGTCGACGCCATCGCGTCTGATCGCCCGGACTTGGTTCTAAGGGCGATAGGGCGGAACGTATGACGGAGCCAAGAGCAGGAGAATATTCACCTGGCGAAATCCACCGCCTCGGCATGGCAGGCATGGCGCGCAATGTAGGCTATGGTGTCAACAAGGTCTTTGCTGCCGATCTCATGAGCCGCCTCACGCCCTCACAGCCGCTCATTGGGCTTGTCCTGGGCATGGAAGGGTTTTTAGGCCTCATTCTTAACCCCTTAACCGGTTGGATTAGCGACCGCTTTCCCACGAAACTCGGACGACGCCGTCTCTTCGTGTTAGCCAGCACACCCGTGGCTGCGGTGTTCTGGATTCTTTTTGTTCACGCCCGAAGCCTGCATCTCGCCGAGTTATTTATCATCAGCTTTTACTTCTTTCAACAGGTGCAGCCCACCCCGTATCAGGCCTGGATGCCCGATATTGTGAAGGCTCGCGACTGGGGCCGCGCGTCAGGCACGTTAAACCTATGGTGGCAGGTCGGCAATTTTCTCGCATTTTTGCCCATCCCCTTACTCTGGAAAGAGATTCACCAAGCGGCATTTTGGGTTGCGGCCCTCATTATGATTGTTGGCGGCGGCCTGACGGGGCTCACCGTGCACGAGCCTCAGGTATCGACGGACGCTGCCGCACTCTCCTCCGTTCGCCAGCACTGGCTAACGGTCGACTTACTCAAATATTTTGCTGCCCAGTTTCTCTGGTGGCTCGCGTTTGAAGGGCTCGCATCTTTCTTTACCCTCTTTGTGATTCATACCTTGCACGGCACGCTCATCGACTCTGCGCTGGGCATGAGCATCTTTACCTTGGCAGCGCTTCTGGTCGCCGTCTGGTTTGGCCGCTTATATGGCCGCTACACCCCCAAGCGCATGATGATGGTCTGCTTAGGAATGTTTGGCCTCTTAACGTTAGCGGGCACTGTCATCACCAGCTTATGGCTGGCCTTCGTGTTGTTGTTCGTCACCGGCGTGTTCTGGGGAGGCATTCAGGTTGTTGGCTACCCCTGGGGCTCCGACCTTTTAACCCGCGCATTGGACCCGGACACCGATCCGTCGGAATATTATGGCTTACTCTACGGCATGGGAAACCTCACGCAGTCTGTTGGACTGCTCGTCGCCGCACCGGTCACCGGTCTCATCATCGCACTAGCACATGGTGCCTATGGCGCCATGTTCTGGGTCAGCGTTATCGCTTCACTAGCCGGCATGATCATCGTTACCTCTGTAGGCGAAACCGCCGTCACCCAGGTCGGCAAAGTTCACGACCTCGGCTAATGTTGCGGATGTCTAGTCGGCCACAATAACTGGCGTCAACAACTGCACATTCGTCGCCGTCCAGCCGTACCACCATCCGTAAGGAACCCGAAGGCTCACTGTTACCGGGTTGGTCGTGGTCGCGTACGCTGGCACGGCATAGTGATACACGGGCGTAAGGGTCGCGTCTGTACGTCCCATGTTCACGTCTACCGAGGCTTCACTCGAGGGGTCAACAATGGCCAGCGGTTGGTAAATCTGAATGGACGTGGGATAGGGGTTTTGATAACTAACGCCAGAAGCCGGCGGAGACTGGGAAACAATTCCTAAGGGATTCAAGCCGCTATTGGCGCGTAACTCAACAGCTAAGGGAAGAGAACCGTTGACCGGCCCGAGGACCGCATTGTCAATATTGTTATTGACCGCCACCACCCCTAAGGTCGTGACGTCGGGAGACTCGGCGGGTCCGCCATAGCCGGTCACTTGGATGGCATAACCCCAATTGCGCAAGATGTTCTCGGCCACGGTAATGTGCGCATAACCATCGATATACACTCCATTGCCCGCACCAATCCACAAGGATTCGCAATAGTTGGCGGAACAGACGACCCCGGACGACGAGGCCGGGGCCACCGGATTGGCATAAAACGCCATACCAAAAATACCACCCGCCACTTCGAGAACATTGCTGGTGATGGTGCCCAGCCCCGCTCCTTGGACGACGATTCCACCAGTATGATTGCCTGCCCTAATCCGGTTCTCGGTCACAATCCAATGGGTAGGATAGAGGTAGGTTCCATTGGTTTCAATATTATGCAGGCTCACGCCCCGGCCAGAATGATTGTAATCGTCAAAGTGGACGATGTTCTCCGCAATCAGCACATTGTCCCAATTCCCGAGGACGCTAATAGCGGTCGCACAATTTTGCACGGTATTCCCCGTCACGCTCAGGCGGTGCGCGGAGGTCATCGTGAAGGCCTCAGCTTCCAGACCCGATTGGAGAGCATTGGCCAAACTCACCTCACGAATTGTCACATCATCGGCCCCACGTATGCTTAACAAGGTGCACCCCACGTATGCGCCATTAATGGCGAGATTGCGCACGTTAACATGCGATTGGGTCACCACTAAAGACGCTGTGTAATTCGCTTGGTAACAGATCTGGGATGCGCCCCCATCACCTTCTAAGATCCCGTCGGGCACGGCAAACGTCAACATGCGGGATACGCGATATGTGCCGGGGGGATGATAGATGACCGCACCCCCCCGCTCATATGCCCGTGCTAAGGCCTCCGAATCATCGTGATACACCGGTCCCCCGTCCACTGTTGTCACCGCAGCATCGGCCAGCATCAACGTGGAGCTTCCGCCACCAGAGATAATGGTGGTCACCAACCCTTGGGCAAAAGGAAACGAGGGGGGCGCCGCGGGAATCCCGGGCGGTGGAGTATCTGGCGTTTGCCCGTAATCAATGAAGGGCGCATTGATTTCGAAGATAATGCCTAAAAAGCCCAAGGCGAGTTGACTAGTCGCTGGCGCCTTGACGCGGTACACGGCGTACCCGCCATTCGCGCCCTCCACTGGCGCTAACCGAATGTTGATCCAGCGTGCTTCATACAGAGGCGCGTTTTGTCCGCTACCGTCAGGACCTAATCCCCCTAAGGTAGCGGGACCGGTATTGAGCGTCGCCGGTTCACTGGCCGCCGATCCCCCGCCTAACCCATCCAACGCGACCACCACATAGCTATATTGTTCCATGCCTTGTGGCCCGTTTTGTGAAAGGACCGGCGCTGGTGGGGTATCCAGCGAGGACAAGGGACCCCCATTGGCCAAATAGAGGCCTTGCCCATCCGCGAAGTCTAGGGGTTCCGCAAGCGTCAGCACGCGGCTTCCCGCCTCGATGTGGCCGGTGGTGCTAGCCGGAGAACCGGAGGCCCCTCCATCAAGGCGAACGTTGAACGGCATTCCCAGTTGACGCGACGAGACTTCCAGCGTCACAGGCACCTTCATGAATGGCACCGCCTTTTCCCTGATATTGGAAGTAGCATATGCCGTGGAAGCCCGCCCGGTGCTTGGCTCTACCACGGAAAGGGGTCTCGGCATCCAAGCGCCTCTCTAGAGCCGCTTGGGCCGTTGGCGGTTATTGATGGAGAACGGTCCAGCTCTAGGTCCCCATGCCCCGGTCTGGGAGCCGGATCGTCTTAAACTCTCGCGAATAGCAAGGCACCAGGGCCAAGGGTACCCACCGCTTTAGGTCCAGCAAGAACGTTTGGGATCGGCCGGCGAATGCCGTAACGACCACGCCTACCCTCTTCCAGTGGGTCACGCTCCTTACGGACTCGACCCCGCTTTATTTACCGAGCGTCATCTCTCAGGTTCAACAGCGCGTGAGCGATGGGTTCTAGGGCGAGCTGGTTGACCGCCGCCACCGCCTCGATGACGGACGTCGGAAAGGCGTCAACGCCGCAACAAGCCCCGCCCACAGCCCCGACCAGGGCTCCAATGGTATCGGTGTCGCCCCCGAGGGAGGCTGCAAGGCAACAGCCTTCCCATGGGTCATTGGGGCAAGCGGCCAGAATGGCAAAAGCTGCAGGAATGGATTCTTGGGTGGCGACGCTGGTACCGATGAGGCGGTAAATGACGTCCAGCAAGTCATCCGTTCTCCCGTGACTCTGGGCGAGAGAAACAGCCCATTGGATCCGCGTAGCTACGTCTGCACCCGCCATCCAATAGCCGCGTTGGGAGCCCAAAACCGCGGCCTCCTGGGCGACGCCAATGGCGTCTTTTACTGAGGCCCCCGACACCCCCGCGCTGACTGCAGCAGCAATGGCGGCCGCCCCGGCAATCGCGATCCCTGTATTGTGCGTAACCCGGCTCACCTCTTCGACGGTATCCACCAACGCGATGAGATCGCGAACGTCGACAGCCACGCCGATGGGTGGAATGCGCATCGCGGCCCCGTTGGTGGTGCCGTACCGCCCCGACTCGGCAATACTCTCTCCAGCCACCAATGCCGCTAAGGCATGGCGAGTCGACGGGCCTAAGAGGTCTTGGGATCCGCGCCGACACATCTCCTCTTCCCACGCCACGAGGCGCCGAGCAAACTCGTGAGGATCAAACGCCCCATGCCGTTCAATCCAGAGTTGGGCTAACAACAATGCTTGTTCAGTGTCGTCCGTAACGCGGCCGGCGGCCATCCCCCGCGCGATCGGATGATCGGGCGCCGCAGGTTCTAATGTGGTAACGCGCGGACCATACCGATCCACGATAACTTCGCGCGGCAAAGACTGCGTCGGCATCCCTAATGCGTCCCCTACAGCCAACCCCATGAGAGCCCCGAGAGCACGTGCCACGCGGTCCACTTTCATCGGTGGCCTCCTAACCCTAACACCTCGGCGGCCGTGACCACGCGCACAAGCGGCCGGTAGAGGCTCATGACCTCTAGGGCCTTGCGATGTGCCTCATCGCTCACACCCCGACACGCATCCGCGACCACCTCCACGTAGACCCCGGCATCTGCGGCGGCCAGTGCCGTTGAGAGCACGCAGCAATCGGTGCTGACACCCGTGAGAATCATGCGGCTACCCGGCGTAAAGATTTGCTGCATCGCGGGGGTCCACTTACTAAAGGTGGTAGCGTCGACGCGCACGCCCTTGACATCCCGAAACGCATCGATGAGCTGATAGTCGCTACTGTCCCCGGGCTGCAGGGCAAAGGGCCAGTCTTGATAGTAGGCGGTCCAAGCACCCAATGGCACTGGCGGCGCAACAAAGCGGGTAAAGCACACGCGGGGTGTCGCCCATGCAATAAGTTGCTGAATGGGTTCGACTATTTCGTCAAAACGGGGGGTAGCCCAGGGGCTGTCTGGTCTGGCAAAAATGCGCTGCATATCCACTACCACAAGCCATGTCTCACCGCAAGCCTCGTTCGTGGTCGTCACACTCACTCATCTCCTTCGTTGTTTTCGTTAATGGACACCAAATATGGGGGAGCCAAAAGCCCTGATGGCGCCTGCTGACCCGCATAAGGAGTACCTGCCAAATATTGATTGGCCGCGGTATTGTACACCCGAAGTTCCAAATGATTGGCTTGGGACCTTAAGAGACCCGGAGGGATTGTAAACGCGTATGGAGCCCATGCGCGCCGCCCGATCATCACGCCGTTAAGCGTCACCTCCACCGCCGTGGCCACGGACGGCAAATGGAGCACCCAGCGTTCGGCGCCCACCGAGTGGGGCAGACTAAACGTGCACGAATACACGCCCCGCCCCGAATAGTCGGAAAATCCCTGCTGCTCCCAACCGCGGTTGACGTCAATGGGCACGCTGGCGTCGGTTCGGGGAAACACCGAGAATCGCCAATTCGACGTCAGTTCCACGCGGAAACGTTGTTTGCCGTTCATAAGCTTGGTCATTACGCATGCTTTCGGGGCGGTGCGCGGTTGCAGTTCTCGTGGTTTTTCGCCGGTTAGTACCCTGAGGCAATACAACTCCATGGGCTTCAGTCGTACCACGAGGCGGCAAGATGGTTCCACGCCCGCTGCGACGCGCGTGATCTCGCCCGTACTCACATCCCATCGTTCTAGAAAGGTGGGTGGTGCGGGCAGATCCACCACCGCATCCACGTCCTCATAACTGTCATTAAATAACGCAAGACGCCATGCCTTGTCCTCCTTTCCCACCCATTGCGCGAGGGTTCTCCCCGGCGATGAAATCACGGGACGCGATCGCGCCACGGCATCGAGCCGGCGAGTCATTTCCGCCCAGGATGGTAAGCCCGGATACGCCACCATACCTGGGTAATGGGCGCTCAGTTCGCTCCACGTGATGGCCGCCGAGAAATCTGCTGCTGTCGGGTGTTGATAGTTGTGCGGTGTCGCCCCGCTCGCAATGACTAGACCGTCTTGAGCTAGAAATTTCTCGACGACCTCCAACGTTTGCGGGCCAGCCACGGTGGTCACCGATGGCAATATGAGCACCGGATACCGGTGACCGCGAATCGCCAACATCCCCGGCTCGACACTGGCTTCCAGCAGGTCGCGTTCGTCAATGAATAAATATCCATAGCCGTGCTCCATCAACTGCCTGGCCCAAAACGCCACATGATCGCCATAGGGATGTCGTGGTCCTTCCGCCCAGGCCGTCCTCAAAGGATAGAGGAGCGCGACTTCAGTCACCGGCTGAGCTTCTGCTAAAAAGGCAGAAAGCCGCGCGGATTCCTGGGCAAACGCACCATGAAACGGCCACCACGGCTCAAAATTGATCCCAGGGGCAAAATCAAAACGCGGATTTTTTAGAGGTGTATGGTCAGCATCAGTTCCATCCGTTTGGTAGAAGGCATGGAACAACAACTGTCGGGCGCCCGCCATCTGCAATCGAAACGTGTGCGCCCTAAGGTCCTCTAAGGTCAAGTCCCATCGCCCCACATATTGTCCCGGCTCAGGCCCGGCAAAATATTGCTCGACCATGCACCCTTGGCGGCCGTGCGACCGCGCCACTGAGTCACCCAACTTCGCGCTTAACGGAGGTGCAAACCCTTCGCTATCTACCGCCGTCACGTCGCGATAGGCATCGACGCCGAAATAATCGAGGCCGAAGATGACGCGCAAATCCCACCGTTGAAAAGCGCCATGCAGGTGCCAGGAATTCACATGGCCTAGCACCTCGTGGCCTGTGAGGTGAAGCTGATGGCGGTGCAACCATTCACCCAGCGTCCCCAAAAACTGCTGACGCATCAGGGTAGAAAATTCCTCGTAAAACTGACAACGCATAGCGGCCGTGTTGGGCCCCACGGAACGCACCAGCGCCAACAACATAACACGCCATGGCAGGCCGGATGTGTTTTCAAGTCGGGTTCGCAGGCGGGAAGCATAGGGAAGGCTAGTGAGTAAATTGCCGTGATGAGCGGCCCACGAAAAAAATGTCGGATGGGGTTGATCAAAAAACGCGTAACGGACGGTCGTCCCCATCTCATGCGACAACATCCGCCACAGTGGTTCATACGTCACAGCAATGAAACGGGATGCCGTCTCGGGCAGAAGATAGTTGGGTACGCGCGAGGTTAAACAGCGGGCTGCGACAAAGACCGTCACCCCATAGGGGCGTGCGGCCTTAGGCAACGCGATCTCAATCCGACACCCGCTCGTCGTTTCTTCGCATAAGCGAGCTCGGGCGGTCACGTCTTCAACATCGCGCAGGCTCTCGATGTCTTCCGGATACATCACCGCCCCCACAATCTGCCAATCCCCCCACGCCACCACGCCCCCTTCAAACTGCCATTGAAGAGCGTCCTCGCCTAACGCCTCGACGGAGGGATGGATATCAGAAATCGCGAGGGTCACTAATCCCCCCTGCGTCTCGCAGCTCGCCCAAAACAGGTGTTGCTCGCGCAAATCATCGGCTCCTTGAACGGTACGCCCGCCAGCGATTCCGCTTTGCCAGGCGTACTCATCATAAATACCGACATGCATCCCGTGGGTGCGGGCTTCCTGGACCGCGAGCCGATAAGCGTCGAAGTATTCGTCGCTGAGATATTGCGATAACGGGAACGCGAGCCGCGGTTGGATGAGAAACGTACGAAACCCACCCGCACGCATCTCCCGAATTTGTTGCTGAATTTCTGACGCCGTTGGCAACCGGTGCCAGAACCAATAGGTCGCCGGATAATGGTCGTGCCTAGGGTTGCGGAACGTCAAACGCGATGCTGGTAACACGCCGTTTCATCTCCCGTTGGATGGCCACATCTCGAAGCCCGCAATGCATGGTGTCGGGTCAGCACGTTCCATAGTGCCCGGCGATACTCGCCTAAGACCGACCGAGATCGCGCCCAGCTTACCTCTCCGATCCCAGAAACGCAGCAAAGCTGTGGCGGGGGGCGAGAAACCCCTGCCTTCCTCATCATCTCCCGAACCTATCATCCTAGACAATACCCACGCTGTCTACCAAGGCAAATCTCCGAGAGCCGCCAACACAAAAGACCTACGGCGGCTATCGCACCTAAGACCTTGTACCGTTGCTGAATAATGCTCGCCACGTATCGCAGGTGCTTTCCCACATCGGCGGCGGGCGCTAGCGGTGGTGGGAGACTGACGAAAATACCGAGACAAAGATATATCCGTGGATCCGTCGCTCATTGCAGTGATACATCGGCCCTACTTCCAACGGGTTCTTAATCTCGCGGAATGCTGCTTCACGCCCGTCAGGGTTTTGTAGGAACGGACACCTCGGTGGCCGCAAGCATGTGTTCGTTGAACTGCCCATCGCGAAGGGCTTGACGTCAGATGGCATCGTCCCCACGCCTCCCGCGCACGTGTCCCGCCGCGTTCGTGAGCTTCGGTCCCCGACGCGGCTGTATCAGGCGAGTCCTCAGGTCCTCTAGGGCCTGCTCAGCTTCGTCTAGCACTGACTCTCGGTACGCTAAGGTAGAACCCATTGTCAAGACGGATTTTTGACCCCCAAAGTGTGTGGTTTCGCGTACGTACCACGTCACTGCGTCACCCCCTCCTTGTAGAGCCCGCAGCGTCGGGACCGCCAACCACAAAATTGTTCCCGTCCCCCGGATCGGGGCTTCCCAACGATCCTCATCTTCATCGGGCTCACAGGCCAACCCCCGTCGAAGGATCGACGTGATAATCCATCCTCGCCGGCATCCTCAGCAATCTCGCCCCGCGTCCCCACCGCCCGGCTGGAACCACGTCAACCCCGCCCCCATCCTGGGCACCGAACGGGAGACAATCCCCATGATTTCGTGCCAAATAACGTGAGACTCGACACTATACCCCGGTCACTGATGTTGATGGTTCAGAAAAAAGGTCCGTGGCCATCATGAGGTCGTCGCCCCGCACCCAAGTAGCCTATTCTTCGGCGCTCACCGCCATGATTGCGGCCGCTGTCAATCGTTCGGTGGGTAATCACCTGTCTGAATTTTTTCCTCGCGACCGCCGATATCTCATTCTAGGCCCAATCGCCAATAGGCCAAATGACCACTTCACTCACGGCTTCGCTGTAGGCATGGATGCCGTGCTCGCCAAACTAGGCCAGGTACAGGCGGCGTTACGAATCGATCCGGATAATTTCGGCGTTGCTTAACACCGTAGTTAAAGCCAGTGCCGTATCAAAACCTTCCTTGCGCGCGAGTGATTTCGACGCACTTGACGATTCGGCATAAAGTCCATCAAAGAGATGCGTCAGAGACAACAAAGCCCCTCGCCATATCTCGAGCGAGAGGGGGATCGTTAGCCGTTGGCCTAGCCGCGCCTAATCTCTTGCATGCATTTCCCAACGTGCCAGCTGATAGAGACCTGACTTATCCCAGTTTTAGAGTCTGAGTATTGTCGGAATAGACAGCATTGTGATCGCAAAGGAAAATCGGGACTCTTTGGCGAAGTGATTGGTGTCCAACACATCACCGCCAAGGAGGACCCCGATGATTCGCTGAGAGTCTATCACAGCATTCTTTGGTCAGCACGGCCGTTGGCGGAAATCCCAGCTCACGACGCTCGCGGCCCTGGTGTGGGCCTTGTTGCCGAACCCCCTCTTGGGGGTGGCGAAAATCGGGCGGCGCCTCGCGGTCGCGACGCGCCGGCCGGCGAAAAGCGCCATGAAACGCGTGGACCGCTTTTTGGGCAATCCCCGCCTCGAGATCACCGTGGCCCAAGCCGATCTGATCCAGACTCTCCTGGCCGACGCGACGGAAGCGCTCTTGACGCGGGATTGGACCGATCCCCACGATGGCGTGCATCAAATCTTGGCCCTGAATGTCCGCGCGCACGGGCGGGCCTTGCCGCTCGCCTGGCGGACGGTCTGCAAGGCCGCGTTAGCCGGCCAGATGCGGGCGATGGAGATCGCGCTGTGCCAGCAAGCGGCGGCGGCGATCCCCCCGGACTGTCACGTGATTCTCCTCGCCGACCGCGGCTTTGCCGCCCCCACCCTCTTTGCAGCGCTGACAAGGCTCGGGTGGGAGGGGATTATCCGAGCCCCAGGCCAGGTGCAGGGGCGGCGTCAGGGCCTCTGGCGGTGGGCGGATCAGCGGCCGGTGCTCCGGGACTTACCGCACATCCGCCATGGGTCGCGCCGGGCGGGGACCCTCCTGCCGTGTCGGGCCGTGATTGCGGCGGATCGGCAACACCGGGAGCCCTGGTTTCTCATCGTCTCCGCCGGCTTGACCCCGGATGCCTGGCCTGCCGCGCGCATTGTCGCGGCGTACAGGCAGCGGTGGACCACCGAAGGTGCTTTAAAGATGAAAAAAATGACGGCAATGAGGGCTTTCGCCTCGACTGTGTGCGGCTCACGACCCCCGCGCGGTGGGATCGCCCCCTCTTGATTTTTGCCTGGACTTACTACTGGCAATCCGTCGCGGGCACCCTGGTGGAAGCGGCGGGGCAAGACCGCCACTGGCGGGCGAATACCATGCGTACCCACCGGCCCTATGTCCTGTGGCGGTTAGGGGTGGGGGCCTTCGCGAGTGGCGCCATCACGTGGCGGCAGCTGCGCCAGGCGCAGCGTCGCTAGTGGGCGACATTCCCCCCATTGTGGGATCGCCCCATGGGCCGGATACCGCCTAAGCGGTGTGTCCGTGCGTCCCGTAATCCCCCCACACCGAATGGCGCTCCGCGCATCACACCGGAGCGGCTCACACCTGGGGCCTAGGCGCTCTCCCTCTCAATCCCGCCGACGAGACAGACCCCTGCAAGGTTGGTGCCTTGTCCACTGCCACGCCTGGAGCCGGGTGATGAGTCCCCCTTGTTGAAGTATAACGGATGTTTTTGACTTCGCCTTGGTAAAAACTGGGGAACACTCAGACCGCCTATATGGCGTCTATCTGTATCCCGTGGCGATACGCGAGGTTCGTCGGGCGCTCGCGCCCTCCGACGGGCCCCAGTCCCCGGCATCTTGACCCGCAGCGCAGTATCGCAAGGGGATTGACACGTACGGACGATAGCCTTACACTAAAGAATAGACGATGGGCTCGGCAAGGGAGGAAACAATCGATGGATCGCGCGACCCCTCCGTCACGAAAAGACGCACGGCTGGAGATTCGGGTGCCGGTGGAGGTCAAGGCGATCTTGGACGAAGCGGCGGCACTGTCGGGCGTCAGCACGTCCGCCTTCGTGCTGGCCACGAGCATGCCGCATGCGCGCGAACTGGTCCAACAGGCGCACAGCGCACAGCTCAGTCCCAAGGAAAGTCGGGCGTTCGTTGACCAGCTCTTGAACCCGCCCGCGCCGAACCCCGCCTTGCGCACGGCGGCCGCCCGGTACTTGCACCGCGTCGACCGCTCCTCGTAATCATGGATCCGCTCCGCGTCGAACGTTTGGCGCGTCATCATGACCGCGCCGTTTTTCACTGCCCCGAAGGGGCCCTCGATACGTATCTGCGAGAACGGGCGATGCAAGACGTCAAACGGCGGGCAGCCGCGGTGTTTGTCGCCGTCTCCCCAGGGGCCCCGCATCGGATTGTTGGGTACTATACGTTATCGGCGTTCAGCGTCCAACTCACCGCGATTCCGCCCCAAGACCAACGCCTCTTGGCCCGTTACCCCGATGTCGCGGTCACCCTCTTAGGTCGTTTAGCGGTCGATACCGCGTATCGCGGTCACCATGTGGGGGAATTCTTGTTACTGGACGCTCTGCATCGGATCGCGACGACAGACATTGCCACCGCGGGGCTGGTCATTGACGCGCTCCCGAACGCGGCACCGTTTTATGAACGGTATGGATTTCGCCAGCTCCAGGGTGCGCGTTACTGGTTACCACTTCAGACCGCCTTACAGCTGTTCCCGGAGGTGTTGTCGTCCACGGCCGACCACGACTAGGCGTGTCCAACGTTTGTCAGCCCACGTCCCGTAAGGATTGTCGGCGTAATCGGAATCAATCACGCCGACGCTGTTCGGGATCACGAGCCGGCACTGCCTGCACATGACCCCTTATGATAGAAAAAAACGTAAAGCGGGAGGCGTGCTCCCTATGGCCGAGGCCGAGCATGCAAAAAAACTTGTGAAACGCAATACGCAGACAGGCCGTGGTCGCTCATACCGCTTGAACGGCTCGATCTCGACTCGCTCTGACTTGCACCGCCAGCGGGATGTGTGGTTAACGCAAGTGGCGACTGAGTGGGGAGGCATTGCCACTCAGGTGCTCGAGGTGTTAGCCGACAAGCACCATATTCTTCTGCGCAAGGCCGGTGGCGAAGTCTGGGTGAGTGCGGAGGCCCGGCACACGCTGGCAAGCTTGCCCGCAGTCCAAAGAATGCGCAAAATGGCGGCGTTGGACGATCTCGGTGGCGATCTGCATATTTCGGTCTGATTTACCAGGCGGATCGGAAAGTCGTTACCAGGCAGATCGGAAATCTCTTACCAGTCGCGTACCGAATTTCTTGGCCCGCGGAATTACTTCGTGATGTTTGTTGTATCCCGTTCCGTAGGGAGTGACAGGACCTTGCGCATCGATTCCCCTGGAATGACCACACGATGCGCGCCATGAATGAGGCGATCGAGAATCGCTTCCGCTAACGTGGGATCGGGAAACAGGGCGTGCCATCGATCGATGGGCACCTGGCTGGCAATGGCCAATCCTCGCGCTTGATAGCGGTCATCCACGATTTCAAACAAATCCTGACTTTCGGCCAACGTCAGCGTGGTAAAACCCCAGTCGTCGATGAGCAACAGGTCCCAGCGGGATAATCCCCGCAGCCAGACGAGCCAGCGGCCTTCTTGTTTGGCAACTCGGCCTTCGCCCAAGAGCCTGGGTAATCGATCATACCGTACGCGCAGGCTACGGCGGCACGCCGCGTGCCCCAGGGCGGATAAGAGAAAAGATTTTCCTACGCCGGCCGGGCCCGTGATCAACACCGGTTGATGCTGCGTAGTCCAATGCCCCGGGAATCACGGGCACATCAATCCGGTATTCCATTGCCGCGGTGCATGATAATCAACATCTTCGGGGGTCGCGGGGAAGCGCCACGGCGCTTCCCGCAATCGGCGGGACCATGGGCGTTGTTGGCGGGCCGCCCATTCGGCATCCAGCAACAGGCTCAACCGATCATCAAACGCCAACGCCACGATCTCGGGCTGGTGTTGCTGTGGGCGCCAGGCATCTGCCATGGCGGTCAGACCTCATGGGTGCAAGCGATCAATGAGAGGGGCTTGTCACAGGGCAATTATCCTCCTGCTGATAATAAGCCGGTCCCCGGAGATTGGCGTGCGGGGGACTCGGATGACGCTCATCGGTGGATGGGGCTCCGGAGGACGCCAACGCGCGACAGAAGGCCGTAATCCCCCGGGTCGTGGTAATGTCGGTGGTGAGGGCCCGCTCGGCGGCTTGTTCTAACACCGTCGGAGCACACGGGTCGTGTAACCGCACCAGGCCCCGCAATCGCGGGTCCACTGGCTCCGGAACCGGAACCCGCTGCAAGAGCGTGTCAAAGAGCCGCGCCCATGTCGGGCCAATCTGGCGGGCCTGCTGCAGAAACGCTTCCGGCGACCACCCGTGCGCCATCGCTTGATGATGGGGCGGCCTAGGATCCCGGATGGTATGATAGGTGCCGGGCCGTACGGCCCGGGGGTGACTCGCCACGCGCTGGTGATCCGCAAAAATCTCGACCGTGCTGGCCGTCACCCGGACTTGCACGACCTGCCCGACCAAATGGAAGGGCACACTGTAATAGCATTTGTCGACGATCATGGGATAATGGGGGTACACGGTCGCGTCACGCCAATCACCGTCTTCGAAGGGATGAGCGGGTAAGGGTTGTAGTCGCGACCGTTCATCCTGGTCAAACCAGCTCCATCGGGACCCGGGGAGTTTCTGAAAGGGGGCCTGGTTCAGACGATCCCGTGGCATCGCCACATCGTGCTGCGCGGCGGTCCAGCCGATCAGGGGACCAACCTCCTGATTTTCGAGGGGCCCCAACACGGCGCGCTCGGCAATCTTAACGCCGGTTTCGACTTTGGCTTTGTCGCGCGGGTGGCGCGGTCGCGCAGGGACGACCCCGACATGATAGTGGGCCGCCATCTCTTGATACGTCGGGTCCAACACCACATCGCGCTGCCGGTCACGGATTAACGCACGGGGGTTATCCGGCACGACAAGGCGCGGCACGCCCCCAAAAAAGGCAAAGGCGTGCTGATGCCCCTGAATCCAGGAGGCACGCGTTTCATCGGGGTGCAATTCGAGAAACGTATCATGGCTATACCCGAGCACAGCGACAAACAGGTGACCCGCATGCACGTGCCCGGTCTCCGGATCCACAACGGGAACCGGGTCTCCCGCATAGTCGACAAACAGCGATTCCCCCGGATGATAAATGCGATGAAAGACGACCTGCAGCGTCCGAACATATTCCCGGTAGTGGGTAGCGAATTGGGTATATTGGTACCCATCCGGATGCGCAACCTTAGATTGCTGCCAGAGTTGCTCTAAGGTAACGTGCCGTTGGCGCAAGGCGCGATGAATCGCCCCCCAATCGGGTTCGGGACGCTGGCGCGGGCGCCCGCTGGGTCGAGGATACAGCCATTCTTCCAACGCCGAATCCGTCAGGTTGTCCGGGAGCGGCCATTGCCCCCCGGCGGATTCAAAACGCCGGACAAGTTCCAGCACTGTCGGATGCGTACACCGCACCGTTCGGGCCACAGCGCGGGCCGGTAATCCGACTTCGTACACCCACCGTAAGATTTCACGAATTTGTCGCATGCTTAGCCTCCGTGTACTCAATCATCGGGCCTCCTTGTCCGAGAATCTGAGGGCGACACCCTCAGATCCCATTGTGCAAGGTAAGGCCCCGACGAGCATCCGGAGAATCCTGCAGGTGGTAAGAAATTTCCGTTTTGCGTGGTAAGACGTTTCCGTTTTCGGTGGTTAGGAATTTCCGACTGCTGTGGTAAGACGTTTCCGAACAGGGTGGTAAATCATTTCCGAATTCTGCAGCGATCTGACAGACGACGAACGACGTGTACTCTCGACCACGCAACCGGGACGACTGCCGTGGACAAGGGAGCCGAAACCATAATTCGCGCCGTCTGCGATACCAGTGTGTTAGTGCCGAGCCGCTATCGAAAGCGGCTCCAACAAGCGGCAGAGGCGGGTTTGTTCGTCCCCATCTGGTCCCCATTGGATTATTGGGGAGTTGTATCGCGTGCTGAGCTGGAAGTGGGCCAAAGACCACGGGACTTCCCTGGAGCAATGGCGCATCTGCTCTGAACGAGCCAACACAATGATGTTATTGCTTGAACAGCGATGGACGCTGGTCGACAGTCGACAGCCGTGGCCTTCCACATGGCCCAGCTTGGAAGATGAGTTCGATCAGCCGGTTTTTGCCACGGCCGTGCGCGGGAGGCCCAGTATATTGTTTCTGACAACATCCACGATTGTCCACCAGCGAACAAACAAGGGTGCCACGTATGGCAGGACATCGAGTACCTGACAGCATCAGTTTTTCTGTCCGACGTGCTAGGCATCTCAAGCGATTAGGGTGCAATTGTCCCGTTAACACGACTCCCCCTCAGCCGTGCGAATGATTGCGGGCTGATCGCCCCCATTCTGGCCCCGCATACCGACGCAAGTCGTGGATGATGTGGAGCCCAGCTGCAAGGCTTGCGCTTGCCACCGATTACGGCGCAGAGAGCGATGAAGACCGGACCTTACGTAAACTTGAGAGGGTTGCCTCGCTGGCGGTCCACGGTGAGCCCCAACGGCTGCCATAACGCGACGAGCATGACGCCGGAGCAGCGACGAAGTCTAGGCATAATCGGGTTCCCATTCGATCATCACCACAATGGCGGGATTCGGTGCCAGGTTCCGAGCGGCCAAATCCTCCCCGCCCAGCATCAACCCCAGGCTTCGCGCAAGCTCCCTAAACTGTCTTCGATGGTGTCCCCCTGCGTAACCACCAGAACATCCACGCACTCCCCCACGTAACCCGATTCATCCCCAAACCGAATCACCGCTTGAATGGTATGCCGACGTTTCACCGTGGGCTCCCTGCTCACTCTTATTACGCCACTCCGCGGGGCCGTTCTCAGACTCTGCGACGACGATATTTGGGGCACTAAACAACATGGGA
The DNA here is from genome assembly GCA_026627385.1 of Bacillota bacterium. Taxonomy (GTDB): domain Bacteria; phylum Bacillota; class Sulfobacillia; order Sulfobacillales; family Sulfobacillaceae; genus JAPNUR01. Next base: position 24,135 of record JAPNUR010000004.1, on the reverse strand, counting down.
TTGGCAAGAGTAGACGATAGTGTGATGGGATTTGTATGCCATGAGAATCGTATCTCACAACGAACTATCTAATGCCATGGAAAGAGTCCACGATTCGCCTGAGGGCGAGCGCCGCAACGTCACGGCCAATGCCGTATAGGTCGTAGCGCTAACTGCACAAATCCGTTGAGGACAGTACCCCTGAAGGATACAATGGAGCGGTATGACATCTTTGTTGGGGGGACGCACATGGCGACAGATAACGCGGGGCGCCGCACTGGTCTTCTCATCGGCATGCTGCTCTTAGCCGCCAATTTACGGCCGGCCATCACCGGCGTGGGACCGCTTATCGACGCCATTACCGCCGGAACCCGCCTGCCCGCAGTCTTGGCAGGCCTCGTAACCGCCGTCCCTTTAATAGCGTTTGGCCTATTTAGCCCCCTCGCGCCAATGTTGGCTCGCCGCATGGGCCTCGAACGAGTTCTTTACACGGGGCTCATTTTGCTCCTCATCGGCACGCTAATCCGATCACTACCGTCAGCGCCTTTGCTCCTCATTGGCATGTTCTTCGTCGGCACAGGCATCGCGGTCGCCAACGTTTTGTTGCCAAGCCTGGTTAAACGCGACTTTCCCTCTCGCATTGGGTTTGTCACCGGCCTTTACGTTACCGTGATGAATGTATTTGCGGGCCTAGCGTCCGGAGTCAGCGTGCCCTTGGCCGGTGACTTCCACCTGGGATGGCAAGGAGCGCTCGCCGTCTGGAGCATGTTGACGGTCTTGGCGCTCATCTGGTGGCTTCCGTTCTTACGCGCCCGACACACAGTGGAAGTCGCGCCACGCGAACCCCTTTGGCGATCGTGGCTCGCCTGGCAGCTTACCTTTTTTATGGGGTTGCAGTCATTTCTTTTTTACGTCAGTATCGCTTGGTTACCGAGCCTGTTGCACAGCCGCGGATTCTCTCTCAGCACCGCGGGGTGGTTGGTTTCCATCATGCAACTGGTCGGCTTGCCCGCGACCTTTGTGGTACCGATCCTCGCCGGTCGACAACATCGCCAACCCGCTCTCGTGATTGGGGTGTCCCTCACCTTCTTTCTCGGCTTTTTAGGTCTTCTCACCACGCACACACTGTGGACGACCGTTCTTTGCATGGTGTTGCTGGGATTGGGAATGGGGGCGAGCATCAGTTTGGCGTTAGCGTTCTTTGCCCTGCGTACTCGCCATCACCATACCGCAGGAGCCGTTTCCGGCATGGCCCAGTCCATCGGGTATTTCTTGGCGGCAGTGGGTCCATTTACGGTCGGCTACATGTACCATTTGAGTCACGCCTGGAATGGCCCACTCGTCCTATTGATCGCCGTCGTCCTCATCATGACGGTTTTCGGTCTCGGCGCGGCGCGAAACCGCTATATCGAAGACGACGTCGGGGCCTTAATGCGCGGTTAACAAGGGTTCGCCTGCATGCCAGTTGACTGGGCACAGTCCACCCGACTGAATGGCGTCGAGAACGCGTAGGACTTCATCCACGGAGCGGCCCACGTTCAAGTTATGCACCACCTCGTACTCCACCATCGCATCGGGATTGATGATAAATAGGCCACGATACGCCGCGCCTTCTTCCGGCACGTACACTTGGTAACGGCGCGATACCTCGTGCGTCCAGTCGCTAGCCAAGGGATACGTGAGGCGGCCAATTCCGCCTTGGGCCACATTTTGTTGCATCCACGCCTTATGCACATAGGGACTATCAGTCGAGACACCCACAATCTGCGCGTCACGTTGTTGAAACTGACCTTGCGCTTCCGAAAGCGCCACAATTTCGGTAGGGCACACAAAGGTAAAATCGTGCGGGTAAAAAAACAAAATCAACCACTGGCCACGGTATTGCTCAAGGGTTACGGGCCGGGTTTCCCCGTCGGGGTACACGGCGGGCATGCTAAATCCCGGGGCCGAATGTCCAACTAACGCCATCGTGATTGTCCTCCTCGATCCTTGACATGAATTGACACGCTACCCACATAGTCTCTCCCTTGCCACGCTAAGACATACGCGCGGAGAATGGGGACTTTGGGGCGACCGGGCAGAATTCAATTGGGGGGCATCCGACGTGCAGGCCCGCTCTTATCGTCGCGGGTCATCAAGAAACCGTTAACGCTTGTGTTCGGAGTTCACGAAAGCCACCGTACGGCTCCTCACGGAAGCGGGGACCACAGCATGGTATGGGCTAAGTGTTCGACTAACCATCCACCACCAATCTCTGAATCCGGAACCGGCAGGACACTAACCGACGCGGTTCGGAGATTGACAAGCTCGCTAGAAATCCCCATGCCGGCCACAGCGATCGTAGCGCCGTCGACCGTCACCAAGTTCCCAGGGTTGACTGGCGTGGTCAATTGATCCAGCCGATGCGTTCGAATATTGGCCAGGTACATGGGGTATGACCCAATGCGCGCGGGTCCGTTGGCGGTGTCGCTCACATTGGCTGAGAAGATCGGCCCCTCGGGGGTGGCCCCATATAAGAACAACGGCGCATGCCATAAAGGGATGCGGGTCGTCACCTGGTGACGCGGAATCGACCAAAACCATAACGATCCCGACGGTCCGCGGGTACGATTGAGATCCCCGACGGAAAGCCACAACCCGGTTGGGGTGCTGGTCATGCTAAAACACATGAGTCCCGTCTCTTTGGGGTATTCTTGCCAGACAACGGATACTCGTCGGGTCGTAAGGTTTGCCGCAAAAAGGCGGCTCACCACGCCGCGATGGGTGGCAAGGTTAGCCACCCAGTAGGCGGTGTGCCCTAGCACCACGAGGTCAGTGATGGGACTCAGCAAGCGCTGGTTCAACGGCACTTGCCATAATAAATCGCGCGATTTCCTCACCCAATTGGTGGCCGCAATGCGAAACCCGAGACGGCGCGACTCTCCTTGAAGGGCATACACCATCCAATCGCCCCCAAGCGCCGCAGAACTTACCGACCAGGCCAGAGGCACGGGCACAAACGCCAAGATCTTGGCCGACTTGGGACTGACCATATAGAGTCCGTTCTTCCAGCCATGCATAGGCATTCCAAACGTTGGGAAGATCGTAAAGAGAATCCCCTGGGAGGTGACCTGGTTGATCAGGTATGTCGCCGGCAGTTGGGTCAAACGGTGGGTTGGGCGAATCCGCTCCACTTTGGCCCTCAATAACAACCACCGACTATCTAGTGGATAGACAGCTGAGCGTGGTGCGGTGCTAGCCGACACAGAATGGGCTGGCAGTGCCGCACAGCCGGAAAGTGTCATCATCAGAATGGGCACCCCCCACCATCTCGCCCGTTTCCACATGATGCGACACCTCCCTACTCATGATACCCGCTTTGGGAAGGAACCACAGCCCCATTTTATATAACTAAAAGTAAGTATATATGGTAAAATAACAGAGATTTCACCACCGAAGGAGAGTCGTCAATGCCCACTTTGCTTATTGTGATTGCCAGCACGCGCCCTGGGCGTGTCGGGCTCCCCGTCGCGCAATGGTTTGAACAGTTTAGCCGCCAGCACGGGGCATTTCAGGTGCAAGTCGCCGATTTGCTAGTTCTCAACCTTCCCATGATGGATGAACCCCATCACCCCCGCTTTGCCCAATACACAAAGCCCCATACGAAGGAGTGGAGTCGCATCGTCGACTCCAGCGACGCCGTGGTGCTGGTGATGCCCGAATATAACTACGCGATGACGGCACCGCTAAAAAACGCCCTGGATTACCTTTACCAGGAATGGCATTACAAGCCTGTCGGACTGGTCAGCTATGGAGGGCCATCCGGGGGCATGCGCGCCGCGCAAATGGTCAAACAAGTGGTGACGACGCTAAAGATGATGCCGATTCCTGAATCGGTGGCCATTCCCTTTGTCACCCAATACCTCCACGACGGTATTTTTGAGCCGCCCGACATGATCCAGCAAGCGGCCCAAGCCATGCTTGACGAACTCGTCAAATGGGCTAACGCGCTCGAGCCGCTCCGGGCCGCGCAACGCCAAATGCGCTAGGCCGTGCCAAAACCATTCCCGCCGTGGCCAGCCCGCCCGGCGGGGGCGGCTTGGCCATGGCGTCAGAGTACCCCTTGCACAGGTCGCTCCACGGTCCATGTGTCACACCTGGGTTATAATGTAAAGGCGTGCGACACGCGCTATCGACACCAGGACGCGCACGATCCCGAAGCGTGAACAGAGGGGTGACCCATGAAATTTTACGGATTTCTCTCCAACTCCCACACGGCTGCCTTAGTCAGCCCGGAAGGTTCCATTGACTGGCTTGCCTTTCCCCGGTTCGACAGCCCCGCCATCTTTGCCAAACTTTTGGGCACCGAGGACCATGGCTATTTTTCATTGAAGCCCGACACCCCGCATGCCACTATCTCCCAAAACTATGTCGAAAACACGAATATCATTCGCACGAGTTGGGAGACAACCCACGGACGCCTGGTCAGCCACGATTATTTGGCCGTGGGCCGGCCGGAGCTCCGCCGCCTCATCCATAGTGAGCTCCCGTTCACCGTGGAGTTCCAGCCGCGGTTTCACTATGGCCTCATCCATCCCGCCCCGCGCCGGGTTAACCGGGGGGCTATCTTTCGCAATCCGTTGGCGCGCGAAGCCCTGGTATTTGCCATTAACGCCGAACCGGAATCCTTGCTCGAACAGATTGAGGGGGCGTTGAATCAAGGCATTTGGCGGTTTCCTCCCGGGCATTACGAACTCATCGTGCAGTACGTGGCAGACGACGAGGAACGGTTGGTGGAAGCGTATGACGTCATTGAAGCTCAGATGTTGCAACTCGAACAGGACATGGAACATGAAGAACTCAATACTTCTCTCCAAGACAATATCGCCTTTTGGCAGCATTATCTCAGCATGCTTCCTCCCTATCAGGGCCCGCACCCCCAAGCCTATCACCGGTCGCTTCTGGTCCTTTACGGCTTAACCTACCAGACAAACGGCGCTATCATCGCCGCGCCGACAACCTCGTTGCCGGAAACCATCGGGGAGTCCCGCCAATGGGATTATCGTTTTGCCTGGGTTCGGGATGGTTCGTATGCCGCCGAGGCGCTGCTTATGGCCGGCGATCACGTGGGATCGCGCCGTTTTCTGGACTTTCTCCTCAATTGCATTGACCTGCAGGGGAAACCCTTCCAAGCCCCTTTTTTTCACGTCGATGGAACGCTCATCCGGGGTGAGCACGATTTAGAATGGCTCCCCGGTTTTCGGGGGTCAGTCCCCTGCCGTGAAGGTAACGCTGCCACGCGCCAATTGCAGCTGGACATCGAGGGCGATTTTTTATGGACGGTGTGGCGATACTTTGCGCTAACCCAGGACACCGAATTTCTGCGATTTTACTGGCATCGGATTCGCGTCTTGGTGCAGTGGGTGCAAGACAACTTTCGCCAAAAGGATGCAAGCCTGTGGGAATTTCGCGATCAAGACGATTATTACACCCACTCGCAACTCATGTGTTGGGTGGCTCTCACGTACGGCGCCCAAATAGCCGAGGCCATCGGCGAACATGTCCTGGCCAAACATTGGCGAGCCTCGGCAGAGCACGTGCGCCATCATATTGAGCACGATGGGTACAATGCATCCCTCGGATCGTATACACAGGCCTTTGGTGGCAGCACGGTGGATGCGGCTTTGCTGGTGATGCCGCTGTATGGCTATTGTGACGTGCAGGATGCGCGGTTCTTAGGCACCCTGGCGCAAATCGAAAAGCAATTGGTGTCCGGGCACTGGGTTTACCGTTATACGTCGGACATGTTAGGCACGGCTGCCCATCCCTTCGTCTTAGCATCGTTTTGGCTAGCGCGCGTGTACATCCGCCTCGGCCGATTGGACGAGGCCACGGCCATCATTGATGGTATTTTGGCCCAGCGGACCGATTTAGGCCTACTCGGGGAACACGCGGATCAAGACACGGGGGAGCCCAGGGGGAATTTCCCTCAAGGATTCTCGCACCTAGGAGTGATTATGGCGTTACGTGAATTAGCCGACGCCCTGTCAGAGACATCGCACCACTCGGCATAAGCCATGAACGGCCCTCGCCGTTTCGCACACAATTTCTGCTCCCTATCCGGGTCTGTATGAACGGAACCTTAGCCCCGAAAGCCGTGCGACTAATGCCCCTGGAAACAGGGCCATCAGATCATACGCCCTGGGGGTATAAACATGTAGAGTATAGCTAGGGTTGAGGCATAAAGGAGGGAAACCAAATGAAGGTTAATGAAAGCACCACCGACCGGGCTATTCGCACTGCACTCGCCATTGTCCTCTTAATTTTGGGGTTATTCACCAAGGTTCCTGTGGCCTGGCTGTGGGATGTCGTTGGCATCGTGGCGCTACTCACGGGACTCACAGGCTATTGCCCGCTATACCAGGTATTCGGCATTTCGACAAAGCGTCCTGCAACGAAAACGTCGTAGCAGTATTCTCCGGGTGCGGAAACTCCGCACCCTTTTTTTGTGGGCGTTCTCGTATCCGTCGACGAATCGCCACGGCCTCCTCACGATGCTATCCCTGTGCCTCGCTACAAGGCCCATGACGGGGCATTAGATTTTCACGGACCTCTCGTGCAATGCGCGCCTCACGTGCTGTGATCATATTGATGACATCTTACCGCATGATCTTGCGCCACCTTGATCTCTTCCGGCTCTATTTGCCGGCAAACGTCCTGAACCGCCGGACAGCGCGGCGCAAACCGACATCCCCGGCTTGCATTGGTAAGGTCCGCCACTGTTTTGTTGGAGCTGATCACGGCTAATGTTCGCCGCCGGGGATCAGGAACCGCATCCAATAAAATGCGCGTATAGGGATGCAGCGGGTGGTGAATCACCTCTGAGGCGGGGCCATGCTCCACAAACTGGCCTGCGTACATGACGTATAGATCATCCGCTAAGTACCGCGCACTGGCTAAGTCGTGGGTGATAAAGAGAAAGGCCGTTCCTTTATCTTGCCGTAAACCATCCATCAGATTGAGGATACGAAAACGGTAAGGCCGTGGCGTTAACGGGACCCTCGTAACCTTCTTCACCGAATTGCGCAATACGAGCGCGGTTCAACGCGTAGCTAATCGCTTGCCGGAATGCGACTCGATTATAGGGATAGACCGCGTCGTTTATAAACAACACCTGATCAGCAATTGGCGGGAACCAATAGCCGTAATTCCGCGGATTTTTGCTGATTAAGGTTGCCCGAATACTGGGAATGAACTGCTCAGCAATCGTAACGTGGCTCCCAAGATCATGTCGTAGGTAAATACCGCGTCGGCTGAGGTAAAGGGGAGACCATTCGACCACTTCACTCCATGGCGCAAATGGAAAGTGATCGTTTGGTGGTTGTCCGAATACGTATACGATGTCGCAAGTTTTGGCACAATTTGCCCCGTATACGTGTTAAAGTGCAAGAGCGGCTCATAAATCTCCGCCAGCCCAGCCGACGTGACAGAATTGGACGGCGAAAATGGGTTGAAGTTGGCCACAAATGGACTATCCGGTGCCTCAATATAGGAGGCGATCGAGGCGTGATGCCCGACCTTTGCTGCAGGCTGATGGATGGCGTTTGTTGAGGATGTGGCTCCACAGCCCGCGAGGCCAAATGCCAAAGTTGCTGCCGACATGATGCTCACGCCGATTTTTCGGCGAGACCCTGACTTCACACGTACCTCCTTGAGTAAATGCTGAAAATCAAGCTTCGTCGTGACGTTTATGGGTTTCGATGACGGGCCACTGCTCTACCACGACAACCAGCCCCCATCGACGACAAGGACATGACCGTTGATGTAGTCCGATGCCGGCGACGCCAAAAATACGGCGGCCCCCACGACATCGGATGCCGAGCCCCACCTCCCTTCAGGAATTCGTCCCAAGATCTCTTGGTAACGCGCGGGATCATCATATAAGGGTTGCGTGTTATTGGTCTTGATATAGCCCGGCGCAATCGCGTTCACCTGCACGCCGAACGGCCCCCATTCATTGGCCAGCGCTTTGGTCAGCCCCACCACGGCGTGCTTACTCGCAGTATACGCGACGACCTGCCGCCCCCCTTGAAAGCTCAAAAGAGACGCAATTTGAATGATCTTCCCGGAGCGCCGCTGAACCATGCCGTGTCCCACCAGTTGAGTCAGCCGAAATGCCGCGTTCACATTAACGCTCAGGGTCTCTTGCCACGCCTCTACGGGAAATGAAAGAGCCTCACAGCGTTTAATGATTCCCGCGTTATTGATCAAAATGTCAATCTCTCGAAATCTGAGATAGCGCTGATAGGCCTCTTCGATCTCGTCCACGTGCCGGAGATCCACCGACAAAACTTCCGCACGACGCCCCGCCTTCTCTACTAGATCTACTGTCTGGCTCATATCACCGCCGTGCCCCACCGCAATGACGTCAGCCCCCGCTTGCGCCAATCCTACAGCGATTGCCTGACCGATGCCGGTGCGAGCTCCGGTTACTAAGGCTGTGCGATGATATAACCCAAATTGTTCGTCGAGAAACGCCATGCTGCCACTCCTTTAGCTGGTTCTGGGGCGCGGAAAATAGCGCTCATAATAAGTCAGTCAACGCGACAGCATCTTGATCCCTGTACGATGTGTTCTCTCCCGCCGTGGCCCAGACAAACGCGTATCGACTAGTCCCAGCTCCCATGTGAATGGACCAAGGGGGCGATACCACGGCTTCTTCATTACCTAGCACCACGTGGCGCAATGCGGAGGGTTCACCCATGAGGTGAATAATGCGCTCCCCAGCCGGAACATCATAATATAGGTACACCTCCGTACGTCGGGCGTGACGGTGAGGAGGCAAGGTGTTCCACACGTTCCCTTCTTCTAACACCGTAAATCCCATCACGAGTTGACTGCTTTGGACACCTTGCGGGAATATCCACTTGTGCAAACGGCGGCGATTAGCGTGGCTAACGTCGCCAAGTTCCACGCGCTCGGTTTCCTCGACCGTCATCTTGCGCACGGGATACGGAGCATGCGCCGGTGCCGACACGATGTAAAACCGTGCCGGTTTGCTTGAATCGGACGACCGAAACCACACCTCTCGCGAGCCTTGCCCGACGTATAAAAAGTCTTGGTAATCTAGCGAATAGGTCTGCCCGTCCACTTCAACAGAACCAGGACCCCCAATGTTCACAATCCCTGCCTCTCGCCGCTCGAAAAAGAACGCCGTTCTTAGGAGTTCATCGGCTTTTAACGTCAATGGCGTATCTAACGGGACGATACCGGCCACCAGCAAGCGATCAAAATACGAATAGCCGATATGCGCCTCGCCATTGTGAAACAGGTTGCGGAAGACGAGTCGTTCTTCCACTGATCCCTGGTTCGCCGGCCGAAATTCTTCCGGCCCCAACCCGTACTGTATCGCAATATCACCCATGAACTCCATCCTCCTCGTATAAAGAAATTGATTCTGCTACCCTGAGGCTTTATCTTGAGGCCTGCCCCGCGGCCAGCAGCAATCGGCATTCGGGATGATCAGGCTTGCCAGATCGGGTTTCGTCGGCGATGCTCGAAGAAGATCGGGACGATTCAAGACTGCATTCCTCCTGCCGGATTGACGGCTTCGAAAGTCTGTGAGTCGGCGACGCCGCTTCGTCACAGTTAACGCGCGGGATGCCGCTCCCCCCGTGGAGACCCGTAGCACCGGTCTATCGCACACCGCGGGTGGCGATGACGGCTTATAAGCGAGGTTGCGGCGAAGGCGTCGGCGCGTCGGCGAAATCCCGTTCCCGATGCATTCCTCCGCGAAGGGAGGTGAAATCCCATGGATAGCGTGTTGTACGTCGGTATTGACACCAGTCTCGGGGCTCACGTCGTCTGCGCGATGGCGGCGGATGGCCAGGTCGTCGCGCGGACGACCGTCCCCAACGATCAGGCGGGGGCCAAGCAATTCGTCGCCTGGCTGCACCCCCACGCCGCGCCGTACGCGCGGCTGGCCATTGGCGTCGAGGCCACGTCCGTGTACCATGTGCCGCTGATGGAATGGCTGACGCAAACCCCCGACTTGCAGCGGTGGCAACCCACCTGGTACGTCCTCAATCCGAAAGTCGTCCAGAAATTCCGAGAGACCTATGTGGATCGGGGCAAAACCGACCGAGCGGATGCCGCCCTGATTGCGGATGTCATGCGGTTTGGGCGCGTCACGCCCTGGACCCCGCCGGATCCGCGCTATGCGGCGTTGCAGGTCTTGACCCGCCATCGTCGGCAGCTGAGCCACCTCATCACCCAAGAAAAAAATCGCGCGTTGGTGCAATTGTTCTGTGTCTGGGGGCAGTATGCCCATACGGAGGAGCCGTTTTTCTCGAACGTCTTTGGGGTAGCGTCGCAAACCGTGTTGGAACGCTACACGCCCGATACGCTGGCAGCCATCCCGCTGGCGGATCTGGTGGCGGAAATCGCGGCGGCCGGTCGCCAACGGCTGAAAGCGCCCGATGACATTGCGCAGACCTTGCACCGCTTGGCGCGGCGCGCCTTTCGGTTGCATCCGGACGAGCAGGACGCGCGGCACCAAAGCTTGGTCCTGCATTTGGACACCATCCGGACGTTGGAACATCAGCAACAGGCGCTGGACAAAGTGATTGCCCGTGACATGCAGGCGTTTCGCCAAACCCTGACCACGATTCCGGGGATTGGTCCGGTCTATGGCGCGGGCCTGTTGGCCGAAATCGGTCCGATCGAACGATTTCCGTCGGAAAATGCCTTGGCCAAATATGCGGGGCTGACCTGGCGCCCGCATCAATCGGGACATTTTGATGCCGACATCCGTCCGCTGACGCGGACGGGGAACGTCTATTTGCGGTACTACTTCATCGAAGCGGCGGAGAGAGTCCGTGTGCGGGACCCGCAGTTCAAAGCCTTTTACGAGAAGAAGTACCACGAAGCCACGCACCACGCGCATAAGCGGGCGCTGGTCTTGACGGCACGCCAGTGGGTCGGCGTGGTCTACGGGATGCTGACCCGGGGCCAAATCTACGACGAAAGGAAGTTGATGTCGCACTAAGGGGATCGACAACTGATGTGCCATTATCTACCACCTCCTTTTAGGCAGGTTTATGTTGACCTGGCCCTGTCCGTCGTTGTCCTACGCTAATCGGTTCTTGACATTTAACCGCGGGACTTTGACCATTTCACCACCGCCAACACTTGCCAAGGATTCTTGACGTCACCCTAAGTGCTTCATCACCTCCCCGAGCAACATCAGAACCACCCCTTGACCATAGGGAGTCACGCGCAAGGGAATCGAATAATAGAACCCGCGGTCTTGGCCGATGGGAGTGCCGTAAGAAACACCCTGCACGAAACCGTTTGGTGTCTCTACGACGCGAGCACGCCTAGAATTTTGAAAAATCGCATGCCCCTTCACAAGCCAGTCATTGGGATCGTCGTGAATTTCCATCGTGGATTCAGGGAATTCAGCCGCCTGTTCTTCGATCGGTGTCAATAGCCAATATCTCACGCTGCTGTCGTCCGGCAAATTCCACCCAGTCATTTGCGCACTCCCCACGAATGGAATCTCGTATCAGGTTCGGCCAATGCCTAAATTTGCTCGCGCACTGGGCACGTAGCCAAGCGCCCGAGAAATAGCATCCGCCGCTTCCTTCACTTTTTGGCTGAACGCAGCCTCATTGCGGGTCATGCGCGCCGTAGGGCCCGCCACGCTAATGGCGCCGACCACATTGCCAAAATTGTTAAACACCGGTGCCGCGAAGCACGTCAAGCCAGGCTCCGCTTCCTCGTTGTCGACAGCATATCCTCGGCGCCGCACTTCCACTAACTCTTCGTGAAACCGCCGACGGTCGGTTATCGTGTTCTGTGTCACAGCTACTAATCCATTAATATCTAAAATTTTGTCAACTTCTTCCATGAGCAAGGTAGAAAGAATAGCCTTTCCTAATGCAGTACAATGCACGTGTTTTCTGCTCCCGAGCTGCGCCCCAGTGCGAATGGACTGCGTGCCCTCCACCTTTTGCAGATACACGACATAACCGTCGTTGTAGACAGCAAAAAACGATGTTTCCTTCGTAACATTAACGATGTCATGAAGGTGGCGGGTCACGATGGGGGTCAGCTCCACATTATTTAGCGCCGTCATCCCTAATTCCAATGTCTTGAGCCCGATGGTGTAGACGCCCCGCATGCCATCGGCATAAACGTAGCCATCATGCGCCATCAGGTCCAACAGCCTGAGCACTGTACTCTTCGGAATCGAGAGTTGCCTACTGATCTCAACCAATGTCAGTCCATCCGGATGATTGGCCAGAATCTCGAGGATACGCAGGACGCGCATGCTACTCGGATCTGCATTTTGGCCCATTGTCTCAACTTCTCTCATCGAATTCGCATTGCGATGTGACTATAGTGTATTTTGGATATATGTCAATATTATTGGAACAACGTTTCATAATTACGCATGAGGTACAAGTATACTTAAACTTTATTTCATCTAAATGCTATTGCCAGCAATTCCGGTATTCTATTCTATAATTAGGGTGATCTTGGGCACGCTTGCTAATGGTTAGTACTTTGGCACAGTAGGGTAACGCCAGCGCAGGGAGATATTTTCGCCTAGCCGGCGGTAGTTGCCCGATTGCGTTGCAGTATAGCCCGAACAGATGGAGAAAGGCCGGGGATTCTCCCGACTATTTTCTTTAGGCGTTAAAATAACACTAAAGCCGATGGCGCAGCTTGGGTTACGCGGGGTATGTGCGAAAGGAGCCTATGCTCCACTAGCTTTAATTCCCGGCTCGCTACCGTTGTTGGCCTCGAATCGAGCATTCGTGAAAAATCACGAAGCGACTTCCATTGATTGAGGCTACGGTAGTTGTCTTGTCCATGGGACTAGGGACCAAGTCTGATGTTTTGCGTTCACAGCGGGGCACGCGGGAGTCGGACCAACCGATCGTTGTGGAAGGTGCGCCCTTAACTGTCACCGAGCTGGTTACAGATGAAAACGGCGAGTGTGCGGAAATTCGTGCGCCGAGCCCTTTTGGCCCCGGAGTCCCGTGTTAGCCTTGCGCGATCCTCAACTATCCCGCGTGTTCCTACGGTGGGATGATGCAGTAGTTCCGTCCGACTCATAGGGCGTTGGGCCTGAGCGCGCCTAACGGCTGCGCTATAAAACTTGACTTCCCACCACGTTAGATGAGAAGGGTCTTGCGCCATTTTTGCAGGCGATCATCGCGATCACCGTTGGCGCCAATAATTCTAAGGTTTGCTGTCCTGTGTAGTACCGGGGCCAAACGGATACTTTTTCATCCGATGGCCCCGTGTTTTAATGTGGCGGGGCCGTGGTGGCGAACCGGAACTCTATCTGCCACGTTTGGTCCAACACCGCAGCCCGTCCCCTATGTTGTTGCAAGCCATCGGCGTGCCATTCGGATAATTCCGCGTCCGCGAGCTCGCGATCGAGGCGGGCGCGCATGAGGAGGGGCACCAGTCTGTTTCTCTCGGTTTGTCCCTGCAGTAGTCAGACGACTAATATGACGACCGACTGGCGCCTAAGATTGCGAGGCGCATCTGATTGACCGATGGGCTCCCGATCCCACCACACGGGCACGAGCCACGCAATCCTATCGCGGTCAACCGCCCGGCGCGTATTCGGAGGAGTCATTCTTGCTAGGGTCCTAAACATGATCTAGCCAACCATGCCGACTCCCAGTTCACCGCTCACCGAATCCTCATCCCAAAATGCTGGCCTCTGCCTTTTTATTGTGACGATAGTGTGCGTGCTACGGCTTGAGTTCTCCACTGACGATACGCCCGGTAGACTTCGCCATTGTGCGTTTGCGGCACCTCCGTAACATTAGGCGAGACAAATGTCGGAGGTAACGAACCGGTCGCGTTTAATTTCTTGGCCGTCTCCACCAACAGCGTCATGGTTATTGCCACCACCGCCAATGTTGAACCGGCCCCAACTTTATAGGGTTGTCCGTGCAACGCAATGAGCGCATCTTCCGGCGGCACATGATTGTCAATCACGATGTCGGCTATATCGGCCAAGGCCTGACCCGACGGATGTGTGGGCGTGGCGATTCTTCGGTTTGCGAGAGATGTGACGGCAATCACGGGCATGTGTCTTTGTTTGGCAAACAACGCTGCTTCTACTGGAGCTGCGTTGAGTCCCCCATGGGAATACACGACAAAAACTTCGCCATCTTCAAATATAAAATCCTCTAAAAATTGCTCGATATACCCTGGCTGACGTTCGAGCCACAACAATTCTGGCGCGCCACCCGGCCCCGAGGGTGTGTGCCACATCAATCGCGGATCCAGCAGCGGTCGAAAGCCTACGAAACTGCCATAACGAGGAAATACGTCCATAACCGGAATGACAGAATGCCCGCTGCCAAACAGATTTACCCAATGTCCCCCACGAATCGCCTGGGCCATCAAGGTTGACGCCCGATCAATGGTCTCTTCCTCCGTCGAAATCTGGGTTAGGAGGTTTTGCGCTTGCAAAATATAATCTAACATCCCGATCGCTCCTTTGTTTTCTATGACTGAGTGCGTTGCAATTCGACGCTATAGTGATATTTGTCGCTCCGCATAACCGAGCGCACGTATTCGATGATTGCTCCATCGGAGGCCCATGTGGTTCGCTCCACTGCAAAGGCGGGACACCCCGACACCTGCTTTAACAGCGCAGCTTCGGCGTCGCTAAGCGCCACCGCACTATAGGTCTCAACCGCTCGAACCGGATGCGCCTGGTAGTGCTGCGCCAGAATCTGGTATAAAGATACGTCGTCTGCTAAGAGGGATCCCAGTTCCGAAAAGCGAGCATACGGCAGGTAAGCGCGTTGCAATCCCATCGGTTCGCCGTTCGCGGTGCGTAGACGTTCCACCACCCAAACCAGATCGGCGTCGCCATCGGGCAATTCGAGTATCGTGCGAACGTGTGCGGGACAAGGTTGAACACCATAACTCAGTATGCGACTCCCGGCTTTGAGACCCCGTTGGGCCATATCCTCGGTGAAGCTACGGAGGCGGGGAGGCGAGATGATGAGCGGGCGGTACGCAACGAAAGTGCCTTTACCCTGTTCCCGCACGAGGTAGCCCTCTTCGACCAATCGGGTCAGCGCTTTCACTATGGTAATGCGACTGACACCGAATAGTTCGCAGAGTTGGCGTTCCGTCAAAATTTGGTCGCCAGGCTTCCACGCTCCGGTATCGATTTGCTGCCGCAAGTATTCTTGAACTTGATAGTAGAGGGGGAGCACACTGCGCCGTTCGATCATTGCGGTCACTCCCATCACATCACTTAATCTATTGATATGTCAACATGTTCTTTATTTCCCGCAAAAATCCTGCTACGCTGAGAAAAAACATTGTCGGAGGAAGCATTATGCTCTTGGCACTGGACCTTGGCGGCACCAAATTAGCCTGGGCCATCATGGATGAATATGGGCAGGTAGCGCACTCAGGCACCATACCCACGGAATTGATCAACCCATCGAGCCTGGCGAACATATTGCAAAGCCGTCTCCCAGACGCGTCTATAGATGCCATCGGTATGGCCGTCGCTGGGGCTTGTCAAGAAACGCGAATCACCTATTGTCCGCACCTACCCGGTTGGGAAAACCGCGACATGGCGTCGGTGTTATCCTCCTGGTCGGTTCCTATTCGGGTGATCAACGACGGTCACGCCGCATTAAGGGGTCAGCGATGGCACGATAGAGTAGCTTGGCACCACGCCCTTTTATTGACCATTGGCACTGGCATTGGCGGCGCCCTTTGCATAGACGGCCATATCTTGTCAGGTCGTCACGGGATCACGGGCGTGTTTGGCAGCCTACGGGTGAACCGCCACCCGCTGGAAGAGACTGCCTCGGGTCCAGCCGTCGCGCGACTTTCGGCATGCCAAACGGCTGAAGATGCACTAACAAATTGGCATCGTGGAGATCCCACTGCACGCGCAGCATTTCAATTAGCCTCTAACGCCTTATATGAGGCCGTAACCTTATTGACAGGGCTCCTCGATGTGCCGCGGGTCTTTATCAGTGGAGGCTTTGGCCTGGCGGCATTTGATGCCCTGTTTCCCCATAAAACCCTTCCGCCCTCGTGGAAAATCCATCCCATCGCCCAGCAATCCGTTCAGATCCTTCCAGTATTCTCATCTGACGTGACCTTGCTGGGCGCGGTCGATAGCTGGTTACGCTAAGTCGCGGCATACAATTTGTCGATGTCCCTCAGGATACGGTCGGTAGAGCTCAACGGCTGCTGTTGATGGCGGTCCAGAAAGACTATTGCACGCCTCTGACCCCTTCGTCGTCGATAACCGCTAGAGGGAGGAACCTGACTCGTTGGTCGGATTTTAGGCATTCGATGGCGAACAAACCGTTGTCGGTGCCCGGCCACGCTTGGTCAAAATTTTCACTGGGTTGCTGTATCTCGTAAGGTGACCGGCCCACGAGTAGCTCCCGATCCAACCGCAAAGGACTCAGCAACGAAGATCCTTGGAAATCTCATTCTCGGCCCAGCCCAGCGCACGCTTCACCGCTTTTCGCCACTCTCCATAGCGGTGATCGCGCTCATTAGCCGTCATCTGAGGCCAATAAACCTCATCTCCATTGGCGGAAGATCTCCACGAGGACGTATCCCATCCGATCGCTTCGGCCGCCAAGGCTGCCGCACCTAACGCTGTCAACTCCTTGACCGAGGGTACCTTGACGGGGACGCCGAGCACATCGGCCTGAAATTGCGTGAAAAAACGATTGTAACTGAGTCCGCCATCCACCGACAGGCGCGAGACTGGGTACCCGCTTTCCTTGATCATCGTCTCAATAATATCTCGCGTTTGAAAAGCCGAGGATTCCAGCGCTGCACGCACTAGGTGTGCCTTCCGCGCATTGCGTGTCAATCCCACAATGGTACCACGAGCGTCGCTGTCCCAATACGGTGCTCCTAAGCCCACAAAGGCCGGCACAAAGTACACGCCCGCCGTATCTGCCACCGAGAAAGCCATCACTTCGGAGTCGTACAACTCATGAATCAACTCCAGGTTGTCCCGGAGCCATTCAACGACCGACCCACTGGCAAACAGGGAACCTTCCAACGCGTAGTGCGTCTCGCCCCGCATGCGCCAAGCGACGGTGGACAACAGGACTCCTGGATTTGCCACGGGAGTCGGACCGGTATTCATGAGCACAAAGGCCCCGGTGCCATAGGTGCTTTTGATCATGCCCGGCCGAAGGCAGCCATGGCCAAATAACGACGCTTGCTGGTCGCCGGCAATCCCTGCAATAGGTAGGGAGCGCGAAAACCATCCTCCTTGGGTCATCACATCCGTTCCTGCACTGTCCACCACCTGGGGCAAAATGTGGGCTGGCACGCCGAACACGTCTAAAAGGTCCGCATCCCATGACAGGGTGTGAAGGTTGAACAAGAGGGTGCGGGAGGCGTTGGAGACATCTGTCAGATGCTGCCCTCCCGTCAGGTGGTACAATAGCCAGCTGTCCACGGTCCCCACCGCCAATCGGTGGTTTTGGTCCAAGCGCCGAAGCTCGGGATCATGGTTCAAGAGCCACGACATCTTAGTTGCCGAAAAATAAGGGTCAAGGGTCAATCCCGTCTTTTCGTGCACCCCATCGTTGAGCCCCCGGGATTTCAAATATTGGCAAATCTCTGTCGTTCGCCGGCATTGCCAAGAAATGGCTGGCGCCACCGCCCGCCCCGTCGCTTTATCCCAGACCACCACAGTTTCCCGTTGATTAGCTAAACCGACGGCCACCACATGGTCGCGCGCATCTGGTTTCTCTTGAAACACACGGTCCACCGCCTGGGCTATGGATTGCCAAATCTCTTCCGGATCGTGTTCAACCCACCCTGGTCGCGGTAACTTAACCGAAAGGGGGACCTGTCCCCTAGCCAGAATCTCGCCACGGTGGTTGAACAAGAGAGCGCGAGAGGAGGTACTCCCCTGGTCCAGGGCCAAAATATAATCTTCGTGCATACCAGTCGCCCCTGTCACCGACTAGATTATGGTGCTGTAGAAAGGCCACGCCAGTAGAGTCCGGTATTGTGTGTAAAAAGGCCTAAAGATTTTAGGAGCCATTGGGATCCCTTGGTCGATGTGAAAGCGACAACCACAAATCTTAAGGAGGGTCACGCAATGGCTCACTATCAGATTACGCTGGATGATCAAACAATCCAAGCCCTGGTGGCGCAAAAAGATCAGGCGTTATCTCAGTGAGTGCAACAGGTCTTAAATCAGGTGTTAGACGCCGAAGTGACCGAATACCTTCAAGCCGACCGGTATGAGCGGACCGAAGGGCGGCAAGGGTATCGCAATGGCTATCGCAGCCGGCAATTGACGACGCGTGTTGGCCCGTGGACGCTGGCCGTTCCGCGCACGCGGGACGGTGAATTCAGTCCCGCACTCTTTGATCGCTATCAGCGACACGAAAAAGCGCTCGTGTGCCCGTTGATGGCAAGGGTGGTGAATGGGGTGTCCACCCGCAAAATCCGACGGGTCACCGAAGAGCTCTGTGGTGCGCAATTTTCCCAGTCCACGGTCTCCGAGTTGGCGAAAGGCCTCGACGCGGCTGTGAAGCAATGGCGGACGCGGTCCCTAGCGGAGCCCCGGTACCCGTTCTTGATCGTCGATGCGTTGGTGCTGAAAATCCGCGAGAACGGGGCTGTGCGGCCGCGGAGCGGCTGTGTCGTGACCGGGATCCATGAGACCGGGTACCGGGACATGCTGGGGTTTGGGATCGGGGACAGTGAGTCGCAGCAGACGTGGACCACCGTGTTGACCGACCTCAAGGATCGGGGACTCACGGGGGTCGACCTCGTGGTGTCGGATGACCCCCGTGGGCTGCGGCAGGCGATCGCACAGCAGTTCCCAGGCGCCCGTGGGCAGCGCTGTCAAACGCACCTGACGCGGAACCTCCTCGAGGCCGCCCCCAAAGCGGTGCAGGCCGAGCTCCCCGGGCGCCTCCGCACGCTCTTTGAGGCCCCCGATCGGGCCACCGTCGACATCTTGTGGGAGAAACTCTTCCAGGACTTTGCCGAGCGCGCTCCCCGGGCGCTGGCGCTGCTCGAGGACGGGCTCGAGGACGCGCTGGCGGTGTTGCAGCTCCCCGAGCCGCTACGCCAGCGATTGCGCCCCACGAATGGCGTCGAGCGGCTCAACGCCGAGATCCGGCGCCGGGAACGGGTGATCCCTATCTTTCCGAACCGAGAGTCGGCGATTCGCCTCTTGGGGGCCCTGTTACTGGAGCAGCACGAGGCGTGGACCACAGGCCCACGGTATCTGAATCTCGAACCCTACTGGGAGACCAAACGGTCTGCCGCGTCGAACACGCCGCCGGATTCCGGAGCAGTATCCGTCGCGTAACCGCTCCCGGACCAAGGGACCAATTTTACACACAAACCAGGACTTGACCGCCACGCCTTCACACACACTGTTAGTACTGACGAGTCTAACAAATCCCATACTCTAAGAACAGGGGCGACGAGCCTCATCCTACTCCGCCTGTGATTTAATAATCCCAATCCCCCGGGGCCTCCGATCTTTTACTTAGCAAAGCGGAGCGTCCATTTGCATCCCTGGTTCTTGGTACAAAGCCTCCCGCGCTCGACTCACACGCTGCGGAACGATGAAGGGTTAGGGTGTGACCAAAGTCATCCGCACACACACTTGGCGATCGCATCGCGAGCAGGAAAGGCTTTCCGGGAATAGCTTGAATCCACCACGATTCAGGATGGACGAAACGGATGGACGAGATCCAGCGGCTCGTCCCAAGCTTCCACCACTGGGATTAACAAATAAGGAGAGGTCGCGAATGCTCCACTCACTCCATTTGGCATAATGGTATTGGATCCAGAAACTACGTTAACTTAAGTAGTTTTTATGAGCTCCGATGCGCTTGCGCCCAGGCAAACGCTATTCGTACCCATCCACTCATATTTCACAAGCGCAAGAAAACAATCCTCCATAGGGATTGCTAGAGATAAGGGGAAATAATCCAAGATGTCCGAACTATGGGCTGCATGCTACAGCGCGACCGGGTGTCCGGCGTACCAGCTTTCCTGAGCGGCTTCCAAGAACCGAATGATTTCGCGCGTTTCCGCAAAGGGAACGGGCACCTTCTTGGTGTCAAACATGGTAACAATCTGCTGCAACAATCGCGCGTAATAGGATACCCGATCGCGCCGGATGTCGACTACCGTAGTATTTTGCCTGCCATGCAGCTGGCCCCCGAACAACGTATTGTGCCCGCGGTAACCCCGCGCGGTGCCGAGACGGCCATCCTTCCAAATACCCACCAAGAGATCCCCTCCGGGAGTGCTCAGGGCTTGGACCGCATAGCATCCAGGTCCTAGAGCGCGGTACAACATTTCCACAACATGAATTCCATACCAAAACCAGCCAGGGGTAGGTGGCTCCCATGGCATGGGGCCATAAAAGTCTGCTCCCATCGGCATTTCGCCCAGTTCTGTTAAAGCGCTGTCCAAGCTCTCCGCATAGCGGAGCGCTGAGGCACTGAACACGGGTACGTGATAGCGGTCCGCCAATTCCCCGATGGCATCCGCGTCCCGAGAAGATACGGCTAACGGCTTGTCAATGAACACAGGCTTGCCAGCAGGCGCAATGCGGGCAAACTGGGCGACGTGAACGCGTCCGTCCACCGATTCGAGGAGGATGGCATCAGCCGCGTCGGCGACAGCTTCCTCGGAGTCCACCATAGTCACGCCATACTGAGATTCCAGTGTTCGCTGAAAGTCTGGCAGTCTCTGATAACTGAGGGGAAAGTCGGCAGAGCCTCCAGGATATGCTACGGTCACGGTAGCACCTGTCACATGAAATTGATGGGTGGGATCATTGAGCAATTCCGTAAACTGTACAACGTGATTGGTATCGAGGCCGATAATCCCCACGCGAATCGAGATCTTTTCTGACACTAACATAACCTCCTTTGCCTGATTACGCATCCGCGTTGTCGTAAAGCAACTGATTTTCCTGCATGACCCACTTGACCGTCAAAGTCCGAGAATCGAAGCGACAGACTACCCAATCGCGCATAATGTTTTCGGATGACCATCCCAAGAGACGCCCCGGTGTGACGGTCGCCGCCTCAAGAACTCCCGCGAGATCGCCCACCATCCCGACCGTTCTTAGCAGCACCTCTGAGAGCGGAGTGCACGATCCGGCTAACAGCTGTGGAGCGTTCCAAAGTCCAACGCGTTCCTCCACCGTTGTCACCTGCTGTCCAATGGCGCGCATGACCCCCTCATCGTCCACCCTGGGATCAGCAATAAGGTCGCTGATGAGCATGACGCGATGCGGTTTTTGGCGAAAGACGACCTGGAGCACCGAGGCTGGCAGATGAATGCCATCGCCAATCACGGAGAGCCAAAGGTCAGGATGAGCCAGCTGGGTCCAGAGATAATTGGGATGTCGCGGAAGAACGGGGTGTGCCCCGTTACCAAAATGGGTCACGAGGCGGGCGCCCGCCTGCACGGCGTCCATGATGTCGTCATCGTCCGCCGCGTGATGCCCTAGCGCCACAATCACACCGATGGCGGTCGCTTGGCGTATGAACCCCCGAGCTCCCCGCCGTTCCGGCGCCACCGTGACTAACCGAATCCGGCCTTCAGCCGCCCGTTGCCACCCCCAAAACTCCTCCCAGTCAGGATCCCGAATCCATTCGCGCTGGTGAGCTCCGCGTGGTCCATCCTCCGCAGACAGGTAAGGCCCTTCCAGATGAATACCTGCCACAGCCGCGTCCACCCTGCCATCCCGGGCACACGCCGTCGCCAATACCCTAAGGATCGCTTCCGTATCCTCCCGCGGGCGAGTGATCACGGTGGGGCAACATCGCGTCACGCCATGCTGGATCAGGATGTCCACCGCCTGACGCACGTCGTTAGGGGTTAACGTGACCTGGTTAAAATCAATGGAGTCCACGCCATTGACTTGAATGTCGGTCAGTCCGGGGATGAGATACCACTCGGGTTCACGTGCTGGGTTCGCACACGGATGCCGATCCACCGCCCCCGTACGGGGAGACACGGTGACCCGTTCCCATCCCCCAGCGAGCACATTATACGCAATTAGGCCAGCTGGTCTCCCCTTCACGACCTCGACGTCTCCTCAGATGCCCCGTCATCGCCGTGTGTCACAACCACCGGCATTCCCCGCCGACTCGACTCGTAAATGGCTAAAATCACATCGACAGCCTTGCGCCCCTCCCGGGCTGGCACCAGGGGCTGCGCACCATCTCGCACCACCGCGACCATATTGTCAATAAAAGGGCGGTGACCGTGGGCGAAATCAAGACCCGCGACATCCCCCATGCGTGGGGCGACATCTTCGCCCCGCACAGTCCACTCCTCGACGCCGCGGTCGCTAAACACCAACGACCCCTGGCTTCCGTGCACCGAAAGCCGGGTCGGCTGTTCAGGATAAATCGAGGTGGCGGCCGTAATCACGCCAAGAGCCCCACTTGCGAACTCTAGATAGGCCACAGCGGTATCTTCGACCTCGATGGCGTGGACCAGTGTCGCGGTCCGCGCGGACACCCGCCGAATGTCCCCCATCAGCCATTGCAGCAAATCCACCCCGTGCACCCCTTGATTCATCAACGCCCCGCCACCATCCAGCGCCCAGGTGGCGCGCCAATCGGCACCGCGATAATAGTCGGCACTGCGGTGATATTTTAACAGTGCATCGCCGAGCACTAATCGGCCCAAGTCGCCGGCGTCCACCGCGGCTTTCGCCGCTTTCGCCACCGGCGTCGTCCGCCGCTGATAGACCACCCCCAGTTGCCTCCCGGTCGTTTCTGACACCGCAATCATCTGATTCAGGCGATCGCGGCGAATCTCCAGGGGCTTTTCGCAGAGAACATGTTTTCCCGCCCGCATGGCCGCCATGGCGACCTCCGCGTGAAGGCCGCTCGGGACAGTGACACACACCACAGCAATGTCGTCGCGCTCCAGTAACCTCCGATAATCGGGATAAGCTTGGGGCCTGCCATGCGCTTCGGCAAAGGCGCGTGCACGCTCCGACACCACATCCGCAACCGCCAGCAAGTCTGCGTCGGGCGACGCTTCAATAGCCCGCGCATGATTCTCAGCAATAATCCCACAGCCCACGATGCCAAAAGTCACCCGATCGCCCATGAGCCTCCCCTCCCTTGCCTTCCCCGATCTTCATCCCTCACCGCGCTTTACCCCCTGAGAACGGCCGCACTTGCGGGACTCCGCGCCGCTAAAAATAAGTCGGGGTAGGCGCGCAACAGTGGCGCCAAGGCCTCCCACGCCGGTTTGGCCTCAACTTTTCTCACCGTCGCCGGGCCAATCTGCACAGACTGGATCAATCCGCGGCGCTTAAGCCAGGGTTCCAGCGCCGGGAAGTCGCGCGCGTATTCAGGAAGATTGGTATGCCGTCGACTCGGGACGGTAAGTACCTCACCATTGTCCAGCACCGTATAAAGTATCTCTTCCCGATTAAACAGCCACGGCAGGTCAGCCCACTCTTCAAAGCCATGAAACAGCGTCATCCTCGATAGGTCGACCCCGAGCAATACCACAGCCCCACCACGGTCCACCAAACGCCCGTAAGGGGATCCTTTGGCGCAGGGGGTGCTCCAACGTTCGTGTCCCGCGACAAAGTCATCGGCTTCCCGTCCCAACGCTGCCACACTATGGGTGGGATGACGACTGCGCCGCGCGCCTGCCCGATGACGAAAGGCCTCGGTAAGATACCCCACAATGGAGGGAGTCAACCGCACGTGAAACACCGGTTGCCGCGCATTAACCGTATCCCACGTATGGGTCGGCATGATCAGCAATCCGTCCGGTCCCAGGACTTCCGCCAATGCATCGATGACCGTCTGTGCTCCGCCGTCAACCTGACCAAACGCCTTGAATGAGGAATGCACCAACAGGGCGTCGCCCCGGACAATGCCCAACGCTTCCAATCCTTGCACAAGGCTTGATCTCGTGACCACTGTCTCATACCCCTTCGCGGCATGATCGACCAGGCGTTGCGCACCTAGCCCAAGACCGTCTTCGCTTCCTCCACGCTCACATAATGCGCTTGGGGTAAAAGCCGACTTGCCGCACCATCTAGTACAAAGGTGACCTGGGGATGCATTTGCAGGAAGCTGGCCGGGACCGCGGTGGACA
>JAPNUR010000049.1 GCA_026627385.1 Bacillota bacterium | reverse complement strand
GGCCCGTCCCTGCCCCTCGGCTACGCCTTCGGGGCAGGGAATGTTCCCGAATTTACACCAACTAATTGGACTCTAACGGTTGACCGTCGCTGGTGTACGTCCCAGGCGGGAGACATAGGGTGACGCCGGGCCCGTAACCGCCACCGCCCGGTTCATACCGCAAAGGACTGGTTATCACCAGGCTGCATTTGGAATTGTTCAAGCAATCGGGTGCGCTGGTCTTTCGTTGACTGGCGATACAGAACCGCCAATTCGCGGCGCACGGCGTAACGTTCGCCTAAGAATAACAGCATCAAGAGATCCGTGCAAAGCATGATGCCGGGAAATTCCACCTACCGTCACCGGTCCCGTTCGACTACATTTTTTGTGAGGCAACGTAGGGATTTCAACACTATTTGTAACACAAATCGCACCCTTGAAGGACGGCGGATAGTCGGGCACCTTTCCGGGAAATTCCCTAGCACAAAAATTTCAAAATAGGCACCATCAATAACTTTGTTTACCGCGCATGGTGTGATATGGTAAATTATTATTGGCAATTAAATTCTAAGCAATAACAATACTTTTAGAGGGTATATATGCGCGTTACTGTATTTTTAGAACCTGCTCACTTATCGGGCGATCCGTTACAGATTCCCGTGAAACATTACGCAGATTGGCTTCAGGGTGCGATCTATCAAACAATGGGAGACCCGATTGCGCGGGCGGTCCATGATAATGGATTTTCAGTGGAGAAACGTATCTTGCGACTATTTGCATTTTCCCATATACTTGGCCGCTATCAATATTCATCGGGGATCTTAGTTTTTAATTGGCCAGTTAGAGTGGTCGTTTCATCGCCGGTACACCTAATTGTGGAACAATTTCTCCAAACTGTATTATCAGACCGTGAGTTTCGGTTAGGGCCAACCTCTTGTCGCATTAGCCGCGTTGCGGTCGAAGATGCACGGGTTACATCGCCGGAAACGGTAGTTCGTACGTTATCCCCAATAACGATTCACAGTACGTTTACAAAGCCGGAAGGTGGTACCTATACGCAATATTACCACCCGCGGGAGATCGAATTTGGTCGTTTGATTGCGGCTAATCTCATACGCAAGTACCACGCCGTCCATGGTCATTCATGGCTTGGGTCGAGTGCGCTTGTTATCAACCCAGTCGGCCGCACCAAATTTCATTTAGTGCGTTATAAAAATACCATTATTAAGGGCTACGCCGGAACTTTCATGGTCAAAGGACCGATGTCGCTCATCCAAGTAGGATTGGATGCCGGACTGGGCGACCGGAATTCACAGGGATTTGGATTAGTCGAAGTGCTCCCCGCACGGTCTAGTGAGGTCAATCATGATTATAGATAATTTTATTCGTATCGGGCGTCCCCTTCGCGAGCAAACAACTGATGTGGTCCGACAAATTCGTCTTGTCACAGATATTGAAGGAACGGCACGTGACTTTTATCAACGCGTGTTTATAGTAGAAGTGGACGGCGATAGAGTCATTGTTCATCCTTACCAACAATGGGGAATTCTTGAAGAGGAAGGTAAGCGTCGTCATTTTCTACCAGACGATCGTGCGATTGCAGCCCCGATTTCCATTTCGCCTACCGGTAATCCCACCCAACCTCAAGGGCCCTATGGATACCCTGCTTACCCGTTTTACGGCCATAAGGACTTCGCCTCACCGGCGGAGGCACGAAAGTTCTTAGCTGAACGTCTGGCAAAAACGGATAACGGGGATATGTTTGACGAGGTATTGGAACAGATCGCGGTGCAGCTGGTCGACGCTGTGCAACAAACCGACGATAGTAAAGGACTGGTCATCCTTTGTCACATGGCATCGGATGTCTATTATTACGCTCCCTTACGTGATTTCTGCCCGGTAGGACATGTGCCCGTGGCGACGAGCCTTCTTCATGGCCACCGTGAAATTCGAGCAAACGTTGATCTCTTGTTGCAACGGTTTTGGCAAGCGAAGTTTGATGAGGGAGCATCACACGGTCATCGTAAGGAAGGACTGTGCTCGTTTTGCGGTCGGGTAGGGGAGGTGGTGTCATATTATTCTCGAAGCTGGTCCTGGTTTACAGTAACATGGGATGCTCCTCTATCTACTGAGTTGCCGGAAACGGAACTCGTGGACACTGTCGGTCTCTGCCAAGATTGCTACAGCGCAATGACGGTCGGTGCTCGAGTTTTCGACAAACTTGCCCAACCATTACCACCACAGGTGGCCAAAGAGGCATTTTCCTCGGGATCCGAGATCCGTAGTGTGTCCCGTCTACCTATGATTCAAGGAACGTTATTGGTCGCACCGTTACTCGACCAGGCAGCGACGGACTTCGAGTGGAATGGTTATGTAGCAGCGATTGACAACATGCTAGAGCGTACCGTACCAACATTTGGCGCGCAACGCCATTTTGATAATGTTTTAGGTTTATCGTTGTTGTGGCCCGACGAATTTGTGAATGATCGGTATCGGATCACCGTCACATATTTTACGAAACAGAATGCGGATACTCAATTATGGGCTTACATTGGTGATCTGGTCCCTTCTCATTTAGAGCGACTCGATCGCCTGATTCGTGAAACCCGAGAAGAAGCTGCCAACTTGCATTTGCGTGCGGTCATGCTGCCAAGTCTTTTGGCACGGATGTACGGGTCCGGGGGGCTATGGCAAGCGCTCAGTACTGTACTTCGCAATAAGCCTCTATCGCGTCGACATGTCGTAGAACGTATGGCAACAGCGTTCACTGGTTTTAGTAAAACATTAGTGTTGTCTCCACGCGATTTTTGGGAATATGAGACTTTGGCGAAGCTTTACGCTGTATTTCACAGTTTTTGGTTTCGTTATTCGCAAGAAACTGACGATGGATTCGGGGAAGGTGATGTCATGAAACCATGGAAGACGTTATTAGAGTTAATGAGTCAACCCATCGATGCATGGGAACTAGACAACCCAGAAGATTTAGGATTTATGACGGGCCTTATAGTCCGCCAATTCTCCCAGCGATATTATCGCAAGACACACAAAGATTATTTGCAAAGCCGTGTCATGACTTTTGGGTCTTCCTTGACCCCGGACGTGATTGGCTATCAAGCATTGGGGCGCATTCAAGAACTTGCCCTGAAATTATCCATTGTATTGGACCGAATGTACATACAGCGTGTATCGGCATGTCTCGCGGAATTCAATCGTCAGCATGATCGCATCACCCGGCAGAAAGAGGCATTTGTCTCCGCGTTTTGGGCGGGCTATGGCCTGTACGCGGCAACCTCAGAGGAGTTGACTCCCTTGTCAGAAATAGTTGATACGGAAAATGACATAGAAAACGAGGAGGCACAATAGGATGACAACCCCCCGCAACGCTGAACTATTATTTATTAAATCAGTGAAGGACGGCATTCCCAATCGCGATCCGCTAGCAGATAGTGATGCACGGCGCATTTTTGATGAGGATGATGGGCGCATCTCGCTATCAGATGTTAGCGTGAAGCGAGATGTCCGAGACTACGTTCTGGCAAAATATCCCGATGGCGGGCCCGACAAGAATCGCTTTATCTTCGTACGGGAAGAACGAACCGATGACGGGAAATTACTGGGGCGAGATAATTTGGCTAAGACCATCTGGGAGCGCGCGGGGATTACCCCAAAAGACAACGCGTTGCAACAAGCACTTCTAGCACATGCGTTTGACGCGAGGGCTTTTGGTGCGGTATTTTCCGTCAAGAAGGCGAGTTTTCATGTGACGGGTCCGGTGCAATTTGGTTGGGCACATTCTCTACATCCTGTACAAACCCAGTATATCCAGGGAACTGTAGTTATGCCGTCCAAGGACGAGACACCAACCAAAGGGGAAAAGGACAGTGAGGGAAAAACACAAGGGACGATTTGGACAAGCTGGATTACCCCCTTTGCATTATTTGCAATGCCAGGAATTATTAACCACTCTCTGGCAAGCCAAGTCGGATTAACGGAAGACGACGTGGATCTCTTAATTGAAGGATTATGGTATGGGACGTTACATCGACAGGCGCGGGGACGAGGAATGCAGGCGCCCCTATTGCTGATTCATGTGGAATATGTCAATCCCTTTTTCCGACTCGGATATCTGGAAGATTCGATTCGGGTCGAACTAGCCTCTTCGTCACCAACGAGCCTAGATGATGTGACATTGGATTTAAGTCCACTACAGCACCGGTTCAATCAGGTTCGCCCAGAGATCGCTCGTATTCGGGTATGGCATCATCCGATGCTGCGTGTATCGCATCCGCTTGATGCCGAATATCAGCAATTTGGGGCATAAGAAGGCGATGGATATCCTGGTATTTGACGTCAAAGGACCATTAGCCCATTTTCGCCGGCCCGATACCACATCGACCCATGCTAGCTATCCCTTTATGACCCGGACCGCCTTGCGCGGACTATTGGGGGCCATATTAGGAATTGGAGATTGGCCAACTGAGGCGTGGACCGGTATGTCCTTGCTTAGCCCGGTGCAATTACGGGTTCAGCAACTCTCGTTGCTGGGTAAAGGCTTTTTAAAATCCGGTGATGTCCTAAATCGCCCCACCACGGTCGAGCTGGTTATAAATCCACATTACCGCATTTATTACAATGGACCGCTCATGGATGAACTTGAAGATTGGCTAGTAGCGGGACGATCGTTTTACCCAACCTATCTGGGTTCCGCATTCGCTTTGACTTTTCCCCAGTGGGTAGGACGTTATCAAGTACAAGAGTGGTCCGCGGGCGGGTGGACGCCCCGCCCCTTGATCTCGGTCGTCCCTGCGCACGCTGTGGCGTCTTTGGCCATGGAAGACGGAGCTTCCTATGCGAGAGCAGGGGGCATGGTGTACGAGGCTTTGGGAGGACGCCGATTTCGTGGCATCATTCACATGATTTATGAAAGCCAGCTCAGACCGTTTCGCGCGCGCATTATGCCGACTGCTGTACCTCCAGTGCGTTTTGTTTTGGCGCCGAATGAAGTCGGCATGATCGCCCTATGGTAATCCCATTGGAGGAATGCATTGCGCGGCCCGATCGTCCTCCGCGTACGTTTCCCTTAACCCAACATCTCCGGAACGTTGGACAACATGCGGCGCAATGGGTGACTGGACCACGGCGAGATTACGTGAGGTTGGCCGGATTATTGCATGATATCGGAAAGGCTCGCAGGTCTTGGCAAGCCTATATTCGAAATGACGGGCCGCGGGTACCTCATGCGTTTTTAGGTGCTGCAGTATTTTTTTATCTGGTCAGCTCTCATTCTTTGTCGGCTGACGATCAGCGCTTTGTGATGTGGCTGACGCGGGATGTAGCTCACCACCATAGTCATCTGGGTGATCTCGACCCGGGTGAGCCGCCGTGGCTCTCTCAATGGCAACCCGCTGCCGTTCATGAAGTCGATTGGCCAGCAGTTCGCCAATTTCTGTTGGAGGAGGTACCTTGGTCTGCTGAACGGTTGCCCACCGATCCCCAGAAAATTATTCAGGCGATTCAGCGACTAGAACGGACTTGGCGTAGTTGGGCAATGATGTGGCCGCGCATATCAGAGATGTCAATTGTGACCCAGGAACTGGTACGTACAGCAACTGCATCCCTAATCCAAGCCGACCGGTTTGATGCGGCTGATATCGAAATAGATCTTGGAATAACCCCGGACGCTGCTCAAAGGGCCTTAAAGATAATCCGTCAACATTTGGTCGAGGATACCCATCCCGGCACGCCGATGCTACAGGCCTACCGCCACCACGCGCAAGAAGCCGTCTGGAACACATTCAAATCCGCGACGACTCCAATTGTTTTACTTCAAATGCCCACGGGCAGTGGCAAAACGATTGCGGCGCTGGTTTGTGCAATGGACCTTATTGCAGAGAGCGATGCGCCCCGTCGTCTGATCTACGTTGCACCTTATCTATCGATTGTGGAACAGACGGCCGAGGTTATTCGACAGACTACTGAAATCCCGGTGTTGGTTCATCATCACTTAAGTTTGCCAGATCGTCTCCCGCAATCGCGTGCCAATGAGGAGAAACCCGAAGGGATTTTATTGGCCATGGAATCTTGGCAGGCCCCCGTAATAGTAACGACCTTTAATCAGTTGTTCCGAGCGGGCTCTACGTCAATAATTGTGGGATCGCCGTGAGGGGCAGGAAGCCCAAAAACATTTTGCGTCGATAGCGGTCCC
>JAPNUR010000048.1:337-6263 GCA_026627385.1 Bacillota bacterium | reverse complement strand
GCATCCTCTGTCACCTGGAATCGCCAGGGCACAGTGTACACGGTGAAATTGAACAAAAAGTGGCATTGGTCCAATGGGCATCCGGTGACCGCCAAAGATGTGGTCTTCACATGGCAGATTATGAATGCCGGCAGCCAAAGCAATGTCAATTACGCTTGGTCTTTTGCCGGGTCAGGATCGGGCGGTGTACCTACCCTATGGAAAAGCGTCGTAGCCACAGGTCCTTACACCATACAATTTACCCTGCAGCATCCAAGCAGCCAACAATGGTTTGTTCGCAACGGAATTGGTCAAATCTACCCAGTGCCTGAGTCCGTGTGGGATAAGTATCCAAATAATATGAGCAAGGAAATGCAGTTCATCCAAAACGTGTCTAATGCCCCCAATAACGCGGTTTACCTAGTCGTGGATGGTCCCTACCAATTTCACTCCTCAGCGACCAATAGTTATTGGGCTTATGTTCCCAATCCCCATTACGATGGCCATAAGTCCTATGTCAAAAAGGTCATCTTTCAATACGAAACGTCCTCATCGGCGGAATTTACTGCACTCAAAGAAGGCACCGTCAACTACGGCTATCTTCCTGCCGCTTTGTTGGGTGTACGCAATGAATTGACCAATGACGTACTGACTCCTTTATATTCGCTAGGATTTAACTACATCCAACTCAATATGAGTCCCAAAGCCCCAGACGGCGTTGGAAAGGCTTTTGATGAACTGCCTGTCCGCCAGGCGCTTCAATTAGGTGTCAATCAGCCGGGGATCATTGACGCCGTCTATCACGGCTACGGTGTGATTGATGACACGACCTTGGCGCCCAAGCCCCAGAACATGTTTGTCGATCCGGCATTAGCGCATGACCCGTATGCCTATAATCCAGCGCGTGGCAAAAAGATTCTAGAAGCAGCGGGGTGGCACGAAGTCAACGGCGTGATGACTAAACATGGTATCAAGTTGGAGTTCACGATGTTTGCCGCGTCCGGCAGCACCAGCTACGACCATATCGACCAAATCCTACAGCAAGGGTGGGCTCAGGAAGGCATCGTATGCCATATCGAATATCAGCAGTTCAATACGGTGGTCAGCTATAGTCCTAGCAACGCCTCTCAATGGCAAGTCTTGAACTGGAATGGCGGATGGGGATACGCTTCCGGCTATCCTTCTGGGGGTGTGCTGTTTAAGACAGGAGCTGCCGAAAACTCCGGTAGCTATTCCAGCCGAACCATGAATCATCTGATTGACGCCACCTATGCTCCCGGAACAACCAAACAAGCTATTCAGCGGATGTATGCCTATGAAGACTATGCGGCTAAGCAGTTACCCGCAGTGATTTACTTGCCAGAGTTTCCCGCGTTGGTGGTGCATGCCAAGAATTTACACGGAACATTGACAGACTACAACCCGATTGGGGGCGTGATCTTTCCCAGTCATTGGTGGATTTCGCATTGACGTTCGTTGCAGTATGCGCGCCCTCAGAGTGTTTCTGAGGGCGTGTACTTTCGACCTTACGCCGTAGGTCTCCTTATTCCGCTGTCTTTACCCTGTGAAACCCTTCGGCACCGTAAGCGCAGCCCTGGATTCCCGTGTTTAGGCCCGCTGGCTTAAAACCCACCAAGTCGGCCTCCGCATCACTGATCCTGCTCAATACCTGCTCCCCACCTAGCAAACCATCGATCAATGCGTGCTAAACGGTCTATGGCCCGAGCAGGCTGCGAATCAGCTTCATGATGCTCTTTAGGATAAATCACCAGCTCCGTGGGTACGCCTCGCTTCTTTAACGCCACATAAAGCTGTTCGGCCTGGCTCAACGGACAACGCCAATCCCACTCTCCTGCGGTAATCAGCAGAGGTGTCTTGATTGCTGTCAAGGCACTAGCCGGGGAGGAGTCATAGTATTGTTGCGGATTTTGCCAGGGAACGCCCATGTCATCTTGCCACCACAAATGGCAGTCGTCGGTACCAAAGGCCGAGCGATAGTCAAACAAGCCATGTTCGGTGACAGCCGCACGAAATCGGTTCGTGTGGCCAACGGCCCATGTCGTCATAATGCCTCCCATGGAAAATCCGGTGCAGTAGAGACGGTTCGGATCAACCCATCCTTGTTCCACCACATAGTCGACACCACACATCACATCATCATGCTCTTTGGGTCCCCATACGCCTTGGATTGCCTGGCAAAAGGCTTCTCCATACGACGTAGAGCCCCGGTAATTGACCTGAAGGACCACAAAACCGCGCCCCGCCCAATATTGGCTGTCAAATTCAAACTCCGGCGCATCATAAGACATCGGGCCCCCGTGAATGGATACTAATAGAGGAGCGGGGCCTTCGCGACGGTCAAAATTAGGCGGGAACAGCACTAAGGCCTCAATCATCGCTCCATCGTGGTCCGGATAGCGAATCCATTGAAAGGTTCCCAATTTGCGCTGCGACAGCCACTGGCTGGATCCTTGACTTAATTGCGGCCCTAGACCGTCTGGCCCCCAGACAAAAATCTCCGGTCCCGTGTGGGGCAAGCCCATAAGCAGCACCACCGTTTCGGCGCGCACATCAAAGCTATAGACTGTACCCATACGTTCTGTAGGATACAACACGTCCCAGGTGCCATCCATGGAGAACGCCACCAATTTTGCTTGACCAGCCATCGACGCCACCGTCAACAGCCGTCCATCACGATGCCAACGCAGCGGTCCATCCACGGTGCCATCAAAAGACGGCGATATCTGTATCATGGCACTATGTTTCACGGGCACGGGATAGACACGCGCATTGGCGACAGGATCTCCGTTCCAAACATCGGGCACAATTCCGCCAATCGTCCTCCATCCTTGTCCAATATAGTGTGAAAAATCCTGCACCCGTTCCGCATTCTTTAGGGCTATGCGCCATAGCCGCGGCAGCACATAGTTGTTTTCCGGTTCGGCGGACGAGATGAACCAAACCTCCTGCCCGTCGGGACTAAAGATGCCTTGCTGGGCGTCAACATCACCCCACGTCAGTCGGTAAGTTTGGTCCTCGTGGAGATTCATCAGCCATAAATCTGTGCGTCGATTGTTATCCGCGTCACCCGTTCGATTAGATTGAAAAAGAATCCATTGCCCGTCGGGCGACCACCGCGGCTCCAGTTCACTCGCCTGGCCAAAGGTTAGCTGGCGCACCTCGCCAGTCTCGCACTCGAGAAGAAACAGGTGGGTCTGCACCCCATCAAGGTATCCTTCCCCATCGTACTTATGTTGCACACGATCTAGCACCCAAGGCCCGGGTCCTTTCTTGTCTTTGAGACTTTTAAGATAAGCCGCCTCCTCCTCAGAGGGATCTCGGCTCGCAAATACGATGCGGCGGCTGTCGGGAGCCCAATCGAACGAGGCCACGCCTTGGTCCCGGTTGGTCAATTGCCGTGGCTCGCCGCACCACTGCATGTCGTACACCCAGATTTGGTCGACGGCGTCCTTGGTCTGCTCCTCCCCACTAGACCCCCTCTTATAAGTCAGATCCGGCGAACGTTTTGACAAAATCGCGAGATATCGGCCATCGGGAGACCATCTGGGCATCCGGTCAGTCACATGATGACGACTCAATTGATGGGGCCTTTCCTGTCCATTCGTGGCTGTCACCCACAAATTGTTTGTATAATCGTTTTCATCTTTAAGAACCTGCTGCTGGATATAGGCCACCAAGCGCCCATCCGGTGATAATGCAACTTCTTTCACCGGCTTCAATAA
Source organism: Bacillota bacterium (assembly GCA_026627385.1). GTDB lineage: Bacteria > Bacillota > Sulfobacillia > Sulfobacillales > Sulfobacillaceae > JAPNUR01. The sequence goes on along the minus strand of JAPNUR010000048.1, from coordinate 2,541 downwards.
ATAGAAGTCATTTAGCGTGAGGGTCCGCATCATTGTCTTTGTCATAAATCGCCTCGCTTTGCGTGGTTAAAACGCAGTTCTATGAGTCCCAAGGGTTGTTGTTCGATGCACAATTAATCCGACGGCCGGTATACCGATCTTGCCTTGGCCTGATAAATTCGCTTCCCCCAAGCACCGGACCAATCACCAACTGCTCGGTGATGGCGCGCCTCAAAATCCTTTGGACGCTTGTTCCGCATACTCGCCCCTGGCAGCGACAAATGCTAGCACAATTGTGGTCACCGCCGATACCCCAAGCCGTTCTGATGGACTTATCCAAGTCTGATCATCGTTAATCAATTGATCAAACGGAGCCACCTTCCTGTGTCATCATGCCACCGCTTCTTAGGGCCATTGGCCGGTCGTCCACGGGCGGGCACTCCACAGGCTGTCACCGAGCAGGTCTGCCGTCAGGCAGACACGGGTGAGGAGCCCCTCACCGAACTCTCGGCCACGGTTCGCAAATTGATCGCCGCATTGATGTCGCGGTCGTGGTGTGTGTGACATTCTGGGCACGTCCACTCCCGCATAGCGAGCGGCATTTTCGGCATTTTGTATCCACACGCGGAACACGTTTTGCTGCTCGGATACCAACGGCTCACGATGACCACCGTTTTCCCGCATTGGGCCGCTTTGTATGCGAGTTGCCGACGGAATTCCCCAAAGCCCATATCAGCAATCGCCCGGGCGAGAGGATGATTTTTGAGCATCCCGGCGACGTTCAGGTCCTCGATGGCCATGACATCGAAGCGCTGCACGAGATCGGTGGTCAGTTGGTGTAACGCATCCGCCCGGATATTCGCAATCCGCGCATGGCGTCGGGCCATGCGCCGCTGCGTCTTTCGCATATTCTGGGACAAGGGCATGGGCATCCCTTTCGGGGTGGGCTGGCCGGGCTGAAGCCCGGCGCGGACTTTGGCGACTTCCATCTGGCGACTGAATTGTTTCGATAACCGCCGAAGCTGTGCCAAGGCGTCCGCATAGGCTTTCGGTCCCACGATCTTCTCTCCGGTCGAGAGCGTCGCCAACGCCGACACGCCCAAATCCACGCCGACTACCGCTTGGCGTTCGCGGCGGACACTGGGGGGATCGGGAAGTTCGACGGTGACGCTCAAAAACCAGCGATCAGCGGTCCGCGACACGGTGCCTGCTACCACTGTGCCGAGAAATCGCAACGGTTCGTGCATGCGCACCCAGCCTAATTTGGGAATATGCACTTTTTGCCCTTTGACCGTGAATGGGTCGTTGGTGAGCGTAAAGCTGTCGTGTCGGCCCTTTTTCTTAAACGTGGGATACTCGGCGATCCCCGCAAAGAAATTCTTGAACGCTTGACCCAAGTGCATAATCGCCATCTGGGGGGCGTTCTTGGTAACCTCCAGCATCCAGGGGAAGGCGTCGCGCTTGAGTGCATTGAGTTGACGCCGCAGAGCGGCTTCGGTCGGCTTGGGCAACGTAGGATCGGCTTTCCATGCGTCGAACTGTTGTTGCCACTGATCCAAGGCCCAATTGTACGCGAAACGGGCCGTCCCGGCGGCCTTGCGGAAATACGTCTCTTGAACGTTATTCGGGTCGAGCGCAATCTTATGGGCCAGAATCATGATGACGCCTCCTCCACGGCGTGTTTCACGCCGTCGAGCAATTTTTGGTTCTTGCGGGAGCGGCTGCCGTAGAGCCGAGCCGAAAACACGGTGATTATTTCGAGGACGTCTTGAGCCAGCTCTTCCTCAAAGGTCGTGTCCTCGCCTTGATTGAGAATCACCACCTCCACCTGCTTGGCTTCGCAGATCGCAAAGACGAGCTCCGCCCCAAAGCGCACGAGACGGTCCTTATGGGTCACAACCAGCCGACCGACCCGGTCGGCGAGGATGTCATTTAAGAGGCGCTTGAGACCCTTTTTGTGATAATTCATCCCGGATCCGAGATCCGCCACGACCTCAAAGGTCCACCCTTGACGGGCACAATAGATCTCCAGCACGTGCTTTTGCCGCTCCAGATCGTCTTTCTGGTCGTGGCTCGATACGCGGGCATAGGCGACGGTTTTGCGACGCGGGCTGCGTCGGTGAAACTGGTCAGGTCGCAACCGGGCCAAGTCGTAACGCCGATACCCACCCGCTGTGCGTTCATCGGGCAACAACGTTCCTTCGTGGTCCCATCGACGTAACGTC
>JAPNUR010000048.1:0-327 GCA_026627385.1 Bacillota bacterium | reverse complement strand
CACCGTGATCTACACTGGGGCCGGAAATATGGGGCGTCACCACAACATTGGGTAACCCCCACAACGGATTATCCAGCGGCAATGGTTCGTCTTCAAAAACATCTAAGATGGCACCCCCAATATCTCCCCTGTAAAGCGCTTGAATGAGGGCGGATTGATGAATTACTCGCCCACGGCCCACATTAACAATTATGGCATGGGGCTTCATATACCCTAATATCGTGTCATCGACAACCCTTGCAGTCTGAGCACTCAACGGCAAGGCCAGTACCAAATAGTCCAAATCTTGTACAAACTCTATCCACTGCCGATCATTAAAGGCACGGT
>JAPNUR010000047.1 GCA_026627385.1 Bacillota bacterium | reverse complement strand
CAAGCCCCGCCCCCACCCTGGGCACCGAACGTGAGACGATCCAGACGATTTTGTGCCAAATAAAGTGAGACTCGACAATATTGGGAAAATCCCGGAGCGACGGCGGAGACGCTGAGAGGCGGGTATTTGCATACGGGAGATCTGGGGTACTTAGATGAAAAAGAGCGGCTCTACATTGTCGATCGCAAAAAGGATCTCATCATTCGGGGAGGGCAAAATATTTATTCGGCGGAAGTGGAAGAGGCGCTGTACACCCATCCTGCTGTAGCCGAAGCGGCCGTGGTGGCGCAACCGGATCCCATTTACGGTGAGGTGGTTGCGGCCTTCATCCGCGTCAAACCCGGATTGACCGTGACAAGCGAAGAGCTGAGTCACCACCTGGAAAGTCGCATCGCCGTCTACAAGCGGCCCGTCACTTACCGCTTTGTGGAAGAGTTTCCGCGCACAGCCAGCGGCAAGATTCGCAAAGTGGAGTTGCGGGCGCAATTGAAAAACGGTTAACGCGAAAGCGCCGAATGATGGTGGCCGGCCTGGTCCGGCTAGCAGGGTTCGCAACTGCTGATAGTCGCCGGGGGTGGCCCGGAGACGTAAAACGCCTGCGGTGCTACGCGGCGGGCCGTCCCGGGGGAAGCGGGATGCTGGCGGGAGACCTTCCGGAAGACCAGCACCCCCGTCTGGTAACGGACGGATGCCGGGAATAAATTGCGATGTTCTCGGCAACGGTAAAAAGAACAACCTGGTCCTTGCGGCCAGGTTGTCTTTACGGAGAAGCATGAGACGGGGTCCATGAGAATGGGGAACCGCTTCGATATGGCAAGGGTACGGACGGTGGAACGCCTGCGGTGCGGGGGCACGGACTGGTGCATTCAAGAGAGCTTCCACACCTCGAACGGGCGGTGGCAGGCATGGCAGTAATAGAGGGCGCGGCACGGTGCGTGGCCGACGGGATGAGTGCAATCCACTAGAGCCGATTCGCAGAAAGGGCAGTGGACGGTCATACCTTCGTTATAACGCGGCGCGTAAATACCGCTGGCCATGAGCTTTTGGCGGGTTACCTCGGAGATGGATTCGGCTGCCCACCAATCGGTCAAGCGATATTGGATCCAGACAGGGGCGGGAAACAGGGCTTCCGCAATGCGTCGGCGAAACCACTCCAACAACGGACACGCTGCAAAGGGCGGCCTTAGCGTGATCTGTACGGTATGCTGGGTCACCCGCACGTCACTCACCATCCCGAGTTCGACGATGTTGACCTCGGGAATTTCCGGATCGGGCACGTGATACAGGCGAGCCCATACGTCGTCTTCATTCATCACTCGCATAGGCTGCGTCCTGCCTACCGGGCCGTGCGGGTCATGTCCGCCAAAGTTGCCTCACCATTGTCGACAGCATCGTGATGGCGTGCATGCCGATTGGCGGGCGGCAGCTCGCCGGGAATGGCGAACCCTGAAGCCGTGAAATGGGTGGTCATAAGCTCAGCAAATTGCTGGCGCATGACGCTGGGCTTCAGGAGCCAAATATCCCACGTCGCCCACGCTTCGTCTGGGGCTCCCCACTCGCTTAGCTCCGCGAGATCCGTCCAGTCTTGCTCAAGGGCGTTTTGCAGAGCGTCGTGCTGGTTCGCCCCGCGGCGCGCCTCTTGGGAGATGCGACGGGCCGCCTCCGACGCGTAGGTTCGGCGCTCCTGATCGATCGTCTCCCACAGCGCGGTCAAGGGAGCGTAGGCAATATGGTGCAGCGCTCTTCGCCGAATTGTGTCGAAGGACTCAAAGCAATACGTGCGGATGAGCCACTCGGGCCATGTCCGGCATGACTGCGCGAAAAGACCCGCATGCCGCCAGCGGCCGGCGGGACGGCTATAGATCGTGAGGCCAAAGGAGGGCGCGTCTAGTTCGGCGATAAAGGCGTAAAGGGCGTACGCATGCCGGAGATAGGTTTGGCTTCGGGTGGCTTCGAAGAGATCGTCGTCGGGCGTGGGGGCGTGGCCTACCCAGTGTAGGGCGTGTTGGCCCATCATCCAGCTATCGTCCGCCACAGGTATCAGCAGCTGGGCAAGGGGCCGTGTCAATTCGCGATTCACCAGAGGCATAACATCGACTCCTTTTAAACAAGCAAGCATTTGCCTATAATATAAAGGTTTTTTGGTCATACATCAAGAAGATTTTGGGAGAGCAGGATCTGCGCACGGCGGAGGAGGAGTCAAGCTTTCTCGGGGATGATGAGTGGGGGACGTTTTGCGCTCCATCAAGGGGGCGATATGGAGCCATCACTACCAATCAATCGGTTGATTGAAATAGCCAAAGGGGATATACTATAGCGGTATAAGAGGGATGAGGATGGAGCATCAAACGGTACCGCCCACCATGCGCGGGCAAACGACGCGCGCCCATATCGTCGAAACTGCGTACCAGCTTTGCGCGGAGGAAGGCCTGCGGCGCGTGCGGACGCGGGCGGTCGCGCATCGGGCAGGAGTGAATATTGCCACCTTGCACTATTACTTTCCTACGAAACGTGACTTGCTGGTGGCGGTATTGGAGTGGCTCTTAAACCGTTTTCGCGACAAGGCGCCGCGGGTGTCTACCCTATCCGAGGAGTTACATGCCTCCGTTGCCTGGGTCACGCGGGAACCAGCGATGTTGGCAGTCTGGTATGATTTTTGGAATTTTAGCCGCACAGACGTTGAGTTGCGCGCCATGATTCATGATCACCTGTTGCGGTGGCGCGCGCACCTGGCGGACCTCATCCATGAGCCTCAGTCATCGACGCGAGCCACGGCATTGCTGGCGTTGGCTTTAGGGCTGCCCATTGTGGCCACCACCTTGCCGGAACTATGGTCGGCAGATACTGTCACGGGGGCGGTGGAGATGTGGCGGACCGAGATGAATGCTAAAGACGGACGAGAAGGAGTGCACCATTTGTGAAGGCATCGGATGTCGCGCTGCAACAGGCGCCGGTCAAGACGGGCTGGGCGCTTGCCGTGATTGTCACCGGCGTGCTGGTCGCCGCGGTAGACACGACTATTGTCATTTTGGCGCTGCCGACCATGATGAGGGCGCTGCATGCGAATTTAGCGGCTATTGTCTGGGTGATTATGGCTTACCTGTTAGTCATCACCCTATTGGCGACCCAAGTGGGCCGCCTGGGCGATATGTTCGGGCGCGTCCGGATGTATGAAATGGGATTTTTAGTATTTGTGCTGGGCTCTTTCCTGTGCGGCGTCGCCCAAAATCAAGATCTGTTGATTAGTTTTCGCGTGCTGCAGGGGATCGGGGGTGCCCTCATCAGTGCCAATAGCGGGGCGGTGATTGCTGATACATTCCCCCCGGAACGGCGCGGGCGTGCTTACGGCTTTACCAGCATCGGCTGGAATCTCGGCGCCATCTTGGGTATTTTGCTGGGGGGCGTCATTACTACATACCTCTCCTGGCGTTACATTTTTTTGATTAATGTCCCCATTGGGCTGGCTGCAGTGGTGATCGCCTGGTTTGTCCTCAAGGATCACGGGCAGCGCACCTCGCGCAAAATGGATTGGTTGGGTATGGTGCTGCTGGGAATCGGTCTTTTCTTAGTGCTGCTAACCATGATCCACGCGACGTCCCATCCTTTTACCGCGCGGATGGGGGCGATGTTTGTGGCCGGCATGGTGCTCTTGGCTATCTTTGTCCTGGTCGAGACCAGGCAGGCGCAACCCATGATGCACCTGGAATTTTTCAAAAACCGCATCGTCAGTGCGTCCCTCTTAGCAGCCTTTTTCCAAGCGGTGGGCAACTACGCGGTGTTGTTTTTGGTCATCATGTACTTACAAGGATTACGGCAACTCACGCCGTTGAACGCGTCCTTGTTGCTCGTGCCGGGATATTTGGTGGGCGGCATTTTAGGACCCGTATCAGGCCGCTTGGCCGACCGCGTGGGTCCGGCTATACCGGCGACCATTGGTCTCGGCATCCAAGCTGTCGCCATGTTCTTATACGCGCATTTGGGACTCCATAATCCGCTTTGGTGGGTGACCGGCATTAGTATTGTGAACGGCATGGGCAATGCCGGATTCTTCCCGGCCAATAACACGGCAGTGATGAAGGGTTCCTCGCGGAGCGAATATGGCATTGCGTCCGGTATGTTGCGCACATTTGCCAATATCGGCATGGTCTTATCCTTTGCGTCGGCGATGCTTGTTGCGTCAACCCAAATTCCCCGCCAGTTGGCCTTTGCCATTTTTGTCGGCACGACAGGGCTCCGCGGGCCTCTGATGGTGGCCTTTAACCACGGTATGCACACCGCCTTTTATCTTGCAATCGGGCTCATGGTCATCGCCGCTATTTTCTCCGTGTTGCGCGGGTCGGCGGGGAATTCCGGCCGTTCGCTGCCAGCGCAGTAACAAGGGGGGATCTCCACTGAAGGTTGTCGAGGTACGTGAGCCGGGTGGACCGCTAACGGTCGCAGAGCGACCGATTCCGAGTCCTGGAGCCGGTCAAGTCCTACTCCGCGTAGACGCTTGTGGCATATGTCACGGGGATCTCATGGCGGTCAATGGCATGCATCCCCGGATGACATATCCCCGCATTCCCGGCCATGAAGTCATTGGACGCATTGAGGCCGTGGGACCTGGAGTCGAGGGCTGGTCTTGGGGCCAGCGGGTCGGCGTGGGCTTCAATCACGGTCCCAAGGGCATTACCGGCCTGACGGTGGATGGGGGCTATGCGGAGTACATGCTGGCCGACGCCAGAGCCATGATTACGGTGGGCGACACCTTTGATGCGGCGGAAACGGCGCCTTTAATGTGTGCGGGTGTCACCACATTTAGTGCCTTACGAGACAGCGGGGCACGGCCGGGGGATGTCGTGGCGGTTTTGGGGATGGGCGGGCTGGGACATCTGGCAATTCAGTTTGCCCGCCATTTTGGCTATCGCACGGTGGCTTTGACGGGCACGGCGGAAAAAGCGGACCTGGCCAGGCAGTTAGGTGCCCATGATGTTATTCATATGGGATCGACCGATCCCATCGAGGCGCTTCTCGCGCTGGGGGGTGCCCGCGTGATTTTGGCGACGGCGCCTAACTCGGGGTTGATAAGCGAGCTGGTACGGGCGCTCCGCCACGATGGTCAGCTCATCACCGTGGTGGGCGGAGGGGAGCCCCTCCGCATTGACCCCGGCGAGATTCTGGGCCGGCGCCTTGCCATTCGCGGGTGGCGCGTCGACGATCCCCAGGAACTGCCCCGGACTTTAGCCTTTAGTCAGTTAGCCGGTATCCGGGCACGGGTGGAAGTGTACCCGCTCGATGACGTAAACAGGGCCTTTCAACGCATGATGGACGGCGAGGTGAAGTTTCGGGCGGTTTTGGTGCCGCACTCTGGGGGCGCCTAGCGTCCGCCAGGGCTTTCTGTGGTGCCATAGAGCCAGAGCCGCAAGAGGCGGGTGCCGTCGTTGGGTATCAGGCCCCAGGGAATGAGGTTGAGTGTCCACTGGACGCTCAGCAAGACGAGCCACCAACGGAGATGTTCTGGCCAGATGAGGGCCGCGATAAACGTCACTAACGCTTCGGCCAGCGGCCCCGCGATTAGGGTCCAGGCCACCTGGCGAAGAGACAACGAGGTCACCGAGAGGCGAACGCCGAGCATAAACCCTCTAAATTCAATGCCAAGCCAGCGGCCGCCCATGGCGTGGGTTAACAAGACATGGCCCAGTTCGTGGGCCAAAACCAATACACAGGCCATTGCCAGCAGCATGAGTGTGATGACCATGCGTTCCCCTCTTCCGTATTCTCATCGGTGACCATGGCTCGACTCCGATACCGCATCGAAAGCGCGACGATACACGGCAAGATCTTCGGGGCTAAAGAGGACAAATCGCACCAGCCGCACGGATTGGAGCTCTGGTGCGAAATCGGTCACAGCCTTAACGGCAATCGGAGCGGCTTCGGCAATCGGATAGCCAAAGTGTCCGGTTGCAATCGAGGGAAAGGCGATGGAGGTCGCCCCTCGGCCATCGGCCACCTGCAGCGCATTGGCGTAGCACTGGCGTAACAGCTGGTCCGGCTGCGGGTCGCGCCCCCATACCGGGCCGAGGCAATGCACGATATAGCGGTTGGGCAAGCGATGGGCGCCGGTGATGACCGCCTCGCCCGGCCCTATTGGTGCCAGCGCGCGGCATTCCTCCGCCAGTCCGGGCCCGGCCGCGCGGTGGATAGCGCCTGCCACGCCGCCGCCCGGCATCAACCATGCGTTGGCGGCATTGACGATCACGTCCATGTCAGGTTGTTGTGTGATGTCCCCCTGGACGCATTCCACCGCTACGGATTGCCATTGAATGCGCACGCTGGGCCCTCCCTCTATGCATTAATGGCGCTGATACAGGCCGACGATACGGTTCATGCCGAGGAGATGAGGTTCGACGCGTTCCAGCAATTGACCGAGTGTCAGCCCGGCTTCTAAGTGGAGATCCTGGTCCAAGGCCAAAAGCCAGAAAAAGTATTGATGCGCACCGTGGCCGGGCGGCGGCATGGGACCGGTATAGCCGGTGCCACCGGCGTCATTTGGGCCTGTCGTATAACTGTCGACCCCTTCAGGAAGGCTGGTTACCGAACCCGGAATGTTGTAAAGGACCCAATGCGTAAAGCCATAACGTCCCGACGCCACTAGGGGAGCAGCCGGATCATGGCAAAACAAGGCGAAGGATTGGGTGTTGGGAGGAACCCGGCTCCAGGATAGTGGAGGCGAGACATTGGCCCCTTCGCCGGTATATTGGCGGGGGATAAAGCCGTTGTCGCTAAAGGCGGAACTGGTTACGGTTAACTCTGACAGGGCAAATTTCATAGGCGTTGCCTCCTACCTTAGTTTTTTGTGTAAATCCTGTGCTTCTCTGAGATTTTTGTTCCATCCCGGGACCTCTGCGACCG
>JAPNUR010000046.1 GCA_026627385.1 Bacillota bacterium | reverse complement strand
CACCACCACGGTACCAAGGGGGATTTTTTCCCTCAACTATCAAAGTCCGCCGAAATCACATCTCTACAGGACGCTTTATCAAGACAACAATATTTTATCACATATGAAATCCGCAAAATTCATTGTCCACTGCAAGATGCCTCAAAGTGAGATAATATAAGAAAGATCCCGGGGAAAGGAGGACTATTATTGCTGGGGCAACGGCTGCGCAGTTTACGGCATGAGCGAGGGTTGAGTCTCAAACAGTTATCAGAGCAAGCGGGCATCTCCATTGCTTTGCTGAGCCAGGTCGAACGTGACCAGCTGGATCCCAGCCTCGATACCTTAAGAAAGTTGGCGAAGGCGTTAAATGTTCCCCTATTTACCTTGTTCCACGAGCCCACGGATAATGGTATTGCTGTCGTTCGACGTTCTCGGCGGGCCTCGCTTATAGCTGGACCGGGGGCTGTAGCGTATTCGCGAATATCGCCGGGATTCGGTCGCCTGGAAATGTTGGAAGGTGTACTAGAACCAGGGGCGATGTCATCGCCGGAGCTGTGGGAGCACAATTCCGAAGAGTGCGCGGTTGTGCTCGAAGGTACCTTAACCGTCGAATTTAGCGATGAGGTCCATGTCCTTTCCGCCGGGGACAGCATTTATTTTGACTCCAAACGGGCCCATCGGTACATAAATCGCGGCAACGAACGATGTATATACATCGTTGCCGTGACACCTCCTAGCTTCTAGAAGCTGTCATTCCCACGCTAAACCCGATTTGACGTCGCCTCGCTAATGACCCCATGACCTGGAAGGCATGGGGCGGTCGGCGGCTAACGATCCTTCCAACCTGCCCCTGTTAAAGGCACGACAATGACATCGGTCGGTAGAATGGTGCCCCGATCTAGGAGTTGTGGGATGGCCGCGAGTCCCGCTACCCCAGATGGCTCCACCCAAAGTCCCTCGTAACGAGCCAGTAATTGCTGAGCATCGGAAAGATCCTGGTCGCTCACCGCAATGGCTGTATGTTTTCGGTGTGACGTGGCGTATGATGTGCGAATCAGTTCTAAAGCATGCTGACCCGAGAAAGCAACCCGCAACCCCGATGCGATCGTTCGGGGATTGGGTCGATATTGTAGATAGTGATCCCCCTTGTTGATCGCATCTACCAGGGGACAGGCGCCTTCCGGTTGAACAGCAATTAACTGGGGCACTTGCGATATGCGATGTTGGCGCCATAGCCGTAGATAAGCGCGCCCGTGGGCCACAAGATGGTCACCGCCACCCGTTGGGATGATCACCACATCGGGCGCCCGCTTCAACTGCCCCACAATCTCTTCGGCAATGACTTCAAATCCTTGGATAATGGCGGAATTTACGGGTTCCCAAAAAAACGCCAGGTAAGCCTCCTCACGCTGGGCTAATTCCTGCAGCGTTTGCACGAATGAGGTCGTCGGTTGGTTAAAGAGCCCCGGAATCACGCGAACATCTGCGCCATAGACTTGTATTTGTTGAACCTTGTGCGGTGGCGCGTTTGAATCAACAACCACGATGGCATCTAGACCGCAGCGGGCCGCGTGGGCAGCAATCGCCGCGCCAGCATTGCCGCTGGATGCCGTCATGATTTTGTGGTAGCCGAGAAGCAATGCCTCGCGAACCGCCACAATAGCCCCCCTGTCCTTAAAGGAACCGGATATTCCGACTGTCTCATTTTTCAACCATAAGCTTCGTAAACCCCAGGCATCGGCTAGGCGGTGAGATTGTATTAGGGGCGTCATCGCGGTATCGGCTGGCGTTCCACTCACCTTTCCGCACCTCCCGTCAGGTAAAGCATCTCGCTACTGACTGAGAACTTGGTCTTGACCATCGCCGTCAAGAGTCTCGTTGGTAATGAGCCCGGCGCGTTGCAATCGGCCGGGATCTCGCCGGACAATGCGCCACAACAGTCCCCCGCCTAACAGCAGCCAAGCAACTAATAAATAGGGCGGAATGTTGTCTGGATAGCTCGGCACCGGAAATATCGAAAAGTAAATGGGAAAGAGAAACATGAGGCTAGCAAGCAAGGGCAATAGGCCGTGAACCACCCACTGAAACTGGCGAATTCGCCGTTGGTACTGAATCAGAGAAACGTTGGCCATAATGTGGATAATTAAGTTGGACAGGGTCACGAGTTCAGCTAAAAACAGGAAGCCGCTAAATGGGCCAAGCCAAAATCCCACCGCGGTCACCACAGCAATTCCTATTAAGGATTGTGCATGAATTGCTAAATGCGGCGTCTTGTAGCGTGGATGCGTGTGGCCCAAACGGCTCGGCATAATAAGCCGATCTCTGCCCAAAGCAAACAAGACCCGAACTTGAGCGTTAGTTATGGCGATAATCGCGGTGAGAGTACTATTAATGATTAAAATTGTTAACGCCCAAAACCAGAAGGGCCATGCACCAGGAAGTGCTTGGTGCACGAGATTCAACAGCGGCAACGGCAGCGTGGTGTAAGAACTCATACGATGAACGCCCCATGCAACAGTCGTCGCATAACCCACAAATATCAACACAAACCCAATAATCGCCAACGATAGTAAGATCGCGCGAGCAATAGAGCGGTGCGGATTTTTTGCCTCTTCGCCAAGAGTAGCAGAAGCGCCATATCCAGCAAACGAAAACAGCCCGAAGATCATGCCTAGCCCGATGCCGCTCCATCCCGTTAAAGAAAAACGCGGCGTAAACGTGGCCAATGTATTGCCGGAACCGGCTTGGTGTATCAGCAAGACAGCCAAAACACACAAGACCACAATCTCCACGATGCCGACAATCATGGAGTAAATTAACGATTGCTTGATCCCAACGTAAGCAATAAACCAAACAAACAACGCGGCCACCATGGCAAAGGGCCACCATATCCAACCAGCCAAGGTCATGCCGAGCCCGAGTTCCAATAATGCCTTCACCACGTAGCCAAAGAAGAGAATCAATGCCGGGGCGTTGAGCCCTTGGTATAACACATAAAGCCACCCACCATAGACACCCGCATAGGGTCCGGCCCCACGAGCAATCCATGTATAATATCCACCCGCACTGGAAATTCGTTTCGAAAATTGTATGAGGGTGTTCGCCCCTAGAAAAGATGCACACAAGGCTAACACAATTGCTAGCGGCATAGAGCCTAGGGCGTAAGCGGCGATGGCGGTCAATCCCGAAACCACCGTGCCCGTTGGACTCATTTGTGACGCCGATTGGAAAATCACATGAAGCAATCCTAAAGCGTTTCTGGATAAACTGGTTGACACCTTGGTCTCAGCCATCGTTATTCCTCCCAATCGAGGGATTTGAGTGTGGGTAAAATATTATTGTTTAACCAAAACCAAGGCTATGGTATCAAACCAAGGCGTGATGATCAATTAATATTTTCGTAAATTGTACGTCAATAATGGTGCGGCCATGCCTTTTTATACGATTTGCAGGGGTTTTAGAACCTTTGAGTCGACCCAATCGATGGCTATTGGATAAGAATGGCAGGTACCGTCCTAGTGCGAGGAACCTCTTTGTATTGTAGTCCCCACTCTATAGTGCCATCGGCTTCGATCCGACCCATTAATTCCGTCAAAAGAGGTGTCATCGCTCAGCCCAGGAACAAGGGGAGCCGTTCAACGGATGGTTTCAAACCAGGTTAAGTCCCCGCCCAGGCAACGCCGACTCTGTCGGACAGGGGGTACAGAACTGCTCCCACGCGACGATCGTGCTTAAGGTGAACCACATCACGTAAGAATGGAACGCGTCGGTCTCTGCGGCCATATATCTGAGACAATAATCTCCCCATGGATCAATTCATCCGTGGGGATTTTCGTGCCCCGCAACACCGGGCTCTATTTCTTGACATTGTTGTTTTTCAGTCTCGCCACCGAAGCCACGCTTACCCAATCCACCAGCGATAACGCGCTCGTCGAGATGAACGCGCTCGGCTGGCACAACGGTAGCAGGGCTCGCCCTCGGCCACTTGCTTGACGTAGTAGATTGGCCACTGAACCCGAATAAGTTCGGCGTGCCCGCAACTTCGGTTAACCACGACCGGTGCGGGATCATCGTCTCTCATGTGTCGGTGGCACTCGGGAAGCCTCATCGCCTTTGCCACTGCTGTCACCTCACTTAAACCTGAACCGTGCCTCCACGTTTCCAGCAGGACAACAGCTAATCGATTTCCTCCCGTGTTGTGGAATGCCCCTCCATTTCTTGCAAAATAGCAGGCCCTTTGAAATGGTAGCGAACCCGGATCAGGTACCAAGGAACTAGCACCGCAAATACCACGCCTAAGACCACCGGCGTATAGTTGAAGTTGGAAGCCGTAATCGGTCGGACTTCAGGCAATGAAAACAAAATACAAATAAACACCACCCACGCCACGGCAATAACGCCGACAGGCTTGCTAAACCGCCCTAAATTCCATGGACCCGGCTGAAATCGAGATGGGTAAATGAGCTTCAGCAACGCGGGGATGACGTAAGAAATGAAGAGCCCGATGACACCAATGGAGGTCACGGCCGAATACACCACAGTGCTCCAAAGAGCGGGGATGGCTAAAATAAACGCCAATGACACCGCCAGCCAAATCGCTTTATGCGGGGACCGAATCCGATTTAATTGCCGCAACGCCTCTGAACCGGGTAACCCCCTGTCCCGGGCAAACGCATAAATCATCCGCGAATTAGCCGTGACGGAGGACATCCCGCAGAAGAACATGGCCACTAGGGCGACCAAGAACAGCAAGGTGCCGCCAGCATCGCCTAAGCGCGTCGTGAATACATAAAGCACCGGGTTGGCCGCCGCCAGTGTCTTCGAGAGCGACGGGACCGCCGCCACCATCCCCAACAGCAAGATATATCCTACGACGCCCGAAATTGCGACAGACAACACAATACCCCAAGACGGCGCGTTAGAAGCGCCGATGGTTTCTTCCGACATGTGCGCCGAAGCATCAAATCCGGTAATCGTGTAGGATGCCAAGAGAAGTCCAATCAGAAATCCGTACCACCGGGGAAAGCCTGTCTCAGTTTGCACTACACCGTACACAAAGTGCCATACATGCGCATGGTGCGGTGCTAAGATGATCAACGCCGCCACTATGATGAAAGCCCCGCCAATATGCCACCATACGCTCACATCATTCAAGAACGCCACCACTCGCACCCCGTTGATATTTAAGAGAGCGTGAATGAGTAAAATCACGGCATAGATGCCTAACGTGGCAACGGCTCCCGAATGACCGGACACGGGAAACGAGGGCACGTATTGATTCATGAGGGCGTCAACAAATATTGCCAAGCCGTAGTCGATGCCCGCCGTAATGGCGACCTGGCCAATCAAATTAAACCAGCCGGTAAACCACCCCCATCCTGCGCCGCCTAACATACTGGACCAAAAGTAAAGACCTCCAGTGGTCGGGTAACCCGACGCGGTTTCGGCCATGTTTAGAGCCACAAAGAGGACGAATATGGTGACGATGGGCCATCCGTAAGCCGCCGCGGCCGGACCGGACGCCGACAACCCAAACCCAAATAAAGTCAAAGGGCCGCTTAATATCGAGATAATGGTGAAGGAAATGGCGAAATTTGAAAATCCGCCCATCGTCCGATATAACTCTTGAAGATATCCGAAACGGCGCAAGACCTGCTCATCGTGTTGGATGACATCTTGTCGGGATTGAGAACCCATGTTACGCCTCCTAGTCGTTCATCTAACGGCTTTGGCTTCTGAGACGAAGATTGGGACTGTAGGCACTAGTGACATTGTAATAACCCACCTCGTGTCAGACTATAGCCAATTTTCCCGATAAGAAGGGGAGGAATGGTTCTTTCTAGGCCTTTTGTCCTATGTATTTCGTCCTATTTTTTGACAGGGTGTCGGTGCGCATAATGTCTACTTAGGAGATGTTTTATTGGTGAACGGATACCAGGAAGAGCAGGGCCTTTTGGTGAGAACAGGGGCAGACTCTCTCCTGCCCCACATCCGCTTGATTATTTTTGATATTGACGGCGTCTTGGTTGATGCGCGCGAGGCCTATGCTCAAGCCATTCTGACGGCAACACGTTACCACGTGTCGATGCTGCAGCGCAACCATGGGTTAGCCATCAACGACGAGCGCATTCGCGATCTCTTAACCCCCGCTATCATTGCATCCTTCAAGGCTGTTGGCGGGTTCAATGACGAGTGGGACATTGCGTACGTGCTTAGCCTGTGGTGTACCTGGCTGACGCTGACAAGCGAGCATCCCCTCACCCCGCAAGAAGGCCTTACCCAAATTCACGGCTTGGGCGGTGGGGTGGAACCAGCTGAGCGGCTCTTCCAAAGCCGCAACCCCGAACTTTGGCCGCAACTCACGAAGCTTACGTCGCGACCAGTCATTACTCGCCTCACGCAAGAAATTTATGCGGGAGACGAAGCAACCCCCGCTTTATTTGGCGGCCCGCCGCGCTATGTCCATGGACGCGGCACTCATTGGCAAGAACGGAACCTTCTTTCGCCGTCGGAACTTGACGGCTACCACGGCTTCCTCGGTATTTATACTGGCCGCAACCGGGCTGAGGCCGCATTGGCCTTGAATCGCACAGGTCTTGCTCGGTATTTTCCTGACCGCATGCAGGTCACAGCTAGCGACGGCGTGTTGAAGCCCGATCCGCAGGGGCTTCAGCGTCTCTGTGCCGACGTTCCGTCCCAGCCAGCGCTCTTTATAGGCGACACCATCGACGACCTTGAGGCCGTCCGCCGATTCCGGGAGCGACATCAGGAACCGCCGCTGCTCTTTGCGGCCGTCACGCGCAGCTCCGCCATGGAACCCTACAGTCGTGCGATCTTTCAACACGTATTCCGCACCTAAATTTTGCCAATTTTTATTAATAATCGTCGCAATATTTCGCAAAGGAAACGGGCCGGT
>JAPNUR010000045.1 GCA_026627385.1 Bacillota bacterium | reverse complement strand
GCTCATAGGGGGTCGCATGGATGAGCCGGATATTCAGCCGAGCACAAATCGTGGCGAGGCGATCACTGCGATAGGGCCCCCCGTTGTCCACATACAGGCGCTGGGGAGCGCCCCAGCGCTGCAGCGCCTCCCACAGTAAGTCTTCCAACACCGCTAGATCGGCCTGCCAGGCAAACTGGCCGGCGACAATGCGCCGGGAATAGTCGTCCATTAAGACCCAGCAATACGTGGGGCGTTTGCGCTGGGGATCCTCCGGCGTCGGGTCGGGCAGATACGGCCCGTTCATGATATCGCTTTGCCACAGCGCCCCCGGCTCCGGCGCTTCCCAGCGCCGATAGCGTTTGGGCGCCGCGGTGCGCAAGCGCCACCGGGTGATGCCCGCGGATGCCCAGTGCCGATACAGGGTCGACCGGCGCATGCGGTCCACCAGGCCGGGGTCGAGGCCCGCGGTGGGAGCCCACGCCCGCAAAAGGGCCAAGACCTGATGTATTTGGTCAAATGAAAGTGGACAGTTTGGTCAACGTAATTCCCCAGTTTGGTCATTAAAAATTCCCCAAATTGGTCATTAATCGTTGTCCCTGTTTGCATCCCTCTCGGATAGTCGAAGAGGTTCTGTGGAATCTGCCGAGAGGAGGATTTTGACCAAGGATGATGTCGATGTCACAGATTCACGAAATCAAGGTCTTGCAAGCGCACGGGTGGTCGGTGTCAGCCATTGCCGCGGAACTGCAGATCGATCGCAAGACCGTCCGGAAGTACCTTCAACAAACCGATTTCTCCGATCCGCTCCCCACGACGGTGGCCGACCGGCCCTCGAAACTCGATCCGTATAAACCCACGATCGACGCGTGGCTGGCGGACGACGCCCAGCACTGGCACAAACAACGGCATACGGCGCAGCGGGTGTATGACCGCCTGCGGGAAGAATTTCCGGATTTCGCGGTCTCGTATCCGACCGTTCGCCGCTATGTCCGCCAACGACGCCGGGCGGCGCCCACCACGGGCACCCTGGAACTCGTCTGGGAGCCGGGGGAGGCGGCGCAAGTCGACTTCGGGCAAGCCGATGTGATCGAGCAGACTGAGCGCGTGCGGATGCACTTTCTGTGCGTCTCATTTCCCTACAGCAATGCGGGGTATCTACAGTTATTCCGCGGAGAGAACGCCGAATGCGTGGTCCAGGGGCTCGTGGATATTCTGCACCACATCGGCGGTGCCCCGCGGCGCCTCATTTTCGACAATGCGAGCGGGGTGGGGCGGCGAATCGGCGAGAGCGTCCGGATGACGGAGCTCTTTCAGCGATTTGCAGCGCACTACGGGTTCGAGATCACGTTCTGCAACCCCGCGGCCGGCCACGAAAAGGGCCATGTCGAAAACCAGGTCGGTTTCAAGCGCCGCAATCTGCTGGTGCCGCTGCCCCGGATCACCGATCTGGTGATCACCAATCGCCACCTGCTCCCGCACAGTGAGAACCAATGGCAGCGGGTGCATTACAAAAAGGGCCGCGCGGTGGCGGACCTGTTCCGGGAGGAGCGCGCCGTGTTCCGGGCTCTTCCGTCCCACGCGTTTGCGCCCTATCGGTATACCCGGGTCCGGACCGATCGGCAAGGGCGCTTTTGTCTGGAGGGCCAGCATTGGTATTCGTCAGCCCCCGAGTACGCCCAGCAACCGCTTATGGTGCGCGTGGGCGCCCATACGGTCGAACCGCTCGGGACCGATGGGCGCCCCCTCACCTGCCACGCCCGCGTCTACGGCGCCGGCCGATCCGACTCGACCGACTACCGCACCACGGTACATCGAGTATCGCAGAACCCCGGGGCGTGGCGCAACAGTTCCCTGCGGCAGGGGGTGCCGGAGGCAGTCCGAGTCGCCTTGGATGCGGCAGCCCGCGCTGATCTCCAAGCCGCCTTGAAAGGCCTGGCCGACTGTACCGATCAGTGGGGGTTCGACCACGCGGTCCGGGCCCTCGAAGAAGCGGTCGCGTTGGGCCGTACCGCGTACGCGGACATCGTCACCATCGGCCGCCGCATGGCCTTGGCGCCCGCGCCACTGACCTCCGGCACCGTCGATCTCAGCCGGTTTGATGTCTTGCTGCGGAGGAGTGCACCATGATTTTACCGAAAGAGCGCCGCGAGCGACGCGAGGTCATTGCAAGCTACTGC
Source organism: Bacillota bacterium (assembly GCA_026627385.1). Taxonomy (GTDB): domain Bacteria; phylum Bacillota; class Sulfobacillia; order Sulfobacillales; family Sulfobacillaceae; genus JAPNUR01. The sequence continues at coordinate 6,060 of JAPNUR010000045.1, read as the reverse complement.
AAGCGGTTGTCGTGGAGTCAAACGGCGGTGGCGCTGTGTGAGCAGGCAACGCCGCTGCAAGAAATCTTCCTCGAACAGGTGATGGCCGCTGAACTGGCCCACCGTGAGGTGGGGCGGAAAGCTCGGCTCCTATCTCGGGCCGGCTTCCCGGCCCACAAGACGCTCGCCGACTTTGATCGGCGGGTGGTCCAGCTGCCGAGCACGTTGAGCTGGGAGGACCTCGAACGGGGGACCTTCATCACCGACCATCGTAATTTAGTCTTCTATGGCGGGGTCGGTTTAGGCAAGACCCACCTCAGCATTGCGCTGGGCATGGCCGCCTGCGAACGGGGCCTAACCGTGCGCTTCTTTACTGCGACCGGGTTGGTGGTGCGGCTCACCGAGGCCCGCAAGGTGGGGACGTTGGAACGGGTGTTCCTGGAACTGCAGCGGACCGATTTGATCGTCGTCGACGAATGGGGGTACCTGCCCATTGATCGGGAGGGCGCCCAGCTGCTGTTTCGGGTGGTGGCGGACAGCTACGAAACCCGGAGCCTCATTCTCACCACCAACTTGGAATTCTCCAAGTGGGGCACGGTATTCACCGACGACCAGATGACCGCGGCCATGATCGATCGGCTGGCCCACCATGGGCACTTGCTAATCTTCGAAGGCGAGAGCTATCGAATGCAGCATGCCCTCATGAAGCAGCGCTAATCAACTCCATTTTCACGGGCTAGCGCCCCGATGGTGCCCGCCCTTGTGATGCCACAGACCCCTGAGGCCTCGGCCTTGGGGGCCTTTCTCGTCGAACAAAAAATTCCCCACCCCCTGGGGAATTTTTTTTGACCAAACTGGGGATTTCCTCTTGACCAAATACACCTGATCGGCGCTGCGTTCGGGAACTTCCCGCTTCAGGGCCACCGCCTGCACCCAGAGGGGGTCGGAAAACGCCCGGCGCGTCCCATGGTCGCGGCGGCGTTGGGGGCGTAAGGCGTCCAGGCCGCCCGCCCGATAGGCGGCACAATAGCGCTGGATACTCCGGGACGAGGGGACCCACACCTGGCCATCCGGCGTGGTCGGGGGATGATCGCGTAAAAAGGCCCAATAGGCGGCTCGATCGGCGGCCGAGACGGCCGGATCCAAGAGCGGGCTGATGAGCCGATAGCGAAACAACGCCCACGCGTCCCGTTCTGCGTTTGTCATGAGGCTTTCCACTCCTTTCCCCCTGACCGTACGGTCTGGGGGGAGATCAATCAGGGTGGAAACCCCGCGGGCGTGCGACCCAGCCGCCGACTGAGGTGGGTATGGCGGGGAAGGACGCCGCCGGGTAACCCGGTGGGCACCCAGGTCCGCCAGGTCACGAACCCCGTCGGGGTGCCCAATTCCCGCACGGCTCCCAACCCGAGGGCCACAGCCTGCCAGCAGAGTGGCAACCACCCCCAATCCGCGGCGCGCGCCGCGGGCGGGGGGTGCCAGGTGCGCCACGGCGTCGCGATCTGCCACGTTTGCAACACTTGATGAACCTGTTTGTATTCTGTCAACAGGAAATCCCCATTGTTGCCAAATAAATTCCCCAGGGCCCTGGGGAATTTGGGATCCCAGATTTGGGGAATCGTACCAACGGCTGCCGGAGGAAAAAAGAACCCCTGAGGGTAGGCTCAGGGGTTGGATGTTAATGTGAGGCGCGGCGATGGACGCGGTCCCGCCAATGGGGCGAGAGCCGATAGGCATAGCGTTGGTAGCCAACCGGCCCTTCTACTACGAGGGGGGATAAACTCACCAGCGGCCCCCAGCAGTCCCAGAGGAGGGACTCCGGTAAGGGGGGCTGGAGATCCGTCTCCCAGACGCCGTACCAGACGTGGGCACAATTGCCACAATAGACCTCTCCCGTCTTCGGCGATCCCAGATTGCCGTGCCGCCAGTCGGCCCGCGACGGAAACGTCGCGACCACACACTGGCGCGTCGACACCTGCCGGTGACAAACATCACAGCGCCGGCGAGCCGGCGCGCGAACCACCCACAAGCAGGTCCAGGGCTGCACCACCGTACAGCGCCGCCACCAGGGCGCCCATCGTTGGGTGATACCATGGGGCGTCATGCTCATCGCTCCTTCATCAAGGCGTGCTGCATCCGATAGCTCTCGCCTTCGAACAGCAGCAAGTGCCCGTGGTGCGCCAGTCGGTCGATCATGGCCGCGGCCATTTGGTCGTCGGTGAACACCGCGCCCCACTTGGAAAATTCCACGTTGGTGGTGAGAAAGAGGCCGGGTTTCATAGCTGTCGGCTACGACCCGAAACAACAACTGGGCCCCTTCCCGGTCAATGGTCAGATAGCCCCACTCATCCAGGATCAGGAGGTCCGTGCGCTGAAGGTCCAGAAACGCGCGTTCTAAGGTGCCGACCTTCAGCGCCTCGGCCAGCCGCACCACCAACCCCGTCACCGTAAAAAAGCGCACCATTTGGCCTCGTTCACAGGCGGCCATGCCCAGGGCTGTCGCAAGATGGGACTTGCCCAGCCCGACGTCGCCAAAAAACACGAGATTGCGGTGGTCTGCAATGAACGTCCCTTGTTCGAGATCCGCCCAGCTCAACGTGCTGGGCCACGGCACGACCCGCCGATCAAATTCAGCCAAGGTCTTGTGCGCCGGAAACCCGGCGCGGGAGAGGAGGCGGGCCCGCCGGCCCGCTTCGCGGTTGGCCAACTCGGCCGCCATGACCTGCTCCAGGAAGACTTCCTGCGTCGGGGTCGCCTGTTCGCAAAGGGCGACGGCGGTTTGACTCCAGGACAACCGTTTGCAATAGCTCGCAATCACCTCGCGCCGCTCACGGCGCGCTTTGGGTAGAATCATGGGGTCGTCCTCCCTTCGAGCAAGGCGTCGTACCGGTGGAGATCGACGATATGGGACGTGCTGTTGACGGGAGCGAGGGCGAGACGCCGCGCCATAGCCACAATGTCCGCGGTCTGGATCCGACCCGCGGCGACCGCCTCTTCTAACGCCCGCACCGCATGCTCAAAGCCCCAGCGATCCGTACAATGCGCCAGCCCTTCGAGCGCGGCATGGAGATCGGCGCGCACCGCGCTGTCCAAGGCGACCCGCACCGCCTCCGGCAACCCCGATCGCAACGGACTGTTCCGCCAGGCCCCGGGTCTTTGCGCCACGCGATGGATCGTGGTACGGTAATCCGTGGAGTCGGATCGGTCCGAGCCATAGACGCGATCATGGCGGGTCAAGAGGCGGCCGTCGGCCGCCAACGGTTCGACGGAATGCGCCCCCACGCGGACAATCAGGGCCTGTTGGGCATACTCCGGCGCGGAGGAATACCAGTGTTGGCCCTCCAGACAAAAGCGGCCTTGTTGATCGGTGCGCACCTGGGTATAGCGGTACGGCGCGAAGGCCTGTGGGGGGAGAGCCCGCAGCGCCTCGCGGTCGACCGCGAAGAGCGTTGTGATTGGGTGCCCCTTCTTATAGTGTAAACGCTCCCAATGGCGTTCACTGCGCGTCAGTAGCGCCCGATTGAAGGCCAACAGGTCGGGGACTACCGGGACGGGGACGAGCAGGTTGCGACGGAAATAGCCGACCTTGTTCTCGACGCTGCCTTTTTCATGCCCGGCATAGGGATTACAGAACGTCGTCTCAAATCCGTAGTGCGCTTGACATCGTGCAAACAGCTCCGTCATCCGCACCCGATCTCCCACCCGTCCCCCTACGCCGCTGGCATTGTCGAACACGATGCGTCGTGGCGCGCCGCCGAGGTGTTGAAAGAGATCCACGAGCCCGTGGACGACGCATTCGGCATTCTCACCCCGGAACAGCTGCAGATATCCGGCATTACTGAAGGGAAAGGTGAGGACCAGCGCGTGGATCCGCACCGCATCGCCCTGCTCGATGATATCAGCCTGCCCGAAATCCACCTGCGCCTCCCCAGGATGCCACTCTAATTCCAAGGTGCCCGTCGTCGGCGCCGTGCGGCGCCGCTCATGCACATAACGGGCCACCGTGCGATACGACACCGCCCGGTCCGGAAACGCTTCGCCCAGCCGGTCAAAAATACGTTGCGCGGTGTGGCGTTGCTTGTACCATTGGTGGCTGTCTTCTTCGAGCCACGTATCAATCGTGGCCTTGTACGGATCGAGTTTGGCGGCCCGTTCCCGTTTCACGGGAGCCGCGGGGGAAAAGTCGGTTTGCTGCAGATATTTGCGGACGGTCTTGCGATCGAGACGGAGTTCTTCAGCGATCGCGGACACACCATAGCCTTGGGCCTGCAGGATCTTAATCTGGTGAATCGTGGACATCGTCAGCATCCTTCCTCAATAGTCTCCTCTCGGCGGGATCTCCTGATCCCTCGTCAAGCATCCGAGGAGGGTGAGGACAGTGGCAATTCTTAATGGCCATTTTGGGGAATTCTTAATGGCAAAACTGGGGAAAAGTTATGGCCAAACTGTCCATTTCTATTTGGCCATATACACCTGTTGGCGAAAGGCCGGCAACTGGGGATCCCAGCGGCGCCAGCGGCGCTTGACGGCCGTCACCTCGACCTGCCAAACCGTGGCGATCTGGCGCCACGACTGCTCCTCCGTCGCCACGGCCGTCAACACGGCATCCAAGACGGGGACCGTCCAACTTTCATAGGGCAAGAGCCACGGGGGGAACACGGTCTCGACCGTGTGGCAGGGCCGGCAGCGCAGTCGGAGCAGCGCCAAACGCCCCCACTGTCCCGGGGCGCCCAGGACGTTCCGGGCGCGCCAGCCATGGCGCGCTCGCCAGCCCTGACACTGGGTACAGGGACGGTATCGGGTTTCCTGGGTCGCTAAAAAGGTCTGGTAACGCGTGACAAGGGTCCCGAAATCGGGTAAAGTAAGAGTACTCGGATTCACGAGCAACAGCAGGCTGTGGTCCGCCAAGACGAGCAGCCTGTTGTTTTTTGTCCGCTCCTTTCCGGCCGGAAATAAAAAAGCCCATTTTATTTCATGTCTCTGGGGCCGAGGGAATCAAGTTTTTGCCCCGGATTGTTTGGGAGGCAAGCCGCAATCGAAGGATGGCCCTGGGGCTACGCCTTGGGGCCGCCGTGAGGATGAGGTTGTTTCCCGTCAAACATTGTGGGACAACCCTCTCAAAAAACGGTCAAAAAATGTGAGACTCTACACCAGGGTGTGCTGTTCGGCTACTTTTGTGCACACAGACTCCTGGGCGTTCCAGCTGAAACGCTCATAGCGACCGACGAAACTCGGGAGTACACTACATGTTCGTCTGCACCCCGAATTTGCGCAGATGAAGCGGAACACCGGCAAGCTGCTCTCCGGCTCGCCTGACCACATCTGGCGCTGATACTGGCCGTGGCTATGTAAGACGATATGCCCACAGTGTTGGCACTCCGGTGGCCGAATCCGATCGAGGTCGGGAGCCTGACAACATTGCAAATACGACTGGACCTCATCAAATGGGGCGCTGTAATATGGGGCCATGGCCATAGTTGTACCCGGGGAACCGGGCACAGGAAGAGAGACGCGGAGGCGGGCAACCTACAGGGTCTCTCTTCCTTTTTTCACCTCCTGCAATGATTGTCGTTACAATATGGATCGTCATACGACAATCATCCGAAACATCCTCCGCCATTGAACATGACAAAAAACCGATCACTCGCCGTCAAATAGCGTGAGCGGTAACAACATGACGCCGGCCCACTCCACCGCCCGCCGGCTTCGCGTCGCGCGCGAAGCGCGAGGTCTCACGCCGCAAAACGCCGCCGATCTCATATGAACATTATTCCCTTTGGACGTAGGAACGGGTGAGTTTAGGCGATAGGGCCGTTTTCTCCGGGTAAACACGAGGATTGTTCCGTTGGGACATAAGACCCCATAGAATCTGTCCGGGCACGAATGGCTACTGCGGTGACCCCCGAGTATTCGGGGGTCAATCATGTCTTCTTTACGATCAATGCGCCGCATAAACCGTGTTATCAACCCCCCGTAACCTTATAAGTAAAGCCCTAAGTACACGGCATGTTAGAGTCCAATTAGTTGGTGTAAATTCGGGAACATTCCCTGCCCCGAAGGCGTAGCCGAGGGGCAGGGACGGGC
>JAPNUR010000044.1 GCA_026627385.1 Bacillota bacterium | reverse complement strand
CCGGGACCGCTATCGACGCAAAATGTTTTTGGGCTTCCTGCCCCTCACGGCGATCCCACAATTATTGACGTAGAGCCCGAAGGCATGGCGTTAACTTTCATCCAACAAGTCACCCAGCTTACACTCAGGACCCTTTTGGGCTAACGCGCGGTATAAAGCCTCTTCGTATAATACGCCCAAGCGCTTCAAGTGGCTGTCCAACACCACCACGCGATGATACTTCAAGGGCCGCATGACGCGGATCACGTCCCCTATGCGGGTCTCCGCGCGTGCGGCAAAATCATCCACGGGCCACACGGGACGCCGCTCGAAGCCGAAAAACCGTTGAGCCAAATCGCGCACCGCCCAGTACGGCGCATGCTTGGGCACTTTTAATGCGCCCCAATAAAGAAAGGCAGCAAACACGCCCAATGCCAAATTCACCCGCCCTACAAGGGACTCCACCACGGTCAAGGCAAGCAGCAGCCGGGCCAACCAAAGCCCTCCCTCACGCACGCGCCGCTCTGCCTCATCGTACCCAATCTGCCGCGCCAGATAAGCTCGTGCCAGGCGCCCACCATCAAGGGGGGCAACCGGGAGCAAGTTTAGCGCGCCTATCGCCAAGTTCGTTTCGACAAAAAGGTCAAGGTAGGCCGGATTGAACGGAAGCACGCGGTCAAATGCCCACACCAATGCCGCCCAAAAGAAATTCAGCAATGGTCCAGCCACGGCCACCGTCGTCTCCACATACGGATCCTCGCTATCCAATCCCTGAATGCGGGCAATACCGCCAAACGGCCAGATTTCGACGCGTTCCACATAAAGCCCGTAAAGTTCCGCAACCACGGCATGGGACAGTTCGTGGAGTGTGACAGCGATGAAGGCAATCACCATCTGGCGTTCATACCCCGCCAGAACATAGAGGCCCAGGGCTAACACAAATAACGGGTTGACGCGGATCCGGCGCCACAGTCCTCCTGGTGCCATGTTACGGGTTGAGCCACTGGCGACCGTAGAGGGTCGATCCTAAGGGGTTGACTGGTAAGTCGTGGACGGTGGCTCGCAGGGTCAAGGAACGCCCGTGAATGACGCCAATTTCGGTAGTTGGCGCGAGGAGGCTGCCCGCTTTCACCAGGGGTTTTATTGGCGCAACGACGACAACATACGTGGCCGCGCGAAACTCCACCCAGTGACGGCCGACCGCAACCACGCGCCCGGTCGTCCCCGCAATTACCGGCGATCCAGAAGATACAATGAGCCTCACCTCTGGGACAAACGTCGCCCTCACGCCACGTCCATGCCAACCAAAGGCTTCAGCGACTTTGGCATCCGCCACGGGTGCTAACCATGTCGTGGTGTCTCCTCGCCCAACGGGCTGTGCGGATGCGGGCAACACCCGATCGGCCAGATGAGTCCACAGCGCGGGCCAACCGCGCGGAAGGTTCATAGGCTGAGTCAGCCAGTGCGCCGTCACGCGCATGACGGCTCGCGCCCACCGCGAGTCAGTATGCGAGATGAATGCCAGGGTTAGCAACATCATCCCCGCCGTGACCCACCGCCACCAACGCCATGACGGTTCTTCTATGTGTTCCGGCCAGAATGTTCCGGGTTCAGCCATGATTTCCCCTCCCCCAATACTCTATGAGAACGAGGGACAAGGTTATGCTGGCGAAAGCTATGTCAGGGGTGAATAATAAATCGCGAGCGAGTGCGGCAAGATGCCATAATCAATTAACCAACGCGAATCTTGCCGGGTCACTTCGTGCTGCAAAAACTCCCACTCCTCCCCAGTTAGAATAGGACCTACTCGCCCCAACTTATGCAGAACATAATAGGCGTAACGTTTAGGGATGCGGACGGTTAACAACCGGAATAAGTGAATATCACGTGCGATATGGCGCACTACATCCTCGAGGTTCATACTTTGCGGTCCACCAATGTCATAAATTTGCCCAACGGTGCGATCCAACCACAACGAACGCAATGCAATTTCCGCGACGTCACCCACATACACCGGCTGAATGAGGGGCTTTGATTCCGGCAATACTGCCCAGGGGCGGCTAGCCGCTTCTTCCAAGCGCTGAAATGTTCGCGATCCTTGCCCAAACATTAAGTGGGGACGCAATATTGTGTAATCTAACCCCGCATTGACCACAATTTGCTCGCCCACCCACTTGCTGCGTTGAAACCGCGTCGGCGCCTGAAAACTCGCCCCCATGGCACTAATATAAATAAATCGGCGGATCCCCCGCCGCATGGCTTCGTCGACAATGCGGCGCGTGCCCTCTTCGTGGAGAGGCTCAACCTGATTAGTCTCCCCAGGATGATGGCCCGCGCAATGAATGACCGCTTCAAACGGCAAATCCGGCCCGACAAAAGGGGCATCGACTAACAAATCGCCCACCATGGGAATGACCGCCAAGTTGTCCCGCACGCTGCGCGTTAGCCCGACCACGCGATAACCCATGCGCATCAAACGTTGGGAGACCTCTTGGCCGAGAAATCCGGTGGCACCGGTCACCAACACATTTCGCACGAATACGCTCCCTCCATGGCGGTAGTTCACCACGCATTGGCATGAATCCTTTTTCCCCAAAAGGTTTTGTCGAATTTTGCGTTAACGCGAAGGAGCGTTTGGACTGCGGGTCAGCAACGAGGAATTCACCTCTACGACCAATGGCGTCGGTAACGCCGCTCGGGTTTCATCCGAAAGAGCTGAAAAAGCCATTGCACGAGCCACTCCAGCCAACCGCGAAGCGCCAGCACGACGAAGCCGGAAATAATGCCGACGGCGGCCCCAGCTAACACGTCAGTAGGCCAATGTAACCCAACAAACACGCGCGCAATGGACACCAGTGCCGCCAAGATCAGGGCCAATACCCCATCAGTGGCTCCCGCAAAAAAGAGGCCGATGGCAAACGCAAAACTTCCCGCCGCGTGGTCGCTGGGAAACGAGGTGTCCTTCTTGTGCGGCAATAGCTGGTGAATAAGGTGCGGCTCGTACACAAAAGGTCGCGGCCGATACGGCAACAGATGTCCGAGCACCACATTGATGGCGAGAGCTAACACTCCGGCCACGACCGCATAAACCACCGCGCGCCGGGCACGATTTTGCTTGAGCGGAGGCCAAAACCATAGCAGCAGGAAAATCACCGCCCAAATTTCGGGCGAATAGCCAGCCAGCACTTCGCCCAGGCGATTGAGCCAGGGACTGTAGCGCGTCCACCCGTTTACCACAAGTTCCCAGTGCTGGTCAAATGGCGTAATAGGAAATTGACTTGTCACGATGGCAACTGGCCTCCTAAGGTCTCGGGTTCAGGCAACTGATTCGAGTATACCACGGGTACTTTGGCCACGGCGGGGCGGTAACTGGCTGTTCTCCGCCGTCCATACACATTGAGTAAGATGCCAATCCCCGCGGAATCGGCTAAAAAGGCCGAACCCCCGTAACTCATAAATGGCAATGGGACACCGGCCACAGGCATGATTCCTGTTGCCATGCCGGCACTTTCAATGACGTGAAAGGCAATAAGCGAGGCGACTCCCGACGCTAATAGCGTGCCAAAGCGATCTTTAGCCTGGTACGCGATGTACACGGCGCGGGCAATAAGAATCAGGTACACTAGCAAAATGGCCACAGATCCCACAAAACCCATGACCTCACCAATGGCGGCATAGATGAAGTCGGTGTAGGACTCTGGCAAGAATCCCAATAAATTCGCCGGCGCGCCCGTCAGCCCGGCGCCGAACAAGCCGCCTGTTCCCACGGCAATGCGCGACTGAATGACGTTAAAGCCCGCTCCCAACGGATCTTTATTGGGATTCAAAAAGATGAGCAAACGGTTTAATTGATAGTTGTGCATGATAGGAATTTTGATGCCAAATCGGTAATGAAGGTAAATCCAGAGCACCATCAGCCCTAACCCCGCAGGAAAGATCAACATCTTGGTCCAGGGAACGCCTGCCATATAAAACATGCCCACGGTGATGGCGACGAACACCAGCGTCGTGCCTAAATCGGGTTGTTTCAAAATCAAAAGCATAGGCAACCCCACATGCACTAAGGGCGAGATTAAGTCTCGCCAGTGCGTCAAACTCTTCTTCTTGTCTAAATGGGTCGCTAATGTCACGATAATCGCGATTTTCGCAAGTTCTGACGGCTGTAACTGGAATGGGCCCAGCTGAATCCAGCGTTGGGCTCCTAATGCCGTATGACCGTGCACCAGCACAACCAACAACAAGAGAATAGCCCCCCAATAGATATAGGGGCTTAATTTTTTAAATGTTTCATAATTGATTGCCGTAGTCACGACCAAAACGACGGTACCCACCGCAATCCACAACACTTGGCGCTTGACAAAATATAAAGGATCATGCGGCGGCGCAATAGACCGGGTAGCGCTAGCGATGACAAAAATCGAAACGACGGCCAAGAGATACATCAACACTAAAGTGAGGTAATCGATCTGAAACCGCATGCGTTTCGTTCCCATTGGTCCAACCCCTAAAGCCATGTTGTGTTTCAGTATACGGCATGTGCGCCTAAGCGGTCGAGGCATCAATGGGAATCCACGATGTTACAAGTTTCGGCTCACTTTCTTTTTGATGGGTATATTGGCCACTAACGCCATGGCATCTTCGTGGCGCGAAAAATCCACGCGAAAGCCTTGGTCGTCGATATCGAGGTATTGCGAGATCACCTGTAACAAATCGTTCTTCAGACTTTCCAAGGCTTGCGGCGACAAGCTCGAACGATCATGCACGAGCACCAGGCGAAGGCGTTCCTTGGCCACTTCTTTGCTCGCGTCCTCTCGCCCAAACACGCGCGCGAACAAATCAAACATGGCGTTCCCCCCTCGGCTCACCCTTTAATCCCCATCATCTTCCGCAGTCGGCCCAGCAACCCTTGCCCTTCTTCCTCCAATTTCATGAGCGGAACATTTTCCCCTAACAGCCGTCGGGAGATTAGGCGATACGCTTCGCCTGCCTTGGATTGTTGATTCAGAACCGCCGGTTCTCCTCGGTTGGTGGAGACCACAATGAATTCGTCATCCGGCACCACACCCAGCAAATCAATAGCCAAAATTTCAATCATATCATCAATGTCCATCATGTCGCCTTTTTTCACCATGCTAGGACGAATACGATTGACAATCAAGGATGGGTGATGTTTTTCCTCTGCCTCTAGAAGGCCGATGATGCGGTCGGCATCACGCACCGAAGACACCTCAGGCGTCGCAACCACAATCGCCTTGTCCGAACCAGCCACCGCATTTTTAAATCCTTGTTCAATTCCGGCCGGACAATCAATTAAGACAAAGTCAAACTCCTGCTTCATTTCACCGACCAACGCACGCATTTGATCAGGGCTTACCGCCGTTTTGTCCCGCGTTTGCGCGGCTGGCAGCAAATAAAGATTTTCAAACCGCTTATCCTTAATTAAGGCATGCTTTAGCTTGGCAAATCCCTCCACCACGTCGACCAAATCATACACAATGCGATTTTCCAGCCCCATCACTACGTCCAAGTTTCTCAAGCCGATATCCGCATCGATCAAGGCGACCCGCTGCCCCGCTTGGGCCAGAGCCGCCCCTATGTTGGCGGTGGTCGTTGTCTTGCCGACTCCCCCCTTTCCCGAGGTGATCACGATTGCTTCCCCCATGGATTGCTTCCTCCTCGTCTTCTCAGTCCTCGCGGTGATAACTGCTGAGAATGCTGTGTTGCCAACGGTCGATGACAACCCGCCCATCGCGCACTTCCGCAATTTCGGGCACGTCGGGCATTACCGGCTCACCGTCATCAGCAGCCCGGCCAATGTATTCCCCGATCCGCAGTTGAATGGGATTGAGACGAAATGCGGAGACCACCGCCCGGTTGTTGCCGCCCGCTCCTGCATGCGCCAATCCCCGCAACCAGCCCATGACAATAATATCGCCCCCGGCAGTAATTTCCGCTCCCGGGTTGACATCGCCTAAGACCACGACGTTGCCGTAAAAGCGAATCCGTTGTCCTGACCGCAAAGTGCGACGCACTAACAATGTCGGATGTCGGCGTGCCTCTTCGGCCGTCTCCCACTCGTACGTCCAGCCGCTTACGCGCTCCGACGTTGTCCCGTCCGGCACCAGGCTCTCTTTTTCCGGCTTCGTTGGAGTCTTTTTACCTGGGGATTTGCGCTTCGGCTGCTCGAACCCAAGCAGCTCAGCGTCCTCCTTGGATATTTTTCCCATGCGCGCCTCCCCCAAATGACGTCAGCATTCTTAGAAGTTCTCCTTTAAATGCGGAACTCCTGCAACACCCCCCTAGCAACCGGGAACAATTTCTTTCCAAAAATCGCCACCCTCTGTCAAAAACACGGATGTCCCTGCAGTCGATTAGACGAATTCGCGCGATCCTATAGGTTAGAAATGGTCTCTGAGCATTCCACTACGTCTAGGGGCGTTTCGTCATCATGTGGAGATATTAAGATTCTCAAACATGGAGCGATCAAAGGCCGAACCGACAACACGGGATGGCTGGTTTGATGCGCTGATTGTCGCAGTCGTTTTTCGCCGCACTTCGCTTGACCCCCTTTCCGACCTATCGTGTAGGATGGAGAATGTGCGGGCATTTGGTCCAAACTCAACAATTCCGTCAATGTTTCAGAACGATCATGGCGACACACAATAACTGCGCACATTCCAATACTCCCAGATACGGGCCCCTCGGGGGGCTCATGCTAACCCTATCATAGCTTGCCGAATTTCCTTCATTAGGAGGCATCTGTCATCGCGAGCCAAAACGAGCCGAGTTCGCGCAAATCCGCGGTTAGCAACATCCGCCCCCCTGGCCCCACCAAAATTCCAGAAGAGCGTCCCGCCATGCATCCTGATCGGGCATGGTCCCCGCCCATAACATGACATTATCCCACCATAGAGACCACGTGTCCCCATGAATCCACCGGACCCCCACCCATAAGTCGAGACCGATGTCCATAATCACATGGCGCATCATGACGGTGGCCGCAAACGGACCGGCCACCGTCACCCAATACCTAGGACGAGCCTCCACCGCCTATGCCTGTTCCACGGTGTACCCTGCCGTTTGTACCGCGTGCCGCAGCACCTCCGGTGTGACCCGAGTGTCGTCCGCGGTCACCTCAGCCGTCCGCTGCAAATACTTGACACGGGCCGTCTCAACCCCAGGTACACCGCGCAGCGCCGCTTCGACCTTGTGCGCGCAATCAAGGCAGTGCATTCCACCAATCTTCAATCGATAGTTGGCCATCTTTCTCACCTCCGGCTTGATTGGTGAAGGCGAAGGTGGACGCACCACCTGCCGTCCTTTGATCGGTTATTTGCTCTTGCCGCAACATTCACCATAGGGTTCCCCTGATCCGCACGGACACGGATCGGTAGGCTTCGGCTGTTCCATGAAGTTCACCAACTTTGTCTCATTTTATATCCATGGGGAAATTATGGAGTCCCTTTCCCTTATAGGCAGTCGTTGAAGTTAATGGGCAACGCGGGATCAATCACAGTGCCACCCTGCGCCAATGGAAGGTTGCAACCTTCTTCGTCACAGCCGAAAAACGGCAAGACGGGTTGATAACCTTCGCGTTCGAGCTTCCAATCAATAAAATAGTTTTGCATGACAGCCCGAATGTCGACCTGCACCGCCGCCCGAATCGCCTCTGCCTTCATCCCCCGCCGCACCAAGATTTTTGCCATCCCTAATACCCACCTGGGCATTTGGCAACGGCATCACCCCGGCCACGCGGTGGCTGGCGGACAGCACACAAAGGAAAAATGGAGGGCCGCGACTACGGTGTGGATTTGCTTTGGGGACAAATCGCCCATATGGTCGTCATAACGGATGAAACCATCAATCTTGCGAAAGGGTAATGAGAAATCCGCCAGCGGTGGTGCCGCGCCCCCGCACCACGTGTTCACGGATGGCGGTAATCCAGCCTACCGTGGACCAGGCCAGGGGGCGGGGTAAACGAAAACCCGCGGATACGGGGCGAACCGAAACGACACGCACATCGCGGGGATACGGCTACTGGGCGGAACAGCCCGCAGCCGAGCAACCACGCGGGGAATGACGGATGCGGATCGCCCCAGCACATCGGCTCGGTCGCTGAAAAAGAGCACACGTGCATCCCGCACGCTGGGCTCCTTCAGCAACTCCTCCTCCAATTGTGCCGCCCCAAAAACGCTCATCATCCCGCGTACCTGAAGCCGCGCCCAAACACCCGAACCTTTTACCACAAAGGGAGACCCTTCAGCATACAGGACCGCTGCGGCATACACGGCAGAATCTTGGCTGTACGTCACGGAGGTAGTGGACGACCCCGCTAACGCAGTCACCACGAAGGCCGGCTGGGCCGCCGCCTGACTCGTTCCCTCACGAGAGACCAGCATCCCACCAATCACAAGAAAGCATGTCAAGAACATTTCTACCGTTCTGATGGACTTATTCATTTCTGACCATTCCTGATCAAATCTGTTGCCACCTTCCTGGTTCATGATGCCACC
>JAPNUR010000043.1 GCA_026627385.1 Bacillota bacterium | reverse complement strand
ACATGACCACCGTACCAAAGGGGGATTTTTTTCTTCAACTGTCAACGTCCACCGAAATCACAACTCTACAGGACGCTGTTGCGCGGGCTGACGCCGCTGATGGATGCCGCCGATCAGGCGGAATTTGCCCAACTTGAACCTCGCGTGGCGCGCCATCTTCTCTTGTATGACGAACATACCTGGGGCAGCGCTGAAAGCATCTCCGCTCCTGATGCCGTGCATAGCCTCGGCCAATGGAATTCCAAGGCACTCCAGGCCTACGAAGCGGCAGCTGGAGCTCAGCGGTTGTGGACCTTAAGCGCTCGCACGCTGGCTGGCGCCATCGAAAATGCCGATCCCGCCGTGCTGCTCTTTAACCCTTTGCCCTATCCGGTCAAGCAGCACGCCGTCCTTCCGAAATTGCGGGGCCCTGAGGAGTTTGGGGGAGCGTGGCCGCTTCACGAATTCGCGCGGGATCTGGAAATGGCAAACCCGATCAGCCCGTTGTACGTGGCCGGACCGCCTGTGGACTACGGTCTCGTCACGATTCCCGCGGGCGGCTACTGCACCTTGACCCTCGCCCCGCGAGAGCCCCAGTCCGTGGTGACCATGGACCGATGGCGTATGCAAAATCGGTGGTGGGATCTCCGCATCAATCCGCGGACGGGTGCTGTCAGCCAGTTGATTTCCCGTGTCGACGGATATGACTGGTGCGACCCCGACAGTTCTTACGGCCTCGCGGACTTTGTGGCTCACCGCCTCGAGCATCCTCAAGGGCGCCCCTATCTGCAGCCCGGCAACCCCCCGCGCGATGTGCGGCCCGATCTTCTGATTCGCGAAGGGCGCGTCGAGCGCGTGACCCACTATCACACCAGCACGGGCCCCGGTTTACGGACACTTGCGCTGCGGCTTGAGACCCCTCATTTGCGCTCGTTAGAGATGCGCTACACCTTGTACGACGACGAACCCTGGATTGACATCGCGATCACACTGGACCGCGACGAATCCCGCCATCTTGAATCCTTTTATTGGGTGTTCCCCTTCCGCCTCAATGACTCGACCTTTCATTATAGTCAAGGCGGCGCCGTAATCACCGGCGAAGAGGAACAGTTGCCGAATGCGTGCCGCGATTATTACGCCGTCGAAGACTTTGCGGCGCTTTCCACCCCGGAGCGCCATGTCGTGCTAATGACGCCGGACATTCCCTTGGTTCTGTGGGGCGACTTTACCGTTGGCGCCTATCAAGAGCATCACGCGCCGCATACCCCTGCTCTAATCAGCTGGCCGATGAACAACTATTGGCATACCAACTTTAAAGCAGATCAATCCGGCACCCTAAATTTTCGCTACCGGCTTCTCTTGGGCCAGGGGCCATTTCACGCCAACGCGGCAATGCTGCAAGCCCGCGCGTTTGCGCTGCCGCTCATGGCTTACCCGACATTGCGCTCTAGTGCGGGACAAACGGGCCATCCGCCTGCTACGCCCCAACCCGCAGCGTCCTCTTTCATCCAATGCGATCCGACCGTCGTACGCGTACTGCAATGCCGGACTCTCGAGGACCGCGATGGGGGGCGCACACTGCAACTCGTGTTTTGGGGCGAATCCACGGTGGACGCCACCCGGATCCGTTTTGGCGGAGGCTGGCAGCTCACCCACAGTGCCGTCGTGGATCTCAACGGGCATATTTTGCGGGAATTAGTCGTTCAAGAAAATAGTGTGGTATTGCCAGCAACCCGTGGCACGATCACGGCCCTTGAATGTGCAATAAAGCATGAACCGTCCCATGGCCAAAACTCTACGCATTAGCCACTAGTGTCATGGGCGTGAGAAATTTCTTGGATGATGGGCTCTTCAAAACTCGCGGGCACGCGTACGTCATGAGGGGGGCTAGGTGGGGAGAACGCGAGGAGGAGGGGCTGGGCCGTGGCGCCCCATAAACTCCGTCATTGAGAGGCCCTCCTCGCCGAATCGTCGGTTGTTGCATGTCTTTAGACTATTCCGTGCCTGTCGGCCATCCCGTATCCGAGTCGCCGGCCATGCCGGCCCATGTGAGCGGGATGCCGGCCGGACCTCACTCACACAGCAGCCGCGTCACGGCAAAACACGCGAGCGATGTCAAACAACGAGACCTTCCGCCCCGCGACATCGCTAAACCACTCGCGAAGTGAGAACAATTCGACGGTGGACCCGCGGTGGGGCTTCAGCCCCGTTACACCCACGCAAAGAATGGCCATCACGTGATTCGCCATTTCACGGCGGTCGCGTGACTGAACTACCGACCATTTATCACCCAACCGTGTGGCAATCCCCGTGCATTGAGAGGCCACCAACGGTCTTTACTAAACGAACCATACCGTTGCACCGCCCTAATCGGGTCGCAACAGTCGTCGGGGCTACCAGGATTTGGGTTCGGCATACGTGTTGTGCCGCGGGCCAACGTATAATGTATACTCAAGGAAAGGAATCCCATGATGGAAGGAGAACACCCCATGTCGGAGCTGCCACCCACGCCACCGACGTCGCAAGATTTTCCCGACCACTGGGGATTCTATTTGCTGCAGACCATTAACCGACTCGTTGACAAGATCGACCAGGTCAGCCGTGAGCAGCAGCGGACCGCCGACGCACTGCGACAAGACATTCATGCGCTTGATGTGAAGGTTGAGCAAAAGCTCGAAGCACTTGACGCCAAATTCGAGCAAAAGCTCGAAGCGTTGGACGCCAAGGTCGAACAAAAGCTCCAAGCGCTCGACGCCAAGGTTGAGCAAAAGTTTGAAGCGCTGAACGCCAAGTTCGAGCATAAAATTAACGACCTCGATGCCAAAATCAATACCATTGATGTCAAATTCGACCAGAAACTGGGTTCCCTGCAGTATTGGTACTGGGGAACCCTCCTGGTTATTGTGATGGGCTTCGTGACCGTCATCCTGACCCGGCCTTAGGCATCGCTGCTAGGCGCGGTCCGGGATCGTCTCCTGGTTGCCGGCTCCCGCCGCCGGCGAGGATCTTGTGTTTCCTGTCTGCCGCCCTGCGAGACACGCGGGATAATGCGACGGAGTGGCTCCCGCTATCAGTGCCTCCGTGGTCCGAGGTTCTCGTCTGAGGCTTCGGCGGTGCCTCAGCGGCCAGCCGAGGCAGAACCGACAACCACGATTGATCCGAACAGGGTTCTGTGCGCACACTCCGAGGACTATATGTTATGTTAGTAGCGGTTTTGTCGAGCAGAGCTAGTTGTAAAGTGTGAGTGCATGCGTTCGGGCTGTTCGACTGCGCATCCGGTTGGTTCCTCGTGGTGAACCGATTCCGGAGGGCCGGCGCTTTCGCCGATGACTGTTTGGGCACCGTCTGGGATAGTTTTGATCACGAGACCATCCGCCGCACGATGTTCCTCCCCGGATTCCACGGCAACACCATGGCCATCTGTCGATTCGTGACCCGCGACCGATAACCGCGCCACAAAGGCCAATCGATAGGGACTGCGACCGGGACTGCGACCAACCCCTCTTTTCATCACAGCGCGGACGATGGCACAACTTCTCTCATCGCCGCCGGTTTGCCCACAAACCACCCCTGAATCCCGTCAAAACCAGCGTCTCGGCACCACTGTGCTTCGGCAGCGGTTTCCACTCCTTCGGCAATGACGCGAAGCCCCAGGGTATGGGCCCAGGGAAGAAACCATCGACCCAAGTACCCGTTATCGCCGCGACTAGCTGCTTCAATGAGCGCCCGATCCAGCTTGACCCACTTTGGCCGCCACTGCAGCAGCCGCAACAAATCTTGCTCGCCCACCCCGAAATCGTCTTGCGCCCACTCCACCGATGGCACCCATTGGTCGAGGCTGGTCCATTGTTCCGCCGTCAAGACCTGCGTCCCCACCTCGGTCACCTCCAACACCACCCGCCAACGGCGGTCCCGCTCCCGCACGCGGCGAACGAAAGCCGCTACGCCCTGCGGTTTGGCCAAACTGGCCGGATGCACATTAACAAAGAGGTAAGGCGCGTGAGGAGGCACCGCCAGCTGTTCTACAGCCGTCGCCACCTGTTGCAAACAAAGGGCATCGGCCGCTGCCGCGGCTCCAATCCATCGAGCCCAAGCAAAATAGAGGTCGGGTGAAATGCTCTCGTCGCCCAACCGCGGGCGCGCAAAGACTTCATGGCCAAACACCATGCCGGTACCCGGATCGGCGATGGGTTGCCAATCGAGGTCAATGCTGCCCGGCCAGTGCCACGGACTCGGAGGCCGTCCGTCCTCCGCAACAATCACCAGCTTATAATCGCGCCAGTCGCCCAGCAATGGCAGCAAGCGTACAAACTGCCACTGGCCGTGGACATCCTTCCATGGCTGCCACCCATCCCATGTCGCACCCCAGGGGCTCTCCTGGAGAGACGGATATTGTGCCCGAAATCGGCCGCTAGCTGCTGCCACGCGCCCTCGCGGATCAACAATCGCCCAGACTTCGTATGTTACATCTAGCAGTTGCGCCAAAGGGTCGAAATTCACGTCGTGCACTGTCGCTAGTCGGGGGCGCGCAACCTCCATCACCGCATCGTCCCCTACCACACAATTTTTGCCTAGGCGTTTGGCCCGTAAGAGTCGCTGGTCAGCACGGGTGAGAATGGTGGCATCTCCCAACCGTCCCCACGCCCATCCGATCGAAATTTCTAACGGTAGGGACAATCCCGCATACAGGACGGGGGCCGCGGTAACCGCCGTATGAAGACGCTGAACCACTCCATGAGCTTGAGATTCCGAAATGGAGGGCATGACGATGACAAATTCGTCGCCGCCCCATCGCACCAGACCATCCGTGGTGCGGAGCGTCGAACGAAACCGATGCGCCAATTCTTGCAAGACGGCGTCGCCGACATCATGTCCCCAGGTGTCGTTGATGGTCTTGAAGTTATCCAGATCAGCCACGATCATCACGCCCTGGCTTAGCGCATGCTGATCTAAAAAGCGTCGAAACGCGTAGCGGGTGCCTGCCCCGGTTAAATGGTCGGTATCTGCCTGACGCTTGAGTTCTTCCCAGCGTGAGCTACGTCGCCGTTCAAAAAAGAGGTAAGGGCCCAGCACCAGACCAATGGCTAAGACAAAGGGGATATTTGTCGGTAAGAGTAACCGGCTGCCCACCAGCACCGCGATCATGGCGGTTAAGGCGGTAACGGCCGCGGCTGCCCGCCAGAACAACGATTGCGGCAAGAACTCAATCGCCCACAGCACGACGCCTGTAGCCAAGCTCAATATGAGCTCAATCGTCCAGGGAACAATCGGTAACGCAAGATGGGTCACGAGCCAAAATCCCACTAGGAGAACGGTCATCACGCGCCGGGGCCACAGGGTTTCAACCATGGCGTAGCTGAGCATCCACGCCATGAGCCACACTGGCGGGCTAATGGCCGCTCGAAACAAGATCCACCCGCCGGCCACCAACACGAGCGGCCCGCCCACCTCGCTCACCCATGATAGCCAAGCGTTTTGGCGGTGCGGCCGAACGATTAACTGCACAAATTCCCAGTACGCCACCCATTCGCCGCCCAGAAGCATGCCCCGCAGCAGGGGTCGCACCATTACCATAAGCATGGCGGCCATTGTCACACCCCCGTGCCCACTCGCCATCCTTGGTCGCATTGTAGCCAACGACGTCGCTATCGACAATATGGTCGCGTATAAGCGCCCGCTGCTAGGGAGGTCAGATGGCTTTCCTGAAACCCTTTGTCCATCTCTTTCCGCTCGGCTTGGGCAAAAGTCAAGGACCCGCCTATCGCAAATGGCGGAGATGATCCTCACATTTTCGACAAACTACGACATGCAACATCGGTTTTCTGTTTTATGACGTCTCGCCAACGGTGCCGAAACCTTAAATGGGTTAGCCTAAAGACCCCTAAGAGTGTGAATCCCGGATTCGTCGTTTGACTGACGACCGCTTTTCAATTCAGGCATGCCTCTGGGTGTCATGTGCTCCCTTGCATCAACGGCCCGGTAGCTGGACACGCGGCGAGTGGCTCTCCGTTAACGCTTCCCGCGAGTTGACTGCTGGGGGAGCGCGCTCACGAGTTTCGTCAGATTTTCCCACGGATCATGGACAAGGGCGAAATTTGTTGCCACGAATCACACCTCTACGGGTCTCCCATATATTACCACTAGGCAATCGTGCCTGCCATGCTTCGGAAAGGATGATGTGACAATGGCGAGTGTAACTCCCGGGCCCTGCCCTGATACTGGGTGCCCCCCGCCGACCGAAATAGACTGTATTGTGGTCGACAAAGTCTATGATTCCTGTTCACAGACGGTGACCACTACGCAAACGTTTCTGGCGCCGTCCGTCGGTTGTACGGTCTCCTCCTGCGCCATCGACCTAACCACGTCGACTTGTACCGTCGGTGCCGTCACTCCCACAAGCGTACCCGATTACAATAACATCACCTTCGTTATCTCTGCGAACTATTCGGTGACCTGCTCGTCAGGGCTGGTGCTGCCGCAGACCGTCATTACCACGCAAACCGTGACTCTTTATAATCCGACCGGCACCGTCCCGTCCTGCACCATTCTGTCAGGCACTTGCACCTGTGTGAATTTGCCGAACGGCGACATTAGCTGCACCATCACCCTGTGCATGCTCTTTCAATCAACTGCCACCGTCCAGCTCTTGGTGCCTACCTACGGCTTCTGCGTCCCGCCCACCTGCCCGCAAGTGGGTCCGGTCTTGCCCTGCCCGCCAAGTCCGCTATTTCCACCCCAAGCGGGCAGCCAATGATACCAGGGGGTCCCTGCCATTCAGGGACCCCGTCTTCCAATATCTAGCACAGGCGTCAACTTAGCGGAGATATCGACCAATGTGGGGTCTCTTCGCGGTAACACCGCCCCACGTCGAAATCCGACGACGGACAGGCTTTGCCGCGACACCCAAGCGCTTCTAATATTGACGTAAATCGCCAGATTTACCGCAATTCACCGATTGCTAATGTTCAGGAGGATATGTTGACGATGAATTACTTTGCCTCATTATTATTAGCGGCGGGGCTGCCGGTCACGGTAAGCACTCCCCTGCCCTTAACACCGGCCGCCGTGCCGGCCACCACTTTTCCCATCATGAATACTATGGCGCCGGTAGCCACCGTCCAAGGCGCGTATGCCACCATGCTAGCCCAATCCATGCCTTCTCCGGTCTCGCCGGGATCATCCGTGCCCGTGGCCCCCGCCCCCGGAGCCAGCGTTCCCTCAAGTCCGCTTGGCGCGGCAAGTCCTTCCAACAGCGTTAACAATCAAAACATGGCCGCGCTTGCCAACGAAATGATTCAACTCATTAATCAGGCGCGAGAACAAAACGGCCTTCAACCCTACACCGTCAACCCCACGCTTATGGCACTCGCACAAAAACGGGCTGAAGCGTTGGCCAACGGCCCGTTTACCAGCGACTTGCCGCCTTACGGCTGGCCCATTCAGATGGAGTTGGCGGCAGGCATTAACGCTCAAGGTATGGGCGCTGAAAATATTGCCGAAGCCCAATCTGTCCAGCAAGCTTTTGCGCTCTTAATGGCCGATCCTCCTCACCGCGCCAATATCCTCAACCCCTACGAAACCCAAATTGGCGTGGGTGTCGCCCCCTGGGGCAGCGGGATCGCAATTTCAGAACTCTTTATCGGCCCAAACTTGTAACCATTCCCATTATCTGGCATACGATGAGGTCAGGTGATGAAGATGGACGCATTAGGGATTTGCCTAGAGACGGATGATGCGAGTTTAAACGATGCGGTTCATCTGCTCTTTGAACGGCTCGAAACTTGGCATATTGCCGGCACCAAGGCAGGATGCCAGCTCACGTTGCGCTTAAGCTTGGGCCCTCCCGGCATTACCTACTCTAGCACCGATTTGCGATCCCTGGTGGCCAACCTGGCGCATGTGACGGATTTGCCGCCGCGGCGCAGCTGGATGGGAAGCAATCCCGACGTGATCGGCCTTCAGTTCAGTCGCGGGTTCGTGCCATCGTCTACTCTCTTAGGTCAAATCGCCTGGGTGCTCTTTTTGTGGGCTGCTTCCAATCATATCGATCATGAAACATTCGCCCCCCTTTATGCGGGGGACTCTGAGGCATCGGGGCGCCCTGTCAGGGCGACGCCCCGATCAACCCCGCCGGTTTCAGTCACCCATGCCACCGTTGTCACCAATCCCTTAGCTAAAACGCACCGGTCACCCCACCCAGGGCTCTCGCCGATGAATCCACCGCCGGCCAAAGCCAAGCCATCAGGCGGGTGACATTAAGCAGTGTTAGGCGGCGCCTAACCGTTAGACGCGATGACCGTCTCGCCGTGCTCCATCGCGAAGCCGATCGCGCGTGAACTTGCTCGATCGGCCACAATGTTTACTTCGCGGCGGTGCTGTTCGTCCGGCTTGATTTGCATGCATAGGCCAGATGACTGGGGGCGGATGCAAATGCGCCTGACACCGATGTTTCTCGCACCGCTACACCCGTGAGTTCATTAGCGACATGCGTTACCAAACCTGGTTTATGGGTTACCCCTCGTCGCAAGGGCGCAATCCAGTACACTTCTTCGCGTCAACGATCTACTGCCCGCGAGGAGTTTACATCAGACGTCTTTGACACAGACACCAATGTTGCAACATCGTTACTCACAATGGCGTCCACGCCTAATCCTATGAGATGACGCATCACGTGGTCGTCATCGACCGTCCAGGCGGAGACCAGATAATCTGAACGGTGCATAACGTCTACAAGTTCCTCCGTGACAAATGCCCAGTACGGGTTGAAGTACCGCACCCCTAAATTCCTGACGAAGTCCAGTTCAGGCCGTTGCTTGTGGTCCCATGTGAGCCCCCGAAGACTATGGGGTGCCAGATGCTGGACGCTTCTCAAAGCATTGACGTTGCCTGTTACAATAAGACACCGATCCCACGCTCGACACTCGTGGATGGCCGTCACCAGAGGCTTGACCGCCCCTTCGCTTTTAAAGTCGACCATCACCGGACAAGATATGGACTCAAGCACTGTTTGTAACCGGGGCACTTCTCCGTGAAAATAACGCGCTATATCGCTCCAATCCAACGTCTCAACCAATTGCTCCACATGCCAAATCCGCGCGAACGAATCGTCATGTAATACGATAGCCTGTCCATCATGAGTAGCTTGAACATCTAATTCAATCCAATCGGCTCCTGCTGCGACCGCATCCAAAAACGCCGAAATGGTGTTTTCCGTCGCGCGCCGAGTATCTCCGCGATGGGCAATGGCTATAGCCATGAGGGATGCACCTCCTTTTCTGTCAATCGCCGCCGTCCGTCACAACGGCTGTGCTGCGCCACTCATGGTCTTCTGAGGATCGCATGAGACCGTATCGTGATTCGGAATCACCGGGAGTCACGCTGATTCCCCCGAGTCCCGAAAGAGATGACAACGAACGAACCGATAACGTGTGGCAGTAGGAATCGACCCCCGGCGGGGAATAAATACACGAATGGCTCCGGCTGTGGTGTTGAGCATGGCTTCTTGGTAATGCCCCCGCGACGCCAACCAGACCACCGAGGCCTCCGGATCTCGCGGATCGCTCGTTAATCGCACATCTTCCGGTCTGACCCCGAGAAGCAGGTCGTCTCCCTCAACGTTATTGGGGTGATCAACCGGGATTGCAATGCCATTCACCGTGACCTGACTGTGACGCACGTGCCCCCGAAACCAGTTCATCGTACCAACGAAATTCGCCACAAATTGATTACACGGAGCGTCATACAGAATATCGGGAGGTCCCACTTGCTGAATTTTACCGTGGGCAAGTATTGCCACTTGATCCGCGATGGATAACGCTTCGTCCTGATCATGCGTCACTAAAATGGTCGTAATGCCAATGCGCCGCTGAATATCACGGATTTCTTCCCTTACACGAACCCGCAGCTTCGCATCTAAATTACTTAAGGGCTCGTCTAGCAACAACACTTTAGGACGCAGGACAAGCGAACGGGCTAGCGCCACGCGCTGCTGTTGTCCTCCAGACAATTGCGCCGGATAGGACCGCTCGTAACCATCTAAACCAACCATCGAGAGCACTTCCCGTGCTCGCTCTGCCACCACATGCTGGGGCAATTGGCGCAGCATGAGCCCTGCTGCGGCTCATTAAAGGCTTGACAATAGGTGGTGGTTGCCACACCTAAGAGTTGAGGAGCAGTAGGCCCCATGAGATAGGGGATGGTAAAGCTTCCCAAAATGCCGATGGCACTAAATGTGAGCACGATGACAGTGGGCAGAACGTTAAGCGGCAGTACAATGCGAACGATCGTGCGCAAAAACGAAGCTCCGACATCGCGACTCGCGTCGATTAGTGAATCGGGTACTGCTGTAAGTCCCGAAGATAGCATCAAAATCGCAAACGGTAAGTTCACCCAGACTTGCGCAATGAGAACCCCCACCAACGTATACGAGATGCCAGGAAATCCTTGGCTGCCGAGGTGAGCCATGATGGCATCTACAAATCCGCCGGCGTTCCAAAATGTCACCAGTGCGTAGGAGGCGATTACGACGGGGATAAACAGAGGGATCAAATAAATCGCGGACAAGGCGCGCCAACGGATTCTGATTAAATCGCAAATAAAGGGACACGGTATAAGCCATAACGAGCACGACAGCCACCGCGGCGACTGTTACCCAGAGGGTGGTCCCAATGTCCGCGCGGATGCCAGGGTTTGACCAAAGTTCTCGATAGACTCTCAGTGTCAGTCCGTTCCTCACTATGACTTGATGCTGGGCTACAGCTGCAATCGCCCGATTCAATCCCCATACGTCACCGAGTGAATAAGCTACGGCGAGAACTATGGGAAGGCCGATAAAAATCATCATGGCCAGCATAGGTCCTGCCGACATGATAAGCCCCACCCATGGGTTACGATGCATGGCACACCTCGATTCGGACGGCGGCACAGACCGTTTCCGCAAACGGCTGTGCCGCCCGCTGAACGATACTACTGCCTAGCCTGCAACGTTCGATTGCCACTTCGCATTGAGATCAGTGGAAAACTGTGCATCCCAGTATGCTGAATAATCTCCCGCAATCGAGCCGAAGACCTCTTTGGCTTTTGGTGGGGCATATTTGTACTCTACTCCCGGGTAGCCATCCACTTCGTTTACGACAATCGTTTGCGCGCCAGGCGTTAACAGCCAGTTCACGAAGATGTTGTCTGCTTTCACATTCGGTGAGTTCTTGACAATACCAACATAGGCCGGCCCGCCGTTCATAGGAGGAGTCAATTGTGCTAGTTTGATACTAGGGGGCAAGAGATGCTCCTTCTTGTAGCTCGTGGACATATCCGACCACACGGGAGCCATCCAAATGCTACTGTTCGCTAGCAGTTGCAATACCGCCACGTTACCGTTGGGATAGAATCCGTCACGATAGACATAGGGGCTCAGACTCTTCAAAACCGATAGCCCTTTGTTCCATGTGTTTTCAAGTGAGGGTTTATACGTCGTTTCGAAGAAAGGTTCGTCTTTCTTGGGAACGTAGTAGTTTACCACTTCTTGAACAAAACCTTGGCCCGATCCGCCGCTAGACGGTGTGTTGTAGGTAAATTTACCCGGATGGTGTTTAATCCACTGCAGCAGGCCCATTAAGGTTTTCGGCGGGGCCTTGATGAATTCGCTATTGTATGCGAGAACTACCGATGATCCCCGGTACGGCACAGCCTCGTAATTAACCGCTTTCAGAAAACGCGGCGAGATCAAGTCCAAAATGTGGTGTAAATTCGCCTCTCCCCAGTGAATGAGTTATGTTTAACTTAGCCTGTAGACCTTGGTCGTACTCTCGGCTTGCTCCTCCTGCTCCTTACGCCATGCGAAGTAGTCAGCCATGTCAAAGTAC
>JAPNUR010000042.1 GCA_026627385.1 Bacillota bacterium | reverse complement strand
CAAACGGTTGGACGAGATCCAGTGGCTCGTCGCAATCTTTCACAAAAGTTATCCACCACTGAGATTAACAAATAAGGGAGTTATATGATGGAGCGCTATGGGGCATGGGTTAACGGGCGTGAAGTAGTGTCCCAAGAGTGGAATACGGTGCTGAACCCGGCCACGGAAGAACCGGTGGCCGAGGTTGCGGTGCTGGGCACGCGCGAAGTGGACGACGCGGTGAGTGCAGCGCGGGAGGCGTTGGCATCCTGGAGTCAGACACCACCTTTAGAACGGGCCGAACTGCTCTATCGCTGGGCCGAGCGCCTAGCGAACCAAGCTCGTCACTTGGCCGAGCTCGAGACCGCCCAAACCGGCAAGCCGATTACCATGTCGGAAAACTTCGATGTGGCGTTTTCCATCGACAATTTGAAATTTTTTGCAGGCGCCGCGCGCGTGGTCGCCGGCACCGCCGAAGTCGAGTACCTTCAGGGTGTTTCCAGCCGCGTCCGCCGGGAACCTGTGGGCGTCGTGGCGGGCATTGCGCCCTGGAACTATCCGCTGAACATGGCGGCGTGGAAGGTGGGACCGGCGCTAGCGGCGGGCAATACCGTGGTGCTGAAACCGGCTTCGAACACGCCCTTGACAGCGTTGGAAATGGCGCGGGCAGCGCACGACGTCGGCCTTCCTGCAGGCGTCCTGAACGTGGTCACAGGTCCTGGAGCGGTGGTGGGAGGGCGCTTAGCAGAACATCCGGGCGTGAACATGATCTCACTGACCGGTGATACCAAGACCGGGATTGCGGTCATGACCACGGCAAGCAAAACCGTCAAACGCCTGCACATGGAGCTCGGAGGGAAGGCGCCCTTCGTCGTATTTCACGATGCCAATCTGGACGAAGCGGTGCAAGGCGCCATCTTTGGCGCATTTATCAATGCTGGGCAGGATTGCACCGCGGCCACCCGGGTATATGTCGAAGATGCCATCTTTCATGAATTCTTGGATCGGCTGGTCGACCAGGCGGGTCAGGTTCGGGTCGGCGATCCCTTAAGTCCCCACACGGAAATGGGCCCGGTGATTTCCGCTGCCCAGCGCGAGCGAGTCGATCACTACGTGCAAACCGCACGAGAGATGGGCGCGCAGGTGGCGGTGGGGGGCGAGCGTTACCGCAAAGACCAGTTTCCCTCCGGTTATTTCTACCCGCCCACCGTGCTGTATCACGTCGACCAGAGCTGGCCGGTCGTCCAAGAAGAAATTTTTGGCCCGGTGCTGGTGGTGCTCGCCTTTCATGGGGAGGATCAAGCGATTCAGCTGGCCAACGATACCGTGTACGGGTTAGCGGCGTCGGTCTGGACTCGTGATGTTAAGCGGGCGGAGCGCGTCGCTGCGCGCATTCAAGCGGGAACAGTCTGGATTAACGACCACATTACCATCGTGTCCGAGATGCCGCACGGCGGATTCAAGCAGAGCGGATTTGGGAAGGACATGTCCATTTATGCGCTAGAGGATTACACCATCGTGAAACACGTGATGTCCAATCTTTTGGAAGATGTCACCAAGCCGTGGCAATTTATTCAGCTGAAACCCTATCGCGATTTTTCATCGTAAGGGAGTGGTGTTAAGGCTGAAGTCGCTTGATGCGCGGCCGCGTACGCCGTAGAGCCGCGCATGGGCGGGCCATCAACACACGGTGCCAATGCGAACCGCGTGCGATTGCTGGGGATGGCTTCTTGTGACTTGTTGGACCGAACGGGAAGATTCCGTTGTGCGAGCGGAGCCCCGGCCACGACGAAGACACCCGGTTCATCGGCCCATGAGCGCTTGAACCCGGGTGGCTAGGATAAGCGTGCGTGAAAGCAGCCGACACCGCCTGGGTGTCGGCTGCCCGCCTTATCCTCTTAAGTTTCGGACGGGGGCTATCGCCCATAACGGGCGCGAGACAGTAGGTTCAAATCCGATGGTGACAAGGTGATGCGCGGTTCCTTAACGGGGCACTGCGTGTCCGCGGTCCGATGTCCAGCGCCGGCATACCCGTTGGCCGAAATATGCTATTCTTCTAGAGCTAGCATGCATGACCGTTGACCATAGGAGGATAGCATGATTCGCACGTGGACTCGACTTTGCGTCCGTTATCGATGGTTGGTGGTGGTCGCTTGGCTTATCCTCATCATTGCCACGGTTCCGTTGGCAGTGCATGTGAGCCAGCATTTGACTTCGGGGGGGTTCTCCAATCCTCATAGTGAAGTGACCTGGGCCACAAATCAGATCCAAAAAATTCAGGCCGCGCCGGCACCTCCCACCTTGTTAGTGGAAGGCGTGAGCATCCATCAGGCCATGGCGCTGGGACGATTAAGTCACTTACCCTTGCGGGTGTTTCACCGCATTAGCTTTAAACACACCTTGCTCTTGCCGACGTCGACGACCACCGTGCATCAAGTCCGTCAATTTGAGCGGATGTTGCGCCAACATGGAGGCCGGGCATCGAACGTCTCGCAAGCCGCGTTAGCCACCCTCATCAAGCACGACACGTCACAAACGATTACCCATAGTGGCCTCGCCGCCATGCCTGTGCTGGCCGTGCTGCTGCTCTTCGTGTTTGGTTCGGTTGCGGCCGTGCTGTTACCGCTGATGATTGCCGTCGCGGGATCGGAACTCGCGCTAGCCGCAGTGGCTATCATTTCCCGTCATGTGCAACTCTCGGTGTTTTTAACAGATATTGTGAGCTTTTTGGCCCTGGGGGTGGGGATTGACTACTCGCTTTTTATTAGCACCCGGTTTCGCCACAATTTAGATCAGGGCGAAGCGGTCGAGGATGCAATCATGGATAGCATGGGGCATGCCGGCCGCTCGGTGCTCTACTCCGGCATTGCGGTAGCGCTTGCGGTGGGGGCCCTGCTTCTGGGCGACAATGCGTACTGGCGGGGACTAGCCATTGGGGGTTCGGTCGCCATTTTTGCGGACCTTTTGGCGACGCATTCCTTGCTGCCGGCAGTCATGGCAATCTTTGGCCGGGGGCTGTATTGGGGCCGAATTCGCATTTTCGATTGGCACGTGTGGAAAACCATCGGGCGTTGGGTGACCACAAGTCCGCTAAGTGCCTTGGCGGTCGGATTGGTGTTGTTGCTGCCCCTGGCGACCTATGCGCCTCAGATTCACATGCGCACCCCCGCCAATCTGGCTACGATGTTGCCCACTTCTGACCCCTTGCGGCAGGCAGTGGAAACACAACAAGCTATCAATGGCCCGGGTAGCATTGCTCCAATAGCAGTGGCCATGCGCTTATCCACCACCGTGCAAAGTTCAGTCACGTGGGACCAAGTCGCCGCGGTCACTCGCCATGTGCAAGCCCTGCCTGATGTGGAATCCGTGGATTCACCGACGTTACTAAACATTCCCCCCACCCTCTTGGCAACGTTCGCCACGGATCCGACGATGGCGCCTGAGGCGGTCAAGTCGGCCTTGACGCATTTTATCACGCCGACCGATCCGCACCTGGTCGTCATTTACGTGACTGCCAAAACGGGTCCCAATAGTGTGAAGACGGGTCAACTGGCGAACAGAATTAATCAGGACATTCTTCACTGGCTCCCGCCCCATAGTCGCGCCGCAGCCGGAGGTCAAGTACCCATTTTGCAGAGTTTCAATCAGTTAACTGCCCAGCGGTTGCCTATAATTATTCTGGCGGCGGTTATTGTGGCCATTGTGCTACTAACCTTGGCTACCGGGTCGATTGTGCAGGCGTTTCTGGGCGTAGTGTTTGACGGTCTGGTAGCCTTGGCCACAGCTGGCTTTCTCGTGCTTGTGGTGCACCACGGGTTATTCGGCTTTCAAAATCAGCCGCTGGACAGCTCCGTGACCCCCTTGATTTTCGTGTTGCTGTTTGGCCTGTCCATGGATTACGAAGTGATTTTATTGCATCGTATTCAGGAACCGATGAATCACGGCGAGTCCACGCGGGAGGCTGTCTATCACGGCGTATCGACCACAGGATCCATGATTACCGGTGCCGGAATGATCATGGTCATCGTCTTTTTGGCGCTACTCATCAGTCCCTTGCAAGTGATGAAGACCATCGGGGTGGGCTTAAGCTTTGCGGTGTTGGCCGATACCTGGCTTGTGCGCTCGCTGTTGGTTCCGAGCACCACGGTATTGCTGAACCGCCTCTCATTTTGGCCATGGAAGCCCGTTAAGGTCGTGCGACAAGATTAAAAATTGCGATATCTCGTGCGTTGTGCTACGTTATCATCATTAGCCTCTGTTCTTATTATTGAGGGCCCGGGAAAATTTATAGTGTTCGCGGACATGGGAACCGGGAGGGACCAAAGATGGGACTGGAAACGCTGTCGCAACGCGCATATCCTCCGGACATTCCGAGAAGCATTGAGATACCCTCGTGGCGCGTGGAAGATTTGCTCCGGCAAGCGGCGGTACGATATCCTGACCACCAGGCCCTCGCCTTTTATGACCAGGATTGGTCGTACCAGACCTTGTGGCACGCGGTATTGCGCATGGCTCGCGCCTTTCAGGACAGGGGATTGCGGTCGGGGGACCGCGTGGCGTTGATGCTGCCGAATTGTCCGCAGTATGTGGTGAGCTATTACGCGGTGCTGCTGGCGGGCGGGATTGTGACCCAAGTGAATCCGATGCTAGTGGAACGCGAACTTTTGGCTCTATTGGAAGACTCGGGAAGCCGCATCATCGTGGCGTTCGACGCACTGTTGCCGCGCATTGAGGCCCTGCGGCCTCGTGTGGCGCTGGAGTGGGTGGTTGGCGTCAGCTTTGCTGGACGCGTCGATAGGCCCGAAGTGTTAGATTTTGAGGAGTTTTTATCGTTGTCCTCGAGTGCCCCGCCATCGGCTGCGGGCGGGGATCCGGAGGATGTGGCGGTGCTGCAGTATACGGGGGGCACGACGGGTCACCCCAAGGGAGCCATGCTCACTCACCGCAACCTGGTAGCCAACGTCCTGCAAATCCGGGCGTTTACGCCTGCGCTCCAAGCCGGGGCAGAGCGATGCCTCAGCGTCATCCCGCTCTTTCACGTCTATGGCATGACCGTGTGCATGAATGTCACGCTTTCCATGGGCGGGTGCTTGGTGTTGCTGCCCCGGTTCGACCTTGCGGAGGTCCTTCGGACCATTCGCCAGGGCGTCACCAATTGGCCAGGCGTGCCCACCATGTACACCGCGTTGCTGCAGGTGCCGGAGCTCGCCCAATACGGCGTCAATACGATCCGCTCCTGCCTTAGTGGCAGCGCCCCGATGCCGGTGGAACTCATGCAAAAGTTTGAGGCGGTAACCGGGGCACCCATTGCGGAGGGGTACGGACTAACCGAGGCGTCCCCGGTCACCCATTCCAATCCCTTGTGGGGCGTGCGAAAGCCCGGGACGGTAGGCTTGTCTTATCCTTCGACCGAATATCGCATTGTCAACCCCGACACCGGCGAGGATGTATCGATCGGTGAGGTCGGCGAGTTATGGATCCGAGGGCCGCAAGTCATGAAAGGGTACTGGAATCAACCGCTAGAGACGGAAGCGACGTTGACTAAAGAGGGGTGGCTGCGCACCGGGGATCTGGCGACGGTGGATGGTGAGGGCTACGTATCCATTGTCGATCGGTTGAAAGATCTCATCATTGCGAGTGGCTATAATGTATATCCGCGCGAAGTGGAGGAGGTTATTTATCAGCATCCCTGCGTGTTAGAAGCGGTGGTCGTGGGGGCGCCGGATCCGTATCGGGGAGAGACGGTGCGGGCCGTGATCGTGCCTAAACCGGGTGTCGTGTTATCGCGTGCGGAGATGGATGCTTACCTGAAGGCAAATCTGGCGCCCTATAAATGCCCAAAAATTATTGAATTTCGTGACGCGTTGCCGAAAAGCGCGATTGGGAAAATCTTACGACGTGTGGTTCGTGAGGAAGCAGAGCGACACCCGTAAATTAGGAACTGGCTGGCGGCGATGCCAGCCAGTTGGCGTTAATTCGGCATGCTAGCGCCCCACTGTTTGAAAACCGGGGTCTTCACGTACAGGTAGGCTAAAAGCGACTTCGCGATCGGCCACTGTCGGCCAATGCGCATTTCCTGGTGGTCATCCGACCACAGCGAGCGGCGGACGTAGAGCCCGCGCCCGCGGCCAAAGTCCAGAACGCAGCTCATTTCGTGTTCATACTGGCGTCGCCGCGCTGGGCTATGGGTCAGGTCGAGGAGCAGGTTGTCTGCCGCGACCTCGGCTTGACGCATGGCCGTATGCGCTTGTTTGGGTCCGTCGAAGGCGGTGGCGCTCCCAGCCACGTAAATGTCCGGATGATGGACGCTTTTCATGTCCCGCCCAGTTTCCAACCAGTCTCGCGGATGGCCGTGGGCAAGCGCCGCCTGCGCATTAACGCCACGAAAGGGTGGCGTGACTATCGTGAGCGACGACGCGATGACTTCGCCATTAGACAACTGTACGCTATCGGGCGTGACCGCGTGAATGTGCACACCCCCGTGGCGGATGATCGCTTGTTGGTCGAAAAGTTGCTGCATAAACGCCCCCGCTTCGTGTCCCGCCGGCGCCCAGATGGTGGAAAGCGGGTCAACAAAGTGAATGGGATCGTGTAAGCCGCGTTGAACCATCCAACGCCTCAGTTCCAAGGCCACTTCGAAGGCTGGGCCGCCAGTTTGTACAAATTGTGCCCACCCCACGACCACCGGCCCGCCTTGCCAGGCGCGCAATGCCTCATTGAGGCGTAGGGCTTCAGGCAGGCTACAGACGTTGTACGCATGCTCTCTGAGGCCGGGTATCTCCTCATAGGCGTGCTGTTCACCAAGCGCCACGATGAGTTTGTCATAGGTGATGGTACCTTCGCGGGTTTGCACGATCTTAATGTCCGGTCGCAGCGACTCGATGGCAGCTTGGACAAAGCCAATGCCCAGGCGGCGGTACGTGGCAGCGAGGTCGAAGGTGACGTCGCTGGGTGGTTTGTGGCCAAAGGCGACCTCAACGAGCGCGGGACGATATACAAAGGTGGGTGATTTGTCCACGACCACCACTTGATGCGACGTGCCGCGAAGGCGTCTGCGCAAGCGAACGGCCGCGGTTAATCCCGCAAATCCTGATCCAAGAATGACAATCTTAGCCATAATTTCACCCTTTCAGTTCCCCGTGCTGGGCATCGCGTCTGTTATTCTGACTATATCGGTAAGAAATAAGCAGGATCAGGGCCATTCGACCCTGTTCTCGGGGCCATTGGGCCCTCGGGAACTCGGAGGATGGCCTATGACGGTTCCCTGGTGGTTATCCGTCCATTAATCTGTGTGAGATCATCAAAGATTCCGCCTAAACACAACACTCGCAACGCAACAAAAATTTTTTTGGGGTTAGCAGGAATTCATGTAACATGCGTCGTATCTTTATTATGTCTAAAGTGATGTTCTTTAGACATTTTGGTGGAGATGATGACGGTGCGTGATGGCTTTGATCATATTGACGTGAAAACTGTGCCAGAACTCGTGGGGCAGCAGATAGAAGAAGCGATCCATTTAGGACTGTACGGACCTGGGGACAAATTGCCGGCGGAGCAACAATTGGCGGATCACCTGGGCGTCTCGCGGATGACCGTAAGATATGCGCTGCAAATTCTTCAGACGAAGGGGTACGTCCGCAGTAAGCGGGGAAAAACCGGCGGTTGGTTCATCAACAATGTCACGCCGTCAACGAATCCGCTGCGGGAGTCTCTTCTTCGTTCATTACCCCGTCTGTACCACGTGCTCGATTTTCGTTTGGTGGTGGAGCCGGCCGCGGCGCAATGGGCTGCCGAACGGCGGACGGAGGACCACCTGGCCCAGATGGAAGGCGCGCTAGCGCTGATGGAGAATGTTGAGGATTTGCCGGAATTTCGGCGGGCTGACTCAGCATTTCACCTCGCCATTGCTGCGGCCACCGGCAATCCCATGATGGAAAAGGCCATTCGCGAAGCGCGCATGACGCTCTTTGTCTTAGCGGACGCCATGGGATTCGGGGTGGTTCTCCACAGTACCCGCGAGGAACACCGCCGTATCTATCGGGCCATTCGCGAGGGCGAGGGTGACGAGGCGTATCGCGCCATGGCTCACCACATTGAGACAACGCGGAGTGAATTGAACGACATCTTGGATAAAGTGCATCACCACAAAGGAGAATGAGGGTGCGATTTGAGAAGAAAGTGTCGATGGTGACCGGGGCGGGGTCGGGCATCGGGCGTGCCACGGCGCTTCGCTTAGCGGCGGAAGGCGCTCAAGTGGTTGTGTTTGATCATCAGCGCGAGGCGGCCGAAGAGACCGCCCGGCTCATTAAGGACGGGGGCGGTATGGCCCGGGTGGTAGCGGGCGACGTTCGTTCGAGTGACGACTTGCGTGAGGCTGTCTCGTTGGCGGTTGAGACGTATGGCGGACTCGATTTCCTGGTCAACAGCGCGGGCGTGGTCACCATGCATGGGCTCGACGACCTCACAGAAGCGGAATGGGACTGGGTGGTCGATGTGAACCTCAAGGGGCAGTTTTTGGCGGCCAAACATGCAGCCCCAGCCATTGCTGCCCGGGGCGGCGGGGCCATTGTCAATTTGTCGACAATTGAGGCTATGGTCGTGGTGGCTTCAGGACCTCATTGCCAACCCCATTACAACGCCTCCAAGGGCGGCGTCGCCATGCTTACCAAGGCGCTTGCTCACGAATTAGGGCCCAAGCACATTCGCGTGAATGCGGTGGCGCCGGGTCCCGTGGCGACGACCTTTTCCGGTGCCGACTATACGGCGCCAGAGGTTCGGCAATTTCTGGCGCAGCGGATGATTATTGCCCGCGCTGCGGAACCCGAAGAAATTGCGAGTGTCATTGCCTTTTTGTTGTCGGACGATGCGCGCTTTATCACCGGGGTTCAGATCCCAGTCGACGGCGGTTGGTTAGTGCATTAATGAAGGGAGGGATGGTCATGCTCACGGTAGAGGACATCCGGCCGGAAGATTATGACACGGTTATCGTGGCCAGTGCCGACCTCCAAGGCCGATTATTTGGGCGCCGTATTCCGCAACGGCGCTTTAGGGAAAACCCCGAGGGTTGTGTGGACATCAGCACATGCGCCTTAACGTGGACCAGTTCGCAGGACATTGTGACCACGTCGTGGTTTGGGAATTGGGCCAATGGGTGGCGAGATTTTCAACTCAAGCCTGATTTAACGACGTTAAGGCCATATCCCGGCGTACCGCGGACCGCGATTTGTCTGGCCGATGTTATGGACGACGAGGGGCGTCTGATTGCTCTGGCGCCGCGAACGATCTTGCGTCGACAGCTAGAACGGGCCCAACACCTGGGTTACACGGTAGTGATGGCTAGTGAACTGGAGTTTTACCTATTTCAGGGAAGTGTGCGACAGGCGCGGTTGGCGCGGTTTCAACACTTGGAGCCGACGACGCTGATTCGCTCGGATTACTCGATTGTCGGCCAGTCAGTGCAGGAACCGTTTATCCTCCGCATCCGCCAGGCCATGGAGGGCGCGGGTATCAATATTTTTGCAGCTCAAGCCGAGTACGGGCTAGGCCAATGGGAAGTCAACCTGGAACACACCGATGCGTTAGAAATGGCTGACCGCCACGTCATCTACAAGGCCGGGGTCAAGGAATTGGCCTTACAGCATCAGCTCTCGGTTACGTTTATGGCAAAACCTGTCGAGACGGAATTCGGCTCTTCCTGTCACTTGCACTGTTCGTTATGGCAGGCGGGTCAGCCGGTGCTTCCGAGTCTGGAGCGGTCTGGCACATTGTCCAGCAGGGGCCGCCATTTTCTCGGGGGATTAATTCATCATCTCGACGAGACCGCTTTATTCTTTGCTCCTCACGTCAACTCGTACAAGCGACACGTGGAAGAATCGGTGGGCGGTGGGCTCCACGCCTGGGGCTATGACAATCGCACCGCCACCTTTCGCATCATCGGTCACGGACCGTCGCTTCACATTGAACACCGGTTTGCCGGAGCCGATGCCAATCCCTATCTGGCCATGGCGGCCATCATCGCGGCGGGACTCGATGGTCTTCAGCGTCAGTTAGAACCTGGTGATCCCATTGATGGGAATGGGTACGAGATGCCGCAGCTACGCCACACTCCGACGTGCCTGGGTGATGCCGTGGAACTGTTTCGCACATCGGAATTTGTCCGTGAATGGCTTGGCTCCGAGGTGGTGCAACATTATGCAGCGGTCCATGCGCATGAGTGGCAAAGCTATCTCAGGGCAGTTACCGATTGGGAGGTCTTAGAAGGATTTGAATCAGTGTAAGACGGCTTTGATTTCAAAAGAAAAGGGGAGAGCACGATGGAATTACCCCAAGTTGACGCGTCGGCCGGGCTACGGCGCAATACGCTAGGGTCCGCGAGTGTGATTTTTCAGGCGGTGTCGCACCTGGGCCCGGCCATCGGCATTATTGTCGTGGCGCCGGCCATTGCGTCCTTTGTCGGAGCCTCAGTCCCGCTCATGGTTTTAATTTCGCTCGGCGCGATGATGCTCACAGGCGTGTGCGTCAGCGAACTGGCTCGCCGGTTGCCATCTGCCGGGGGCTATTATACGTTTGTCACCCATGGTCTCGGCAAACGATTGGGATTTTTCACCGCCTGGGCGTATTTTCTTTATGATCCTTTGTTGCCCACATTAACCATCATGGTGTCTGGAGGCATCTTGGCGGAAGCCTTTCGGGCCAATTTTGGTTGGAATATTCCTTGGTGGTTAATTGTGGTGGTGTTGTTGGGCTTAGTGCAGTGGGTTACCGTGAGTGGCATTCGTCCGTCGGCGCGCTTGACCTTGGTGTTAGGAATTGTGGAATCGTTGATTATTACAATACTGGCAGCAACGTTGTTATTGCGCCATGGAACGCCCGCCAATTTGGCTGTGCCATTTGCGTTTCCCGCCTTAACTCATGGCATTCAGCCGCTGGTTTTAGGCTTCGCGTTTGGTGTGTTGTTGTACACCGGCTTTGAATCGGCCGCCCCGTTGGCGGAAGAAACGCGGGATCCGGGACGGCTTATTCCGCGTTCCGTGATCTTGTCGATTGTGGTTGTCGGCCTTATTTGGACTTTTGCGTCGTGGGGCATGATGGTGGGCTGGGGTGTCGGCCGTGCCTCAAGTATTTCTACGGCGCAAAATCCGTTTTTCACTTTAGCCGCTCACGCTTGGGGCGTTGGGTGGCTGCTGTTGGCTTTTGCGCTCCTTAATTCCTCCTTAGGGGCGGCTTTAGCGGGGCAAAATGCTGGCGCTCGGGTCATCTTTGCCCTTGGTCGCTCGGGGGTGCTACCCAAGGCATTTGGGCGCATTCATCCTAAGACCCGCACGCCGGTCGTGGCGCTGACTGTTCAGACCTTACTCAATCTGGTGTTGTCACTGGGGCTAGGTTTTTGGCTGGGGCCCATCGGGGGATTCACATTTATTGGCCTTCTGGTCACGCTGGGTGTCCTCATCGTGTACGGTTTTGGGAATATGGCGGTGCTGCGGCTCATGCGCACGCGTTACCCGAAAGAATGGCGTTTTTGGCGCCATGGGGTAGTGCCGGTGGCGGGCGCGCTAGTACTGGTGTTGGGATTTTACTTCTCCGTGATGCCCTTGCCGCCATGGCCTCTTTCGCTGGCAGTCTGGGTGGTGGGCATTTGGCTGTTGGGTGGTGCTGTCTTGTCTGTGGTGCTGGGGAAGAGCCGAAGCGCCGATTTAGAGGGCGCCGCACGGCTCGCCTTTGAAGAAGCGGATGAGCTCGCCCAGTAAAAAGGTGAATAGCAACGGCTAAATGAAGATGGCGCCAAGTACGGCGCCGTCGGTTTCTATGGGTCTACTGCACGGAAGACAGGTTAGCTCCAAGTGTGTGGATGAATGACTTAGTGATGGTGGAACGGGATGACCCTAAAATTCCATGTCTTCGTTCTTCGACATCCTACCGGTCTCTTCAGATTGCAATCGCGTTTCTTCTGTTTCAATTCGAGTCACTTCTCGACCGCATTCGTAGAGAGACCATTTCTGGTCGTTTTGCTTGGCACGCTCATGATTCCCGGGCAAGTCACGATGATTCCGGTATTCCTTTTGTTCAAGGCCTTAGGTAGTGTGGGATCTTTGATCAACGCGGGTGAGCTAATCCCGGTGGCTCGCGTTTGGACGGAAGGCTCCGCTGTGAATCTGAGACCAGTAGAAAATTTGATGACCAGGGTGGGCATGACCCAAGGCTGGGGAAAAACAGGACGTCACGATAATGCGGCGGACGGCTCCACCATGTGGCTTGCCAAAGGCGAAAACTTTGCGTTGATATTCGATTTTGGAGCCGTGTACCCGGTGGGCGAAATTTGGATTTGGAATTACAATCAAGCAGACTTGGCTGGCTATCATTGCTGTCGGCGCGGCGTTCGCCAAGCGGGCTTGGACGCGTCGTTAGACGGGCAGCATTGGTGCGGCTTAACGAGCGTGTCGGCACCGGTCGAACTAGCCTGTGCCGACGGGCAGGACGCAATGGTGGCGACAAATCTTAACGACGGTCGCCATACACCCATTTACGCAGGTGATGTGTCAGCCCGCTTTGTGCGCTTTACCGTGCCCGGGGGACCCGGGGTGGGAAATTGGGGAGGGATTGACGGTAAGGAGCCGTTGTATGGACTGTCGGCGGTTCAGTTTTATGCGGGGAAGGGATGGGCTGCGGAGCCGGCTCCGGAATGGGATGCGCTGTTCCGGCGATCCGATAGCTGGACGGGGGCCGATGGGATTTATTCGATCCCGTTAACGAGTCAACGCGCGTTGCTCATCTTTGGCGACACCTTTATTGGTCCCGTGGATCCCGCCTCAGGCCGCCGATTTGAGATGACGATGATCAATAATTCGGTCGCCTACCTTGATCATGAAACATCGGTCCCGTCAAAGGTTTCGATTTATTGGGGCAGCGATTCGCCCGCGGCGAGTGCGGTGGTACCGAAGACACCCCATGAGCCAATCCGTCGAGGGCAGCTATTATTGGTTACAAGCAGGCGCGAAAATTCGCGACGCATTCTACTGCCTGCCCATGATTGTTGGCCCCAACCCCGAAGGCCCCGCGCGATTTCAATTCGCCATTCACGGTGTGACCATGGTGAAGGTGCCGATTCTCAATGATGAATTAGTGTGGAACGCCGAGCAGCAGTGGGATGTGCCTTTGTACTTTCATGGACAGAAAGGTACACTGCAGTTCGGAGTCGCCATTCTCAACGAAGCGGAGGAATACGGCGGAGAGTGGGTTTACGTGTATGGATTGTGGCTTACGGGCACGCGTAAGCATCTTGTGGTTGCGCGAACATCGCCGGAGACGTTCGAATCCGTACACACCTGGCGTTACTGGACCGGAAATTCATGGTCAACGAACATTTGGGAGTCCGTCCCGATTGCTTATGACGTGTTATCCGAACTCAGCGTGTCGCCAAATACGCTAGATCCTCAAGGCGGGTGGATTTTGGTCTACGGCCACGGCAGTTTAGACCATCAGCAAATTGCCTTGGCAACGGCTCAAAAACCATTCGGTCCTTTTTCGTCGCCCACGCTAGTTTACTTTTGTCCTGAAGGAGATGCTAGTACAGGCACATATGCCTACAATGCTAAGGCGCATCCCATTTTGTCATCAGAGGACTCATTGCTCGTAAGTTATAACGTCAATGCTCGCCACTGGGAGACGCACGTCTGGCATGCGGACGTATATCGTCCGCGGTTCCTTTGGTTGCGCCGGTTATAATACCGTGATCCGGCGGCGTGAACAGAGATTGGCAATTGCACGGTGTAAATACAGTTTTGTGTGAAGGATGATAACATGGGCAGCAACGATCACCATGAATCAACAGCGCTGAGCCGCGAAAGTTTTTTATCACCGGTCTCGCGTTCGGCATTGGCGGAAGATGTGTATTTACGCATACGTAACGCGATCTTTTCGGACGAGCTGGCCAGCGGCGCCCGGATCAATGTTGAAGCGATTGCTCGGGCCTTGGATGTGAGTAGTCAACCGGTTAAAGAAGCCATTCAACGCCTGGGACTCGAACGGTTGGTGGTCATTAAACCGCGCGTCGGCACGTTTGTTCGCACTATTACGCGCGAAGATGTTGTCAATATTCTTAATGCGCGGCTGATGTTTGAATCATATGCGGTGCAGCATCTCCCGAGCCGATTAAGTTCGCGGTTGTTAAACCGGCTGGAAGATGCTCTGACTCACTTAGAGGCGCTTACCGGACAGCAGCCCTTTCCGTTTCTTCTCTATAACGAGTATGACATCACGTTTCATGAAACACTGGTAGACTATAGTGGTCCCCAAAAACTAGACAATTTGGGAGGCCCTTAAGTGTTACACTGGACACACGATGGCGAAACAAAAGCGGCATTCCGCTACCTTCAAGAGCCAAGTGGTGCTCGAAATGCTCAAGGAAGAAAAAACGGTCACGCAGATCGCGGCCGAATATGGCATTCATCCCGGGCAGCTGCATCGGTGGAAACACCAGGCCCTGGACAATTTCCCGCGGCTGTTTGCGGAATCGCAGGCGCTCAAACAGCAAGCTCAAGCCCATGAGGAACCATGGACCGCACTCTATGCCGAAATCGGCCAATGGACGACCCAAGTCGAGTGGCTCAAAAAAAAATCTGGCCTCGACCCTGACCCGCGATGAACGTCTGGCCTTACTGGAGCGCGGGAGCGATGCGTGACCGTTAACGATCCAAGCCCACTTGTTGAGCCTCAACCGCTCCAGCCTCTATGACC
>JAPNUR010000041.1 GCA_026627385.1 Bacillota bacterium | reverse complement strand
GCCTCCTTGATAGATTTAGGGATATTTCTATCGTAGCTCAGACCTCTTGTTTTTACATCAGCCTACAGACGTCATCGATTGGGTTGAAGCGCTAATACGCGGTCTACCGTATGTTCGACATTTAGCGTCCGGATATCGCTGGGGGTGGCGGCGGATACCGCCGGAGACTGTGACTCGATGGCTCAGCCACTACGGAGCGACAACGTGTGGGAACGGGTCGCCAACGGTACCGGGATTGAAGGACTTCGCGATAGGCCCCAAGCTGCCGTCAGGGGCGCCCGACAAGGATACAAGCCCCGGGGCCATCAAGGGGCGTGCATCGGTCCCTCTAGGTGGTCATCATCTTTATCGACGCCCTGGCCCAAGCCAGGGTGACGTTAGGGGGCGTTCCATGCATCCGTTAGCGGGTGCGTGCTTAGGCGCGCCGAGGAGTCTGAGGGTCCGCTCACGACCCTGACTTATCCTATTTTTGGATCTCGATGATTGTCGGAATAGCAAGCACGGTGATTGCAAAGAAAAATCGGGTCTCTGTGGCGACGTGAGGAGTAGCCCACCACTTAATCGGCACGGAGGAACTCGATGATTTGCTGAGAGGCTCTCACAGCGTTCTTTGACCAGCGCAGCCATTGACGAAAAGCCCGTGCACCAGTCTCGCGGCGCGGGTGTGAGCCGTGTGGCCCACCCCTCTCTGGGGGGGCGACAAGCGCGAGTAATCGCGGGGATCGTTTGTGGGTCATACCCGCCTCACTATTCTGAATGTCCGCGCTCCCGGTCGGGCCTTTCCGGACAAACGCTAGGGATTCCGCCGGGCAGGAGCGGTCCTGGCGCGTCGGCCAGGGATGGAGACGGTCGGGCCCCGTGCGGGTGAATTTGTCATTGTCTCCGCCGCCATGCCCCTGCCACGCCGGGAACCAGCCGATGCGTCCCACTGGTTCAGGTAGGATGGTTGTTTTTGACTTCGCATGGATAACAGCTGGAGATTACTCTACTTACGATCGCCCAACATAGTTCTCGACGAATTACACCTCGCGCTGTACCAGGAGACAACGCACCTCGAGCACGTACAAGTCATTGCATGCGATTTCTTGGTTTACCATCTTTTGGGTAACGTCCTAGGACGGCTCCAGTTGCACCCTCTTGCTGCGGAATAGGTGGCCATTGAGTTTGAGAAATGGGCCCGAGAGTTTACGCGGCGAACTCGTTTAATGAATCTGGAACGGGAGATTGATGCTCCTGTGCCGGTTCCGCGAGGCTCAGGAAAGTACTGCATCAGTAGCCACTACGGGCACTAGGATTGACTCGATGCCTGGGTTCATAAGTACTGACACGCCTTTGTGGCTAAGCGCTGGAATCGGAGTTTCACCCTTGATTTGAGTGTGACAAAACCCGTTAACTTCACGATGGCAACGCTGCCGTACATTTAGAAAGGATGTTGATTATCTATTTATTTATTGTTTCGGAGTGGGCTAGAGACCGCGTCGTTTGCCCAAGTCGTAGGTGCGGAGGAATAAGAGTAATACGATTCAAATCATGATGAGCGACATCTTGGGTAATCCACTCCATAACGATTTTGACGCAGCGGTCGATGGGCTGAATCACCGACGTTAATGGGATGGGGACAAAATCTTCTACCGCAAATGTACCGTCGAAGCTCGCTAGCGAAATATCCATCGGGATTCTTAAACCAATTTGTCCCAACGCACTGTACAATCGAAGCGCGATGGCATCTGTTCCCCCAATGATGGCGGTGGCTTTCGCCCGTTCCACTACCGCCTTAACATGTGACACGGTGACGGCCTCAGGTGCGTTGACGATTTCGACCATAACGTTGGCAGGAGATAAGACTGCATGGATTCCGTCAAGACGCGGTTGAGTACTTGGGATGGCAGACGATTCGGCAAAGACAATTACATGCTGGTGTCCATATTCAGCAAGATGCTCTGCGAGGAGTTTCCCGGCCAGAAAATCGTCCATGCCCACGTACAACGTATCTGAGTTTTGCGGTTGACGCGACACCGCGATGAGAAGTCCGTCCCACTGAACATGCTTCATGGCGTACGTTACTTCCGGGACCGCACTAACCACGGCTCTTACGCGATATTCTGCCAGCCGCTGCACTACTGGTAGGATATCGGACTCCGTCGCCACTAGTGACATGACAA
Source organism: Bacillota bacterium (assembly GCA_026627385.1). Lineage (GTDB taxonomy): Bacteria > Bacillota > Sulfobacillia > Sulfobacillales > Sulfobacillaceae > JAPNUR01. The sequence goes on along the minus strand of JAPNUR010000041.1, from coordinate 12,911 downwards.
TATAGTTGTTGTCTAATGCGTGCCGCGAAAGTAATTCGACGTACGTCGAAAAAAATGGATTACGCAATTCGGGAATCACCAAACCGATAACGCGGCTAGACGTGGAGCGCAAGGATTGGGCCATACGGTTGGGTTGATACCCCAAGGTAGCAGCGGCCTGCTTTACTTGAATGGTGAGAGCATCCTCTTTTTTGCGCGCGCCTCGCAGAATTCGTGATGCCATACTACTGGACACACCTGCCAGACGGGCCACATCGTAAATCGTTGGGCGTTCGATCACCGCAGTCGCCCCCATTGACATCGCTATTAACAAGCAGCGAATATTTCAGTGTTTATACTATAGCATACATTGTCTCCCGAGAGCGAGTTATAGCGGGACAGATAGAACGCTAAAAGCTTAAGACATCTAATGTGATTAAACAATTATGATATCGAACGCAATATTTTACGAATAGAGTATTGAAAAAATCGTGACCAAATAGGATAATATCGATATCAACTAAAAATCATCGGCGAAATGCGGAATTGAAGTGAAACTCGTTTCGCCAACGTGAAGCAAACTTTGCAAGAGTTGTTTCTGACACCGATAGCAAGTCAAGTTCAATCCAAGAAGGGGGTAATTAATAGTGAGAATGACGAAATCTCAGAAAGCAGTATTGGCGCTCCTCCCTGCGCTTTTGGGATCTGCGCTATCGGTCGGGGGATGGCGGATTGCCGGATCGCGGTTGCCGTCAAATGCTAGGATTGCAGCGCGAGCGACTGGACGTATTACCATCGACATGGTAACCCATGCATGCCCGTCGGATTCTTTTTGGCCACCGGTGTTTAACGGAGCAGAGGCAGCGGCAAATGCCCTCGGTGTAACGCTGGACAATATTCGGCTCACATCAGCTCAGTGTGGTAGTATTCCGGCTGAGGTTTCCAATCTTGAGACAGCCATTAGCAACCACCCGACGGGCATTATCACGACGATTCCCAGCAACACCGCATTCTCCAGTGCACTGAACCAGGCCAAGAGGGATGGGATCCCAGTTATTGCTATGAACACGGCGCCGCCGGAAAGTGCGAAAAATCCCTACTTGGCTTACGTTGGTCAGTCAAACTATTCTGCTGGCGTCGGATCGGGACAAACGGCGATACGCATGTTTCACCTCAAGGCCGGCGATACGGTGGCGGTGGTGGACCATGAACCATTCAATATTTCCTTAACTGCTCGCGAGAAGGGTATAACTGCGGCATTGAAACCCAAGGGAATTCATGTGGTCTACATCAATACGAGTGATAATCCATCTACGGGAGCATCTATCGTTCAAGCTTACCTCACAGTGCATCCGAAAACATCGGCTATTTTAGACCTGGGAACTACCGGTACTACGCAGGTGGTAACCGCCCTGCAAGCCATTGGCAAGTTAGGCAAGATTCCCGTGGGAGCATTTGATTTCAACTCTGCTACGCTCCACTACATTGAGCAGGGGGTTGTTTCATATACGGTGGATCAGCAGCCGTTTTTGCAGGGCTATGATTCCGTCGAAGAACTTGTGTTGTTAGCCCGTTACGGGGTAGATCCTGTCTCAATTAATACTGGTCCTGTCTTTTTGACCCACGCCAACGTGAAAAAATATGGGCGATACGCTCAGGAAACTGGATTTTAGCATAGTAAGCAACATCGAGTGAGCGGGAATAAGTCGGGTGGCTCTTAGATTGCATTGTCGAGAGCCGCCCGCGATAGATGTTCCTCACAAGAGAAGGGGCGGCAAGATGAATCGCGACTCTACAATGAAGGAGCATGTAGCACTGTTTGATCACGCGGATCGCGGTTGGAAACAAACTTTCCAATCTATTGTGCGATCGCGTGATAGTAGCATTGTTCTAGCGGCTGCGATATTGGTCTTGTTGTTTTCGTTGACATCTGGTGGACAATTTCTTCAGGGTTCCACGTGGCCCACTATTTTAAGTAGCACAGCCGAACTTGGCATTGTAACCATTGGTGTCGCGCTTCTGATGATCGGCGGAGACTTTGATTTGTCTGTTGGCGCTAATTTTTCTTTTTCGGCTTTAATAATGGCCACCCTAATGGAGCATGGAGAATCGGGTTTGGTTGGGATGTTGGTGGCGTTAGGCATCGGCTTATTTATTGGTTTTCTGAACGGGATTATTACTGTGTTTTTGGCAATACCCTCGTTTGTTGCCACGCTGGGAACGTGGCTTATTTGGGAAGGTGTTACCTTGGTGGTTACGGGCGGATCGACGATTACGGTGTTTCAGCGATCTGTTGTTCTTAATTTGCTTGGAGGAGTTCTAGTGGGCGGGATTCGTTGGGAGGTTCTCTGGTGGGTGGTCATAGGAATAGTAGTCTCCATCGTGCTATATCGAACACCATTCGGGAATGCGGTATTTGCCGTAGGGGGTCGTGCCCAATCTGCGCGCGAAGCTGGAGTTCCCGTGCGTCGGATACGAGTCATCAGTTTTACTGTTTGTGGATTGTTGGCTGCAGTGGCAGGAGTTGTACAGTTTGGCCATTTGCAATCAATGGCGTCTTCGTACGGCGAATATTATCAGTTGTATGCGATTGCGGCGGCGGTGGTAGGAGGCACGGTACTGACAGGTGGGCGTGGTTCGATAGTGGGTACCATGCTGGGATCGCTAATCCTTTCAATGCTCGACGCAGGGCTGATCTTGTCGGGAGTTTCAACGTTTTGGTACCAAGCGGTGATTGGCGCTATCGTTATTGTCGCGGTAGCCATGCATACCCGCTTGAGTCGTTTGGTTCGGGGAGGAGACTGATTAGACATGTCAGAAACACACCGAGAGATTTTACGCGCTGAGCATGTGACAAAGCGGTTTGGTCCGGTGACGGCAATTGAAGATATTACGGTTTCATTTTATACTCATCAAATTACTGGCATTGTCGGCGATAATGGCGCGGGCAAGTCGACATTTGTCAAGATTATTTCTGGTGTTGAGCAACCCACATCAGGCCAACTGTTTTTTGAAGGACGTGCTGTGAAGTTCCGATCGGCACGCGACGCCCGTCGGACGGGTATCGAGGCGGTGCACCAAGACTTGGGGTTGGTTGAGAGCATGAGCGTGGTACGTAACTTCTTTCTCGGCATGGAACCATGTCGGGGTCTTCTTATGGATATGCGGCGCATGCGAGAGGAAGCTGAACGGCGTTTGTATGAAATCGGACTCAGAAATTTAAAAAGTGTCGATCAAGACGTCGCTCGCCTGTCTGGTGGAGAACGGCAGGCGATTAGTATTGGACGAGCCATTGCATTCGAACGTAAAGTGCTAATTTTGGATGAGCCAACTTCAGCGTTGTCGGTGAAGGAAACCCAAAAAGTGTTTGATTATATGCGTAATGCCCGACAGCAGGGACTAGCGGTATTAGCTATCATGCACAGCATGCGACAGATTCTTGACATTGCAGACCGAATTGTGATTTTTTGGCACGGTCGACTCATTGCTGATTTGCCCAACGACGGTATGGACGAAAATGTGCTGGCCGAGTACCTGCATAACGGATTGCCGGAGTCGGCGACTATTGCCACATAACTTTCCGATTCATAGTCAGCAAGAGATTGGTGGCGCAAAAAATTTCTTCCCCGAGACAAGGGTTATAGAGCACGAACGGAGGCAAGATTGTGATGCGTGAATTATTACGTGTGGGATTAATCGGTTTGGGGGCGATGGGACGAATTCATGCCAACAACTTAATCCAGCATATACCCAATGTGGATCTGGTGGCAGTCGCCGATCCCCATATCCACGCCATCGAGGACCGGGAATTTTCATTACCTAAAACAGTACGCCGCTTTGTTGATTACCGTGATATGTTAGGACTTGAGATTGATGCTTATGTGGTGGCGTCTGCCACTAATACGCACCAATGGATTTTAGAAACACTTCTACCGTCGAAAGCGGCTATTTTTTGCGAAAAGCCATTAGCGACCTCACTTGAGGATGCGATTGCCATCCATCGCGCTCTGACAACTCAGGGGATAGCTATCCAGGTAGGCTTTATGCGGCGGTTCGATCCATTGTACCAACGGGCTAAAGAGTTAATTGACGCGGGAGAAATAGGACGGCCTTATCATTACTGGGGTCTAAGTCGCGATCAATTTGCGCCGCCGGTAGATACGGTCGCAACGTCCGGCGGTTTTTGTGTGGACACCGGTGTGCATGAGTTTGATATGGCTCAGTGGCTTTTAGGCGATAGCATCGCGTCAGTATTCGCCCGAGGTGGGCTCTTTGTCTCGCGTGAATTGGCCGCGTTGAATGATTACGATCAAGTAGACATCAGTTTTCAAACTCAGGATGGCCGGTTAGGATTGGTGGAACTATCGCGTAACGCTATATATGGTTATGACATTCGCACGGAAATTCTGGGAGAACGAGGTGCGATTCAGGTGGTATCGGGTCCCAGAACCAACACCGTTCTACTTTTAGAGAATCGAGTCGTAAGTGACACCTATAGGAATTATGCGGAACGATTTGAGACAGCCTATCGTCAGCAGTTGATTGCATTTTTTGAGGCGGTGAGGTCGGGAGCAGAATGTCCGGTCACCGGATGGGACGCTATTCGGGCCCAAGCTGTGGCAATGGCTGCTCAACGAGCGTTAGATTCGGGCCAAGTGCAAACAGTCGCGGACATTGAACAATAATGGTCATCAACGCTGATTCATCAAAGAAAAGGGGGAGGAGCTTCGAGCAAATGATCAAGATCGGCTTCATTGGAGCTGGACGAATGGGTACCATACACGCGATGAATGCCTTGGAAAACCAGGAATGTCGCGTTAGCGGTATATACGATGTGGCTTTAGAGGCTGCACGGGTACTGGGAGAAAAGGTCGGTGCCCCGGTGGTGGATCGGGTCGAGACTCTATTGAGTGATGTGGATGGGGTGGTCGTGACCACACCGACACGAACTCATGTATCGTATATCAAAATGGCCGTTGAACGAGGAGTTCCGGTTTTGGTCGAGAAACCGATTACATTTAGTGCCCGTGAGATAGATGAAGTCTTAAGTTGGTCCCCCTCTCAGCGAGATCTGGTGATGCCCGCATATATGCGGCGCTTTGATCGGGACTACCGACAAGTTTACGATATTGTTCGCACGGGAGCGTTAGGGAAGATTCTCAGCATTGTGGCGATTAGCCGTGACCAATATCCTCCGTCGCCCTATTTCGTACCGGATTCTGGCGGCTTGTTTTTTGATATGGGAATTCATGATTACGATCTGATTTTGTGGTTGACGAATGATGAAGTCAGCGTCGTGAAAACGGTTTCCTGTGGCCTTTGGCGCAATGAATATATGCGCCGTTTGGGCGACCCGGAAGAAGGGGCCGTGATGTTGCGCATGAGTCGTGGAGCTATCGCTTTGGTTCTGCTGAGCCGATCGATTGGTTTGGGCTACGATATTCGCATGCGAATTGTCGGTACGAAGGGCAGTGTGGACGTCCGCGCACACGTGAAGAACCAGCTGGTGACCTATTCTCGTCACGGAATAGTTCGTCATTTAGAAACATTTCCTGAACGTTTTGGCGAGGCGTACAAAGAAGAGTTGCGGGCGTTTGTTGATGCGGTACGTAAAAGGCAGCGATTTCCGGTGTCGGTTACTGATGTGCTGAGAGCCGAACAACTTGCGTACGCGACATCGAATGCATGGTTGGCCGAAGGTTCTAGTGCTGGAACGGGTGAAGGTGAAATCCGTGGTTAAAGTGGCCGTGGTCGGTTCCGATCGTTGGAACCAGCAACGCGTTGAATGGTTAAAATCATTTTCGTCGGTTAACGTCTCTACCGTAGTAGATGAGGGAGGTGTTGAAGGGCAGTCTCTCAATTATGAACGAGCGGTGGTTCAGGTGATGGAAGAGGTCGATGCTATGGTATTGTCCGTGCCGTCGGATCAGTGCTGGCCGCTCCTGGCAGTACTAGCTCCTTTCGACAAACCTATTCTACTGGACAAACCCCAAGGCCTAAATGTTGAGGAGGCTAAAGAACTTTACCACTTGGTTCAGCAATTTGGAAATCGAGTTACTGTAGGACGTCAATGGCGATGGTTGCCGGAGTTCCAAGAAATGAAGCGTTGTCTCACGGCGGGCGACATTGGTAAAGCACTGTGTTATGTGGGAATTCGCCGGTATGGAACCCGTGGACCAATGTCGGAGGGCCAGGGCTTTCGCAGAATTTGGTCTGAAATTGGTCTTGATGATGTCGAGTTAGCGTTGTGGTTTTTGGGCGAGGCAGTGGATTGGGTGGAAGCGGTGGAAACTGGAGGCTGGATATCCGGATCGCTACCGTCAGCGGATGTCCAAGAATCAGTTGGGGTTATTCATTTTTGTTCGGGGGCGTTAGGCTACTTGGCATGCGGCCGGCTCGCTTGGCGTGGTGTGGATATTAGGTCCGAAATCTGGGGTGAGTCGGGGGCACTGGCAGCGGAGTTTTCTCATGCGAGCGAGGTTGTTCGCATTGATGAGTTAGGCCAGACCGTTGTCGGCTATCAGGATTATTCCGAGGTCCTGACGATGGCAATGCGTGAAGAAACGAAGACATGGTTGCAATCCGTGATAGCAGGCTCCCCGCCTCTCGTCTCAATGGAGGAGATGTGGAAAGCTTTGCAGGTGACTAGCGCGTTAAACGAGTCTGTGCAGAGCGGTACTCGTGTGTATATGAAAATCACGGACCAGGGGCAGGATACCTAACTTTGTGGGCTCCATGCCAGGGCACGAAATCTTAAACATCAACCTTAATTGTAGGGATGGGGGATTATGGTGGCGAAATTGTGGAAAATTGCGGCGTCGCCCATTAACTGGTGTAACGATGATCTCGTGGACCTGGGAGACGAGTATACGGGCGAAGAGATCTTGCGGGACATGCAGGAATTGGGCATACGGGGCACGGAAATGAGCCGGAAATTCCCCCGGGAACCGGAGCAGTTGGCGCATCTGTTGGGTAGGTTTGGCATTCAATTGGTGTCCGGTTGGTTTCAGATTCATGTGGCGCAGCTCGATTGGTGGCCCGACGAGCTCGCGCGATTTGATATTCACGTGCAGTTATTGAAGCATTTGGGATCTCAAGTGGTGGTTACGGCCGAGGGTACGGGAAGCGTTCACTGGGATCGCCTCGGTGACCGTCCTCAACGAGTACCGTGGACTGATGTCGAATGGGATAACGTGATAAATGGTCTACAGGAAGCCGGTAGACTTTGCGCTGCAAGGGGGTTGAGGTTAGCCTACCATCCTCACTTGGGTACAAACATTGAAAGTTACCCAGAAATCGTTCGCCTTTTGGAAGAGACCGATCCTGCATTGGTTGGATTGACATTAGACACCGGGCACTTATATGTAGCGGGCGTTGACCCAGTGCGGATTATCCATGATTTTTCTGAGCGCATTCTTCATGTTCATTTGAAGTCTGTGCGCGCTGATGGGATGACGCGCTACCACAGTGGCACAGGGTTTCTTAATGCTGTGCGCGGAGGTCTTTTTACGGTGCCAGGAGACGGCGTAATAGACTTTGTTCCCATTTTGCGGGCACTACACGATATTCAATTCGATGGTTGGTGTGTGATCGAGGCGGAACAAGATCCGCGTCAGGCTGACCCCCGAGTCTTTATGAAGAAGGCTTTAGCATATTTGCAAGCTGTTAGCTCCCAGATACATGTGTTGGATTGAAAGGGACGATCAATCATGATTTTAAAATACAGTCCGAATCGTGGTCGCGAATCTATGACGGCGATAGTAGAGGCGAATCCCGATACCGCCCCGCTCCACTACGTAGGAGCGTCGGTATATCAGTTGAAATCTGGAGATCGGTGGACGGTGCGCAATGATTCGCTGCATGAGGGTGCGTTGGTGTTGCTGACGGGGCAAGGAGTTGTTAGCGGTGACCGTCTCGCGAAGACGATGCTGGTTAGTCGATCGTCAGTGTTTGACGATGCACCTCCATACGTTGTCTATGTTGGATCTGGGGAGGGCCTTGTTTTCCACGCCGAGACGGCATGCGAGCTCGTTTGGGCGACAGCACTATTGAACGAGCCTTTTTTAATACCAACCACGGTATACAAACCGGATGACATGAACCGTGAAGAGCGCGGGGAGGGCGTGACCCGTCGTGAGGTCCGCCACTTACTGGATAGTGCAGGACAAGCCGTCCGGCTGCAGGTGGTGGAAGTTTTGACCCCCGGGGGCCACTGGTCGAGTTTTCCGCCACATAAGCACGATCGTGAAGTGCCAAACGTGGAATCGTTTCTCGAGGAGCTCTATTACTATCACCTTACCCCGGAGTCCTGGTGGGCATTTCAGCGAATTTACGATGATAATGGCTGGGGTGAAACGTTAGATGTTCACGACGGTGATCTGGTCGTGGTGCCTCGTGGTTATCATCCGGTTGCCGTTCCTCCTGGTGGTGCGGCGTATTACCTGAATGTAATGGCAGGTCCGACACGGAATTGGCACGTGACGGTTGATCCGACCTTTCGGCAGGTGGGAAGGCTTGTGGCGTCGACTGAAGGAGGGCAGAAGTCTAGTGCTAAGTGATGAAGAGATGGTTCGCATTATCATGGATGGTCGGCTACATGATCCGGGACTGCCGGCCCGGATGGCGCGATCGCGAAAGCTTCTCAGTCAGTGGCCAGATCGAGCGCTGGTGCTGGTGGCAGCGGACCATCCAGGCCGTCGCACGGTTGCGGCGGGATCTGATTCATGGGCAATGGCCAACCGTGCGGATCTGCTGCGTAGAGTGGCTCGAGTTCTTATGCAGCCATGTGTGGACGGCATTTTAGTGACACCCGATCTGATGGAGGAGCTGTGGTATTTACAATCATGGGTGTTGGCAGAAGGCGGTCCCGATTTTCTTACGGGAAAAATCCTGATCGGCTCTATGAACCGCGCTGGCTTATCGGATACTGTTTTTGAATTTCGTGATTTTGTGTCAGCCTACGATGCTAACGCGCTTGCGGCAAGCGGTATGGATGCCGGAAAACTGTTGTTACGAGTGGATCCAGAGAACAAGCTATCATCGTACGTTCTAGAGGCGGTAGTCCAGGCGCTTCGGGATTTGCACGCGCGGAGTATTCCAGCATTCTTGGAACCCATTCCTGTTCCGTTAACAACAGACGAGTTGGTGCGACTGATGGGAGTTGCGTCAGCCTTGGGTCCTTCCTCTTGCCGCCGCTGGATCAAGGTGCCTATGACGGCGAATTTTAAGCGCGTATCGGCGGCTACGACGTGTCCCTTAGTGTTGCTCGGAGGTTCGGATCTACTTGGTTTCGAGGAATTACGTCGCAGGATTCATGACTGTCTCTCAGCGGGGCCCAACATTCGAGGCATTTTGATGGGCCGTAATGCGCTGTACCCGGCAGAGCGGGATCCTCGAGATTTTGTGGTCGATTTGGCAAGCTGGGTTACGGGAGAGCCTCGGCAGGATGTCGTCATCTGGCCACTCCTATAATGGCTAAAATCGATGGATGAAAATTGTATAACAGTTGGTGAAAGGATTCCGAGCACTGACGGTGGTCTTTCACTGTGATCGTTCCTATATCGGCGTAAAAGGTCATCGCATCTCCAAACGTCATCGATTGAGGGAAAGCAAAGGTGTTATGATGTGGAGATTACATACAGATAGAAAGCGTGTTCCGTGGTCATTTCCTGGCGTGGCAATCCGTCTTCATTGCCGGGTGATTAAGGGGGTGACCGAGTGATTTCGCCAATCGTGTATACCGTCGGACGGGTAATTGTGGATTTATACGCTACTGACATTGCAGTACCTCTCGATGAGGTCTTTACGTTTCGGAAATACGTGGGCGGATCTTCAGGCAACACAGCTATCGGTTTGGCGCGTTTAGGTAACCGCACGGGAGTGATTGCTCGCGTGGGAGACGATCCCATGGGGCATTACATTATCGATACTCTGCAGCGGGAAGGAATTGATACGCGAATGGTGCGAATGGATTCTCATCGACAAACTGGGATTGCGTTTGCGGCATTGTATCCTCCTGGCGATTCTCACGTATGGTTTTGCGGCAATCCCAATGCAAATAGTAGTCTCGCCATCGAGGATTTGGATTTCAATGCCTTACGTGAGGCTCGTGCGATCGTGATAGCGGGCACGGGCTTGGCTCGTGAGCCATCTCGCAGTGCGGTTCTGGGTCTAGCTATGTGGGCCAAGGAAGTTGGGATTCCGATTATTCTGGATGTAGATTGGCGTCCGGTTTTTTGGCGAGATCCAGATCGTGCGCGGCTCGTTTATGATCAGTTGCTGGCCATGACTCATATCGTGCTAGCAAATGAACCAGAATTGGCGCTGGTTGGCGAAAGTCACGATATGACGGCGGCAGCCGCTCATGTGCTGGAAAAAGGCGTGTCAGAAGTAGTCGCCAAGCGCGGCGAAAAGGGTGCTTGGTCTTACAGGCGTAACCGCGACGCGGTGTTTTCGCCGGCGTTTACCGTTCAGGTCTTGAACACGTTAGGGGCGGGCGATGGCTTCGCAGCGGGTTATGTTCATGGGCTCTTGGCCGGCTGGAACGTTGAAAAACGGCTGCAATGGGCTAATGCGTGTGGGGCCATTGTGGTTACGCGGCACAGCTGTTCGGACGCCATGCCCAAAGCGTCAGAGGTTCAAGCATTATGGGAGAGAGCAGAAGCAGGGGGAACGATCGATGAGTGAACGCATACGACTAACCGTGGCCCAAGCACTGCTGCATTACTTAGATGCTCAATATGTTGAACGCGATGGCGAGATTCATAAATTTGTATCCGGTGTGATCGGCATTTTTGGTCATGGTAACGTATTAGGGATTGGGGAAGCGTTAGAACAGGGTTACACGACGTTATCGTACGTTCAGGGGCATAACGAACAAGGGATGGTGCACATGGCGGTTGCCTACGCTAAACAAAGGCGGCGCATGGGTATCTATGCCTGCACCACGTCCATTGGTCCGGGGGCCACGAATATGATTACGGCGGCCGCTGGGGCGACCATAAATCGCCTGCCTGTATTATTGCTACCAGGTGATGTTTTTGTCGATCGGCAGCCTGATCCAGTCCTACAGCAGCTTGAATGCTCGTATGATCGGACTATTTCTGTAAATGACGCACTAAAACCGGTAAGTGTGTTTTGGGACAGAATTACGCGACCGGAGCAGTTATTGGCTTCATTACCGGAAGCGTTGGCGATCATGGTGGATCCGGCGGCAACAGGGGCCGTAACGATTGCCTTACCGCAGGATGTGCAAGTCGAGGCTTTCGCCTATCCTCAAGAATTTTTCGAGAAGAAGATATGGAATATTCCGCGGGTGCCTGTAAGCCAGGACGAATTGGCCTCCGTTGTGCAGTTGTGGCAGCGCGCCAAGCGACCAGTCATCATCGCAGGGGGCGGCGTTCATTATGCTGACGCCGGTGAGGCGCTGGCCGCTTTTGCCGAAGACTTCCACGTGCCTGTGGTTGAAACCCAAGCGGGAAAAGGGGCCTTACGTGGGAACCATTCTTGGAATTTTGGCGGCGTGGGGGTAACCGGGTCGCGGGTAGGCAATCAACTGATCCGTGAAGCAGACTTCATCCTCGCCATTGGAACACGCCTCAGCGACTTTACGACAGCCTCGAAGTCGTTGTGGGATCAACGCCAGGCCACGCTTGTCGGGTTAAATGTCAATCGCCGCGACGCCTTGAAAGCTGGTGCTGTGCCGTTAGTGGCCGATGCCCGTGAAGGATTAATAGCCTTAAGGAAGGCGCTGGCGGCGGTGGGTTATTGTTCTTCTTATCATGTCTCTGCGCTGCAGGCCCTCAAAAGTCACTGGATCGACGAAGTTAATCAGTGGTGTTACTCGAGAGAAGAGACTCCATTGTCACAAACTGTAGTTATCGGGCTACTGCAGGAATTGATCGAGGAGAATGCGGTCATTGTTGCAGCAGCGGGAAGCCTACCTGGAGACTTGCACCGCTTGTGGTGGTGCCGAGAACCTCACACGTATCACGTCGAATATGGATTTTCGTGCATGGGCTACGAAATCGCGGGCGCACTCGGGGTCAAACTGGCAGAGCCCGAGCGACCGGTGTATGCGTTCGTTGGCGATGGGAGTTTTTTGCTAATGAATGCAGAGTTGTTGACGAGCCTACAGGAGAAACAAAAAATCGTGGTGGTGGTTTTTGATAACCAGGGGTATGGATCCATTAATAGCCTGCAAAAGAGCCATGGGTCGCATGGATTTGGAACCGAATTCCGTGAGCGCGACGAGGCGTCAGGACAGTTGACCGGCAAACCCCTTCCGATAGATTTTGCCCAATGGGCACGGGCCATGGGGGCAGAAGGGATTCAAGCCACGACCTTGGGGGAAGTTCGCGATGCGGTTCAAGCTGCACAAAGGGCAACCCGCAGTGTCGTGATCGACGTTAAGGTGGGTATGAATACAGGTACCACTGAGTCGGGGGCGTGGTGGCGGGTTGATGTTGCCGAAATTTCAGCATCTCCTGACGTCAGGTTAGCTCGAGAACACGCCACAAGGCATTGTGAGCACCATAAATAGCGCAATACCTCGCTTGCTTCGCCAGCGTGTTGACGATGGTCGAGCAGGCAGACGAACGCTGGCGGGCCACGCGATGGTGATGGACAGAAGCTGCTGTGGGTATGATGGGAATCAAGCCCCGGGGTGCGGAGCAGGAATCGGCCGGAGCACCGTCGAACGGTTCAGCACTTCGTGGGTGGATTCGTGCGATGTCGCGGGGCGGGACGACTCGGCTTTTGACAGGGGCCGGCGCGTGACGCAGCGGCTCGCCTGCTGTATGAGGGAGCCCTGCCTGCGCACCGCCCCCATGAGCCGGCAGGGTTATGGCCATTTTGTGCTGTGGGTATGATGGGAATCAAGCCCCGGGGTGCGGAGCAGGAATCGGCCGGAGCACCGTCGAACGGTTCAGCAC
>JAPNUR010000040.1 GCA_026627385.1 Bacillota bacterium | reverse complement strand
GGACCGCTATCGACGCAAAATGTTTTTGGGCTTCCTGCCCCTCACGGCGATCCCACAATTATTGACGTAGAGCCGCACGCCCTTTGACAGAACCGTTTCAAGGGGCTAAGCTGATAGGCGATGCGACCGACATCCATCTTGAAGGCGTGACAGTATGAACCCTTTTTACGCCATTTTGGCTAACGGCATGACGGCTCTGTTAGCCGGACCCACGGGGGCCATAGATTGGTTGCCGGTTCCGCGGTTTGACGGCCCTACCGTCTTCGGTCGCCTGTTGGATCGCCACTCGGGCGGCTATTTGAGTCTGGAACCCGACCAGTATGACCAGGTGGACCAGTCCTATCTCCCCGAGGGGCTGGGGTTAGAAACGCGCTTTCGCCGGGGTTCCGAACAGGGCTGGGTGCGCACCTGGATGAGCATTGGGCGCACGGCGATTTGGTTGCGATACCAGAGCGCATTTCCCTTGCGGCTCACTTGCCGGCCATCGTTTGGTTATGGGGCCGTCCGGCCCGCCTACTATCCCACGGCCGGAGGCATGCGCTACCAGAACCCCCACGGGCCGGAAATCGCGCAGCTGATCATTCAGGGTCCGGTACGGAACACCGATCGCCTCGACCAATGGTTTTTGGGGCCCGGGGAAGGCGTGGTGGTGTTCCGCGTCAGCACCGAACAGCCGCCAGACCTGCGCTGGCTTAACCGGCCCATTGCCAGTGACCCCGACCGCCACTGGGGTCTGACAGCGCGCTATTGGCAGGCCGCCAGGCAGCCCTACGCGGGACCCTATCGCGACTTGTATGAGCGCAGCCTCGAAATTATCCGCGCCTTAACCTATCGGCCCACGGGAGCGCCCATTGCTGCGGCCACCACCTCGCTGCCGGAAATCCCGGGAGCAGCCCGCCAGTGGGACTATCGCTACGTTTGGGTACGCGATAGCGCGTACGCGGGCGAAGCGCTGCTCATGGCCGGCGACGTGCTCGCAGCCCGGCGCATTGCCGAATTTTTGCTCAACGCGGTCGCCCCTGGCGAACGCGTATTCCCGGCCCCGTTTCTTCGAGTCGATGGGACCATTCCGGATGGGGAACGCGACCTCTTGTGGTTGTCCGGGCACGAGGAATCTCGCCCGGCGCGGGCCGGCAACGGAGCCATTCACCAGTTGCAGCTGGACTTGGCTGGCAGCGTGTTGTGGCTTGTTTACCATCTCTTCGCGGTTGATCCGCAAATGCCCTGGTTACAGCAATTTTGGTGGGCGATTGAAGCGTTGGCGGAATGGATGCGCCACACCTGGTCCCAACCCGACGCCTCGTTGTGGGAATATCGCACCATCCGCGGTCACCATACGCATTCGCGGGTGATGAATTGGGTAGGTCTGGAAGCCGCACGGCGACTGGCCCAGACCTTGGGTCGGACAGACCAAGCAGAACGGTGGCGCAAAGTTGGCGAGCGCATTCGCCAAACCGTCATGGGCGACGCCGCCCGGGCGGGGCTCTTTTGGCCGCGTCCGGAAGCGCCGACCATGGATGCCGCCCTGTTAACGTTGCCACTGTATGACTTCGTGCCCGTCGACCACCCCTATTTTCAATCCACGCTGGCGATGATTGAAAAGCATTTGGTGACGGACGGTTTCGTGTACCGATACCGCCACGACGACCTCGGCGAGGCGCGCCACCCCTTTATGCTCGCGGGGTTTTGGTACGCGCGCGTCCTCATGCGCTTGCACCGGCTGGCTGACGCCGACTACGTGATTCGACGCCACGTAGAATTGGCGACCCCGCTGGGGTTGTTTGGTGAGCACATCGACCCCGAAACCCGCACCGTGCGCGGGAATTTTCCCCAGCTGTTTTCGCATGTGGGACTCGTGATTACGCTGGCGGAGCGCCAACGGCTGGAGGCTCAGGAGCCGCTCTGGAACTTTTCGAACCACACAGTCGCCCATCTGGCCCCCTGAAAGACACCCGGGGCGCGGCATAACCCCGCGCCCTGCCGGTCATCCCAAGATCTGCTAGCGATGGTAGACGGGCACCACATAGCGGCGGTAACGCGGCGCATCGCCGCGCACTAAAGCCATATAGGCTTCTTGCAGCCGGCGGGTGATGGGCCCTGCTTCGCCCATGGCCACAGGCCGGCGGTCCACTTCAACCACTGCCGCCAATTGCACCCCCGTCCCACACAAGAAGAGTTCGTCGGCGCTATAGAGTTCCGTCCGGTCGATTGATCGCTCCTCCACCACAATGTCATGATCGCGCGCTAAAGTGATGACCAAATCGCGGGTAATGCCCTCCAGAATATCGTCGGTCACTGGAGGTGTCACTAAGACGCCGCGGCGCACCATAAACAGATTGGATGAGCTGGCTTCTGCCACCTGCCCCTCATCCGTTAAGAGAATGGCCTCATCGTAGCCATCCATTTTGGCTTGCTCACTGGAGAGGGCGGCATTCACGTAGGCGCCGGTCACTTTGGCCCGGGAGGGAATCATGTTATCCGCAATGCGACGCCAACTGGAGACCTGCACGCGGATGCCGCCCGTAGGCACGTAATCGCCCATCGGGATCGCGTACATGGCAAAGGCGCTCTGAATCCCCGACAGACCGACCTTGACAGCCGGATCAGCTTTATAAGCCAACGGGCGAATATAGACATCCTCCTCAAAATGGTTAGCCTTGAGTAGCTCAATGGTCCATTCGACTAATTCGTCGACGCGATACGGCACCTCAATATGTAAAACCCGACTCGACCGCAGGAGTCGCTCATAGTGGGGTCCAGGCTGCACGATAAAGAGTTCTTGTTGAGCCTGGTTCCAATACGCGCGTAGCCCTTCAAAGACCCCGGTCCCATAATTAAAGGCGTGGGTCGCAATGTTAATCGTGGCGTCCTTGAGCGGCATCAGGCGGCCGTCGAAAAACGCCATTGGCTCGTGAGCCATCCACATTCCCCTCTCCTCGTTATGCCCGACAGCAGCGCAAGGCGGCCCTCTTCGGCAATTTTTTGCGCATAAGCTCGTCTTAATATTAGATACTACCAGAGGAGGCGACGACCGTGAAAATTCGCGATTTCCACATTACCGGCCAATATCCCACCCTCTCGGTGGAAACCGAAATTGAAGACGACGAATTCCCCGACACGGCTACCGCATCCAGGGGACGCACCGTCCGCATTACCCTCGGGCCCTGGAACTATGTGTCCTTGCTCAACACCGACGAACTCAAAAGCCTCGTACATCTTGTCTACCAACGCTATCGCCACCAAGAACCGACCCAGGCCATGAGCCAGCTTAGGGGTGCATCGCTGGAGAACGCGTCGGACGTGGAACTACCCTGAATGCGCGGGTGCAGAGACCACCTTCTTGCCCTCATAGCCCCGATTGGTCAGTGCCCGCTTGGGGGACAGGTGCCTCTTTATGCATCATACCCGAATGGTCGCGCGAACCAAAGGCGCATGGCGCCCATCGCCGATGGTCGCGCGGGCTCCCGGCCGCCAGTGGCGTCGGAAACGGAGAGGGCGCCACGGTAGCTTTAAAAGCGTCTCCACCTCGCCAGGGACATGGCCGCCCGTCGCCAGTGTCGCCATGATTGCTCCAAATTCGGTCGATAAGGCCGCGCCGTGTCCGGTGTAACCGCCGGCAAACCAACACCCCGGCGCCCATTGGACAATATGCGGCATGAAGTCTTGGGACAACGCAATGCGACCCGCCCACCGGTGCGTTACGCGCACTGATCCCACCGTCGGAAAGAGCTGCCGCCACTGATCCTCGAGAGGCGAAAAATCGCCCTGGCGCCGGGCGTGTGTTTCTAGCCGGCCGCCAAATATCACCAGGTCTGGTCCAACTCGAGAAAAGTAATGATACTCAGGGGAGGTATCAGATACCGTGGGCAGGTCAAGGGGCAAAGCCGAAGGCTCTGCCAGCTGCACCGCAATCTGCGCGCTGTAAACTGGCACGATGCGCCCTCTTAGCCAATGCGCGCCAGGCGGTAAGTACCCGTTTGTGGCCCACAGCACGTGCTTTGCCTGTATCGAAAATCCCGATCCGGTCACGAGTTCGTAGGTGGGTCCGGGGTGCTGAACCACGCGAATGATGGGGGTGTGCGAAAATAGGCGGGCACCATGGCGCCGGGCAGCCAGGGCGAGTCCCCACCCATATTGGCGGGGGTGAAAGGCCCAGGCCTGTTCGTCAAACAGCCCGCCTCTGTAGTACGGGGTTCCTAACCGCTGCCGCATGGCGTCGGCGCTCCACCAAACCGCCGTCTGGTGCCCATGCTGGATAAGCCACTCGCGTTCCGCTTGCAATGCGTCCACCTCTTGGCTTGTCGTCGCCGCATCCACGTGACCAGTTTGGCGCCATTGACATCGAATGTCTTCCTCGTCAATAAGTTGCGCCACACGAGCTACCGCACGGCGCGACAGCGTCCAGAGCGCCTCCGCGACCAGGTCGCCCCATTCATGGGCTAGCGACGTCAGGTCTCGCGGCCATCCCAGGAGCACCTGTCCGCCATTTTGGCCGCTAGCACCGGACACTAGCTCGCGTGCCTCAAAAAGGCCAACGTCGACACCCGCTCGCGCCAGATGGTACGCCGAAGCGAGGCCGGTAAAGCCCCCGCCCACCACGGCCACCTCGCACCGCAAGGGCTCGCGGAGGGGACTCGCGGTCCATTGGGGTTCCGCAGCTTCGGCCCAAAATGATGTCATCGACTATTCCCCCTCGTGTACGCCCGGTATTGCGTCGGTCCCGCCTGGGGCAGGCAAAGGGTGTGGGGCCACCGTGTTAGTCTCCCACCAGGGCCCCAGCCAATACCCACGCGCTGCACTGCCGCCGATAGCTATTCGCGAAGATCCGGGCGGATAATGCATTCCTCCCATTGGCGCGCCATGGCTTCGTAAATCCCCTGGGTGATGTCAGCAGCGGTAAGCCCGTGGTCGCCATGGCGGTCGAGAATCACCCGGTGATAGCGACAAAGCGGTGACCACTCGGGAGGTGGTGGGAATTCGCGTAGAAGATCGCCCCCCAGGATGTGGTATAAGTGCCAGGGATTGCGGCGATAAGCGGCAATCTCTTGATCGACTCCTTCCAACACCGACCGCCAGTCACCGCGAACCCAGGCAATCACCTCGTCAATGGGCCCGTACATCAGTTGCATATGGTTGATCCAACGACGCAACCGTTCGCCGTCGTGATAATCCAGGGCAATGCCTTTGAGCCGCTCGGCCTCTAGGCCGGCCTCCACCTCCATCGCACGCACGGGAGCGGACGTCCGTCCCACCACCAACACTTGGGAGCCCTCCTTGAGCAGCCGTAAGGCCAACGGCTTCATTATTGACGTACCGCCTAAGAGTAAGACATTGCGCATGTAAGACATCCCCTATCGTGGCTAGTGTAGCATAGCCATTTCCTGGTGATCTCTTGCCAAATGACTGAGGCTATGGTGTAATGACCGAAAACTGGGCCGCATGTCCCGGCCATAGGGCCTGGGACGCGTCGGTTCCAGGAGGTAATCCCCGACGAAGGTGAACCAACGTCCTGGCCAATGAGACGAATAGGATAGCGGGCCAAGCGTGCGCCCCATGAATCCAGGGGTCACCGGGGAAGACCGGGATATGTGAATATCGCGGCATATCGCAAGCGTTCCCCTGGGCGTCTACGTCGGGGATACCGTTAAAAGGAGGCAACTCATGTGACACTTTCCCCCCAATGGCGGCCGGAAACGATTGCCGTGCGCGGCGGGTACGACAGCGACGCGTCAACCCAAGCCATTTCCGTGCCCATTTATCAAACGGTCGGTTACCAATTTCATGACACCGGCCACGCTGCCCGTCTTTTTGCATTAGAAGAACCCGGCAATATTTATACCCGGATTATGAATCCCACCACTGATGTGTTAGAACGTCGCGTGGCCGCCCTGGAAGGCGGCGTCGGCGCCGTGGCCTTTTCTAGCGGGATGGCCGCCATCACCGCCGCCATTCTCAACGTGGCTCGAGCGGGCGACAACATCATCGCCTCGACTTCCCTTTATGGCGGCACCTGGACGCTCTTTACCTCGACGCTGGAAGATATGGGGATTCACGTGCGCTTTGTGGCCGACGAGGATCTCGCCCAGGCTGACGCCATGTTCGATCCTGCGACGCGGGCGGTTTTCGTCGAAGCCATCGGCAACCCCCGGCTGAACGTGACCGACATCCGCGCCTGGGCTGACCTCGCGCATCGCCATGGCGTGCCCCTCATTGTCGACAACACCTTTTGCACCCCCTATGTCGCCCAACCGCTCAAGCACGGCGCCGACATCGTGGTGCATTCGCTGACCAAATGGATGGGTGGACACGGAAACGCCTTGGGAGGCATCGTGGTGGACGGCGGACACTTCAACTACGACAGCGAACGGTTTAGCTATTATTCCCAACCGGACGCCAGCTATCACGGATTAGTCTTTGCTTCGCTCGGCGAAGCGGCATACGTGACGCGGCTTCGCGTCAAGGTCCTCCGCGATACGGGAGCTGCCCTGTCGCCCACGAACGCCTATTATATTTTGCAGGGGTTGGAAACCCTTCCCGTGCGCATGCGGCAAGCCTGTACCTCCGCTCAAAAGATTGCCGAACAGCTCCTTAACCACCCACAAGTCAGCTGGGTCACCTATCCCGGCCTGCCCCACCATCCTAGCCATGCTTTGGCCAAAGAATATCTTCGCCCCGGGCTTTACGGATCCATGTTAAACTTTGGAGTCAAAGGCGGGGCCGACCAAGCGCTGCGCGTGCTCGATCGGCTGAAGCTCTGGCTCATCGTCGCCAATGTTGGTGATGTACGCTCCATGGCCATTCATCCGGCTTCCACCACCCATCAGCAATTGAGCCCGGAAGAACAGGAACTGGCAGGAGCTGCTGGCGACCTCATCCGGCTATCGGTGGGATTGGAGCATCCAGACGATTTGTACGAGGATCTGGCTCAAGCATTGGACGAGTCAGCATCCCCAGACGCCTAAGGGGCCAGTCGCCCCTTACGCGCGGCGCCGGGTCATCCCAAATTCCAGCGACTGCAGCGACTGGATGTTGTTTGTCCTAATCACGGCGCGCCCCCCAGGACGCAACTCGACCAATCCCATGTTGGCAAGTTGGCGAAAACAGGACCGCATCAACGGTAACGGCACGTTCTGGGAGCGCGCCTCTTCTTCAAATCGGATCTCCTGACCGGGTTTTAGCCGTTTGGTGAGAATCGCCTCGCGATAACGCTGCACCAGTAAATCGAGGCGATGGGCCAATGGTGAAAACATAGACATCCCTCCACGCCACAGGCAGTACTTCTTAGCGGGTTTATTGTACGCAAAAACACGGGGACCTGCCAGATTCTTGGCAGGTCCCTCTACAAAGTCCATTACTGCCCCAGGACGTACACCGTGACTTGCTGAATCCCAAAATCACTGATGACCGTGGGATTGGCGTTAATGAAGATGTCTATGCGATCGCCTTGAATAGCCCCGCCGGTATCCATGGCTTGCCCTAGAAAACCTGAGGATGGCAGATAATTATCCGTATAGCCGGTAACGTAGACAATCGATCGCAAAGGAATCACGTTCGGATCCACGGCCACCATGCCATCTTCTAATGGCTGGCCAAATGCGTCGACTGGTCCATAAGGATAATTATCAGCTAG
This sequence comes from Bacillota bacterium, assembly GCA_026627385.1. Classification (GTDB taxonomy): domain Bacteria; phylum Bacillota; class Sulfobacillia; order Sulfobacillales; family Sulfobacillaceae; genus JAPNUR01. Next base: position 9,972 of record JAPNUR010000040.1, on the reverse strand, counting down.
GCTCGGCCCATAGGCGGTGGCCACCATATGGAACGCTTCTAACACCGGCCGACCGTCAATGGTGCGCACGGACGGAGTAAATTGCCCTTCAACACCGGCTGACGGACTCGGTAGCGATGGTTCCGCAACTGGAGTCCCCCCGTTCGGAAAGGCGGCGGGGAGCACGCTGCCACTGGGATTGTTCGCTGAGGAACTGTTTCCTCCCGTAGACGCGGTGCTCTGGCCGCTACTGGACGACGCACCACGCTGACCGGCCGGTGCTTTAGGCGCCGACGTTGACTGGACAGGGGGTACTAACCCAAATCCCGCCAAAATGTCTTGCCACACGGCCGGCGACGTGACACCCGTGGCGAGAAAGCCGTGGCGGCGTTCAAAGGCCTTCAACGCCTGCTCGGTATCGCGCCCAAAGAACCCGTCAATCGGGCCGACTTGGACATAACCCAACAGAGCTAAGTCCGCCTGCAAGGTCATCACCCAATGGCCGCAGGATCCCCAATGTAACACCTGTTGCATGGCTGGATGGGATTCTTCCAACGTGTGGGTGGATGGCACACTCGCGGCCAAACTGGTCCCATTTAGCGCAACACTAAGGGCGAATGCGCCGAACAGCGAAGCGCCCTTGAAGAGACTATGCATACACGAAACCCCTCTCGCGACAAATTGCCTCCGGAGTTAGCTGACGGGTTCGGGCAAGGAGAGGTAGGCCCTACGAAGAACATCTTCGATTCACCCCATAAAGCGGGTCCCCCGGTTGTCAGACCATGACAATTCGGCCTGGTCATGGTAGAAAATCCAGCGCCAGTTGTCAGACGGGAAATCCTCGTCTCACGGTCCAATGGTCGGCGACACCGCCAACACACGGGAATTTCGCCGGTCGCTCGCAAAATTGTGACGAGATTCCAAGATTCGGTGGCAGCCGGCGTTTCCTGGCTTGCCTTGAGCGTGTCATTGGGCGATAATTTGACCATAGCGCGGCAGTCCCCATCTCTTTTCATAGGCTAGCCGGGGACCACCGGATCCAAGACCATCCGCCATCCCAAGTCTCGGACGAGTGGCCTGCGGAGCTAGGCTCGTCGGGTTCGACAGCGGACGCCTAGCGATGAAGGCGGGAAACGAGGCTCGGAGGGGGAGCAATCTGTCCCGTTCCTAAAGGGTTGTTTGCGCATGAGAAAACAGGGTGAGACGCTCAATCGGGTCAGCACATTTTCAACCGTGGGTAGGGATGGAGCCCAGCGGCGTGCGGGGATGAATGCCGACACGCGCCGGCCCCAGCGACCGATGACCGACATGGTGCGCTCTGAATCGGGTCTCTCTCACACGTGGTATGGGGATAACACCCAAGGCAGGTCCGGGGGTCCACACAGCATCCGCTCAGGGGCTAAAGAACGGCAAACGTCGGGGTGCGAGGCCGATGAGTCCGCTGTCTTGCATCTCTGCACTCGTCGGAACCGATGACGACTTCAATTGAGGAAGGAGGTTGCGGCGTTCGCTCACGATCCCAGGGTCAGGGCGTGACTGCTGCACACACCCAGTGAACACCGATTTTTACCCGATTCGTCTCGGGGCACACATTCTTCAACCCAAACGCCGGGGAGAAGGGTCCCTGTTTGTCCGCCATGTCACCCCTCACCAACCGACGAGCGGCCTTGTCTTTGTGCATGGCTCTATGGTCCATTCGGAATACTACCTGCCCTGGGCACTCGACCTGGCGCAGCAAGGCGTTAAGGTGTTCCTGCCCGATCTGCGGGGTCATGGACGGTCTAGTGGACCTCGTGGCACCGTTCGCCGCTTTGAAGATCACGTAGCGGATGTGATGCGGATCGTGTTGGCGATGCGCCAAAGCCACCCCGAACTCCCGGTTTACCTGGGGGGTGAAAGCTACGGGGCCCTCATTGCCTTTATTGCAGCCGCCGCTCCTGAGATCGCCCTGCACGTTGCCGGACTCGTGCTCGCATCGCCAGCCTTTGGGCTGCAAGCCGAACTCTCCCCGCGACTCCGAACAGCCATTCGTTGGGGATCAGCATGGCTGCCCTTTTTAAGACCGCTGCGCCCCATGCCCTTCGAAGGGGTGACCCATCATGCCGACGCTACGCCCATCGTCTACGCCGATCGTCTCGTGGTTCGTCGCTATACCATCCGTTTTTTGGGTGAGCTGTTGCGTGCCCAGGACATCGCCTTGGAAACGGCCCCCTTCGTGATTCGTCCGGTGTTAGCCTTTTTAGCCGAGGAAGATCGGATTGTGGACAACCGGGCAGCAGACCGGGTGTTCGCCAAGCTCGCTCCACCGCTCACCCGCATGGTGCTCCCAGGAGCCTGGCACGCGCTGACCGTGGAAGCGCCAGCGGTGCTTACTGAACATCTTTTAAGCTTCACCGCCCACACTGCCCAGGACATGACGGCGTTTCACATCGAACGCACGTCGGAACTACCCTCCTTGACCACCTCCTGGATCTTTCCTCGCGTCTTTTAGCGCGGAACCTCTTTAAGATTGCGACAATGGCCGCGGCCTTCAATGGGAGCCAGGGTTTTGTTATGATATCGCTAATGGCTAAGGGGGGACAGCGTTGGACATACGCGATCTGACCATTATCGGCGGCGGGCCGGTCGGGCTGTTCGCTGCGACCATGGCGCGGCTTCACGGACTCTCGACGACGGTATTAGAAAGCCTGCCCGAACTCGGAGGGCAGCTCTACGCGTTGTATCCCGAAAAACCCATTTATGATGTCGCCGGTTTTTATGGCATTACAGGGAAAGACCTGGCGCTGCGCTTACGGGAACAAGCTGAGCACTTCGATCCGGAGTTTCGCGTCAATCAGGCTGTCCAATCCATTGAACGCTCACCTGACGACAACTCCTTTGAGATTTACACCCAGGATTCGCGCTATCACACTCGCAGCATCCTGATTACGGTTGGCATTGGCGCCTTTGTGCCTCGCCCATTGACGGCGGAAAACGCCGAACGTTTTGTGGATCGTGGGGTGTATTATCTCATGCCGCCCTTAGAGCATTTTCGCGGGCGACGGGTTTTAGTCGTGGGAGGCGGCGACACTGCACTCGACTGGACGCTGGCGATCGCCCCGCGGGCGCGCGAGGTGATCTTAATCCATCGGCGCGATCAATTTCGCGGCCAGGAGGAAAGCTTGCGCCTCATCCGAGAATCCCCCAACATCACCGTTAAAACGCCTTATGAACTCACGCGCATCAATGGTGACGAGCATATTGCGCAGGTGGTCATCAAACACGTTAAAACGCAGGAGGAAGAATCCTGGGCAGTCGATGATGTCGTGGGAGGGCTAGGGTTTCTTCCCTCTCTCGGTCCCGTGAAAAATTGGGGCTTGGATTTGGAGGGCCAAACGATTCGCGTCGATCCGGCCTCCATGGTCACAAATCGGGCCGGGATCTATGCGGCGGGCGATGTTGTCTCGTATCCCGGAAAGGTTAAGCTCATAGCCACCGGGTTCGGCGAGGTGGGCATTGCCATGGCCCAAATTCGCCATTACCTGGACCCCTCCAAACACGGATTGCCGCATAGCACCAATCTCAAAACCATTCCCACCCGCTAACTAGCTCCGCATCGCCTGGGGGAAAAAGTGCAGCTGTAAGGAGGACAAGACCTTAAAGGCTTCGACTTGGCCAACCCGATCGGCTCCGTACTGTTCGCGATAGAGGCGGGTAGCTTCCTCCGTCAAGAACTGCGACAACAGATCCCAGCCGGCATTGTCAAATTGAGAGGCATGGGCTTTCATGGCCGCTAACTTCACGGCCCATGTCTCGCTCACATCCACGTAGGTATTGGGATACGCGGATCCATAATAGATCACTTGGGGGACCTCATATGGTTCACCCTCGCCACGCTGAACCACGCCGTTTTTGGCATAAATGACGGCAGCGCTCACCGCCCGGCCGGTCTTCCAGTGGTCGGGATGACTTTCGTACGGGGTCCAAGCATCCACCGTCATCACCGCGGCGGGTCGCCACTGACGAATGAGCGGCACCAGCACCCGGATTAAGTCATCCTCATTCCATGCTCCTGCATCCTCAAAACCCAGTTGATCACTGGCTGTGACCCCGAGAAGCTGGTTGGCGCGCTGACGCTCTTCAGCGCGCATGGCGGCCAATGCCTCCGGACGAACGTGCGTATCTTCGCTCCCCGCGCGGCCATCGGTCACCGTGATGTAGCGGACCGTGGCGCCGCGCTCGGTGAGTAGCTTAATCGTGGCGCCTGCGCCCACTTCGTTGTCGTCCGGATGCGGCTCCACCGCTAGGAGACTCGGCACCTCCAATAATGAGGGCAACCGCAACAGTTGCCGGATCATGTCAAACGTCACGGCCTCATCCCTCCCTTTCCGAATGCCGGATCCAAATGCCACCGTGGCTACAGCGCGCGTACGGCCAAAAGTGTCCACCCGGCTAAAAAGAACAGGCCGCCAACCGGTGTGATGAGTCCCCATCGTCCCTTGAGCCACCCCAGGGTTAGTGCATAGAGACTTCCAGAAAAGAGGATAACACCCAACAAAAATAACAGGTCAACCCACATGCCCGAGGTCTCTGAGATCCATCGCGGGACCAGTGAAGCCACGAGAATCATGGCTAAGGCATGGGTCAGTTGATACTGAACTCCCGTGTGGTAGATTTTGACGGCCTCTTCGGGCACGCGTCGCTTCAGACCGTGGGCCCCAAAGGCGCCTAGGGCCACTCCTAATCCTGCCACCACGATAGCAATCACCAGCATGGACCGCATGCGAACCCCTCCCCGCCCCTATCTTACCCGATGCGTTCGATCCCGGGGCGAACATGCCTCGGTTAGACACCCCAGGGGCTTAACAGGTGTAGCAAAAAAGGCGCCGCGTACGCCTCCAACGCCGTGCCCACTAACGTCACGGCGCCCATCACAGCCACTAGGCCGGTAAAAAAAGCAAAGCTTTTCCCTAAGTGGGGGGCATTCTGCCGTGTCTTCGGGGAAATCAGGTCCCACGAGAACCCCAGCGCCACGGCTGCCGCCAGCACCAGCGCGGGCAACAAAAAGACATTCGCTAAGGCAATGGTTGCAAGACCAATACTGACGCCTTGCCAATGTAGGCTCGTGACCAAAAATGCGCCGGCAAATCCTAAGACAAATCCGCGGAAAAACATCAGCACGAGCACCAACGGCATGCCCGCTACGGACACCCCAAGGATATAAAATAATCCGAGCATCTTTAGGTTATTCACCAATAGCGGGCGAAACACCGCGTGATAGGTGGGGCGCTGTGCCTCAATGGCCAAAAATTGACGGAGATATTGGACCAATGAGAGCTTGTCCGCCGGTGAGAGTGTCCCTATCGCCAGCGCGCCAAACAATAGCCCCACCCCCAGCGCCGCGAGCGTCAGGTATAGCTGCCCGGTGTAGCGGCCAAAATGCGCTTGTAGGCTGTTGCCTGGCTCCAAGATCATGACTCCACCCCCTTGGCTGGAGTCTATGATGGCTTGCTCCGCCCTATGCGCTCCGGCTTTGGTGAAGCCACCAGCTCACGCCGATTAACAGCATGCCGTTGAGTACCTCACCTGACGCCAGGTGCTCGGCAGCCTCTTGGCGCGTCCATGTTATTACCTCTAACTCTTCGTCCGCGTCGTAGTGCGGCGTGCCCCTCTCGAGCCCTTGGGCGTAAAAGATATACAACATCTCGTTGCTGTATCCAGGACTGCTATAGTACCGATATAACAGCTGCCAGTGCGTCGCCCGATATCCAGTTTCTTCCTCGAGTTCGCGGATCGCGGCCGCCAACGGCGCTTCGCCCGCGTTAACCATCCCGGCCGGCAATTCGTATAACCACGACTGGACGGCCCAGCGAAACTGCCGGACGACGACCAGGCTGCCGCCTGCGGTTTCCGCCACAACCGCCACGGCCGGGACACGGTCGACGACCTCCCGGGTAGTGGGTCCCGATTTCGCCGTGACGGGGTCTACGTGAACCGTCATCACGCGCCCACGGAATACCACTTCAGGGTCTCCCCGCCGCTCTTCCATGGATACTAACCTCCTGTTCGCCATATGCTAATCGTAACCAGTCACCCGTCTGAGGAGGTCATATGATGAAGCGCCTCATTGTCACTGGCACACCACGAACAGTGCTGCAACAATTGCAACGGCTCCCGTTGACTTTGCGTCTGCGCGATTACCTCATTATGCTAGAGCACCAAAGACCCGCCTAAAGCCGGACCCTCGCCGGAAACCGGCGTCAGCCCGGCACCCAGAGGCAAGTCCTTTGGTCGAGACCGCAGGAGGGTCTTTATCTGCCAGCCCTCCCCGGCACAGCCGAGTTCTAGTGCTCCTCGCAGAGGTTCTACGCGTTTATGCCAGTTCAGGTGGGCCGAACCCATCGCAGCGACTGCTTAAAGATAATCATGGACACGCCATCCCCGTCCACAATATGCAAAGCATAGGTGTCAAAGGCGCGCAAAATCCCGCTGAGGGCACTGCCGTCGTCAAACATGAAGGTTAATGGGGTTTCGTCTAAAATCCACGCCTGATACAAGGGATCCTGAGCCGACGTGTGCCGTTCGTGAAACACGCCTGACGGTTTCTTTGACGCGGAACCCTTCGCTGGTACGCGTACCGGTGCCGAGACATCCCGCGGTGGCACCTCGATGCGACGGCTCATTCATTCCCATCCTTTCCCATTCTGTCTTCCATATATCCCCGGCTTGCGCCGCGACGGGTGTCAACCATCGCGAGACGCCGGTTAACCGCATCTAAAACCGCCCGCACGCTGGCTCCTTGGCCATCGCCGCGCTCCTCAGCCGCACCAATTAACAGGCGTTCACGGCGCCGATGATCATATTGGCTTAATGCGAGCAACACGACGTTGCGGTTCGCCAGTTGCACCGTCCGACATTCGGCGAGCACCACAGGCCCTAACATGCCCGGCACGCGGTTAATCGCGTCAATGGCGGCCCAGGCCATGACCTGATAGTACTGGCTGGGCAAGTAAGCCCCGGACCACTGGCCCACCACCCGCTCATCCTCGCCCTCACCCCAGGCTAACACCACCCGAGTATGGGCTGTTTGGTTAATCGAGTCCGCTTCCATATGATATTCATGAATGCGGAGGCGCCGTTCATGCGGGGCCGGCCGGTCACGTTCCTCCTCGTCCCCGACGATTTGCGCCACAGAAATGCGCTTATGGTCTACTCTCAGGTTCCATTGAGCATACAGCGCACTTTCTACGTCGCGGACAATTTGCTTCGGCGTGCGCTCAACCGTGGTCAACACGTGAATTTCTTCGATGGCTCCCCAGTCGTTAACGGTGACCGCACATTTTAACACCGAGGGCAACTGACAAATGAGTTGCTCCATGTCGGCCACTGTGACTTCGTTCGTCTCGTCCAACCCGCCTCGCGTCTCCTTCAACCCAAAATGGAGGTGTTTACCACTTCGTCGCCCCCTATCAAAAGTCCTTCTTTTCCGATTTAGTGCGGCACGTAAGTCGACCGGACGCGCCCCAGCACGTGAAGGCGGTGTTCCGCCAGGTGATCGGCGGCCTCTTCGGTCGTAAAGTGTTCACTCTTAGACCGTTGTAAGATTTCCGCCACCTGGCGCCCAATAAGCCGCACCCGCTGATAGGCGCGCTCGCGGTGGTAACCGCCTGGACCCAGTTCATCAGCCACGTTGATGACCCCGCCGCCGTTAATGACGTAGTCGGGAACGTACACAATGTGCCGCTTCATCAATTCCAGGCCGTGGCGCGGCTCTTTTAACTGGTTGTTGGCCGAGCCGGCTACAATGCGCACCTTGAGCTTAGGAATGGTTTCGTCGTTTAACACGGCTCCTAACGCACAGGGCGCAAAAATATCCGCGTCCACCGCATAGATGGCATCCGGCTCTACCCATCTGGCCCCAAGCCGTTCAGCCGCCTCGCGGCAATCCTCAGGATGGATGTCGGTGACGGTAAGGTTCGCCCCTTCTTCATGAAGATACTGCGCCAGTAAAAACCCGACGTGCCCCATGCCCTGGATAGCCACATGACGTCCTTTAAGATCGGCACTGCCCCACACCCATTCTGCCGCTGCCTTCATTCCTTCCATCACGCCTAAGGCGGTGGCTGGAGACGGATCCCCGCTTGTTTCCTGAAGTCCTCCGACAAACCGCGTTTCACGGGCGACCACCGCCATATCGGCTGCCGTCATGCCGACGTCCTCGGCCGTGAGATAACGCCCCTGCAAACTCTCAATCAAACGGCCGAATGCACGTAACAGTGCTTCATTTTTGTCCACGCGGCTGTCTGCCCAAATGACGGACTTCCCCCCGCCAAGATCAAGCCCCATCGCCGCGTTTTTATAGGTCATGCCGCGAGAAAGCCTTAATGCGTCTGTAATCGCATCCTCTTCCGAGGCATAAGGCCACATCCGACACCCGCCTAACGCTGGCCCCAAGGTGGTATTGTGGATGGCCACAATGGCTTTCAGGCCGGTTGTTTGGTCGTACCAAAAAACTAATTCCTCGTGCCCGTACTTCGCCATTTGCTCGAAAATATTCATGGCGTGCCCGCAGCTGCGAGCGTCACTCCCTTCTCTTACTTCCGGAGTGGGAACACCTTGTCCCGGCAATCCGCCGGAGGCTACAAGTCTCGCCACTCCCGATCCGTTTTATGCGATCGATGGCCAGTTCTGACCACCCAAGCTAAAAAGGCCCTGTCGAACGATGGGACGCGCACGCCCACCACGGATGGGAAGACGCCATTCGCGTCCCCATGCCGTCTTCGTTTCCGCGCGGTGGTAGTGTCCGATAAAGAGGGCTCGATTTATGCGGGCCCCTGAGGCGTAGCGCATCAGGCCCAGGACTCTGGCCTCAACAGCAGGTGCTCCGTTTCTCGGCGCAGGGCATGAGCGTCATGTTACGCCGGTATGACAAAGGCCATGCATGGATCCGCTTTCGAAAGGGGCTAGCCGCAGAGCGGCGAGACGGACTCTCCCCCAGCCTCTCCCTTCGCCCAGGTTGCCAACCGGCACGCGCTCAGGCCCGGGTTGTGCAACCGGAGATTCCAGGTCCCGGGGAGAAGCGCCTGGCGTGGATCTTGAGTCGACTGGTCGCGTCCGTGCGCTGAATCCAGGGTGCTTCCTTTATCTTGGGTAACTACTTAGCTATGGGCGATCGGAAAGCCCAACGCCGCCTGTTGCTCGGCAACGCCCCACGATTATCCCCCTAACTGCACCAGATAGTTCTCGATAGCCAGCACCGGCGCCTTGGCGTTAATCAGCGCCGCGACCCCCTCCGCAATCCCCACACTATTATCCATCCATGTGGGAATAATCCCTCGTCTTTGGTACAATGCTGCAAACTCCCCTTGCTCTGTAGCGGAGACGTGTTGCTGTCCCACCCGACCACCATCCAAAATCGCAACGAGGTGACTAGTAGAACCATTCCTTAATTCGTGATAATCACGGGAGGAGTTGGCCCAACGCATTCTCGCTTACCTGGATTGGCTCAACCAGGTCCGGTACCGTTTCGCTGGAAGTGGAAGCCTGAGGACGCAAAAAGCATGGACGCTATTTAGGAATGGCTATACTAGAATCCGTGCCTTCGCCCGTAAAGGACGCACCTGCCACCAACGCCGCGCATTCTTCCAGGTAGCCCGCATAGGTCCCATTGTGGGCGGCGGTGATCGGATTAAACCCCAGATTGCTGATGATCGCACCGCTCATGCTGCTTACTGTAACCGGCTCTGGGATCAACCTGGGCGGGATCCATGGCGCAGACAGCGCCAGAATCACGGACACCGCGTTCGTTCCGCAATCGACAATATAGACATTCCCGCTCGCTGGATCGGCAGCAATCCCCGCCGGGCTAATGCCCGCGTTAAGCGTTTGAACATAATGCCCGCGCATTCCCCTTCCCAGGCGAAGCCGGGAGGGGGTTAAGCGGGCGGCGGCCTCTGGGCCGCCTTGCCTGGCTTTTCTGTCGTGCCTTGGGCCTCAACGTAGCGTTTTACTGTT